>CALVXE010000046.1 GCA_944368795.1 uncultured Clostridia bacterium | reverse complement strand
GCCGCACAAAGTTCGACCTGGCGCAGGCCAAAGAGCGCTGCCATATTTTGGAAGGGCTGATCATCGCCGTGCGCAACATCGATGAGGTCATTCAGATCATCAAGACGAGCGAGAGCGTTCCCGCGGCGCGGCAGAGACTGCGCGAGCGGTTCGAGCTTTCGGAGCGGCAGGCGCAGGCGATCCTCGACCTTCGGCTGGCGCGGCTGACGAAGCTGGAGATCTATAAACTCGAACAGGAACTGGAAGAACTGAAAAAGCTCATTGCCAGACTGACCGCCATCGTCGAGAGCAAAAAACTGCAGATGGAAGTGGTAAAAGAGGAACTCAAGGAGCTGAAAAAGCAGTATAAATCGGAGAGAAAGAGTTCGCTCGTGTTCGACGTCGCGGATATCAAAGTCGAGAAATTCGATGACGTCCGACCCGCAGAGAAATGCGTGCTGTGCTATACGGCGGACGACAAGATCAAAGTCGTTACCGAAAAGAATTTCAATATGTCCGATAAGAATCTGGGCGAACGCTCGGCTTTATCGGACGTGCTGAAACTGCAGATCCATACGTCCACGGATAGAATTATATATTCGTTTACGAACATGGGCAACTGCTATAAGATCGACTTTGAGGGGATCGAACCCGGAAAGCTGAAGGACAGGGGGATGAAATATGCCGAACTCTGCCCCGACGCGCAGGAAGGAGAAAAGCCGATCGCGTTTTACGAAGTGGGCGAAAAGATGCCGAAGGGATGCTTGCTGTTCTATTCGAAACTCGGCTATGTGAAAAAGAGCGACTGGAAAGAATACAATATTTTGAAATATGCCTTCCAGGCGGTAAAGGTGAACGAGGGCGACGAGATCATCGGGATCGAGACGGACGACCCCGAACCGACTACGACGCTGTTCTTTGTAACGGCGGGGGGCATGTGCCTGAATGCGTATAAGAACGATATCCCGACGCAGGGCAGGATCTCTGCCGGCGTGCGCGGCGTAGCGCTTTCGGAAGGGGATTACGTCGTATATGCCGGGCAGATCGACGGCGAAGGGGAGATCATCGTCGCGACGGACGGCAATACCATCAAAAAAGTGATCGCTTCGCAGATCGACCCGATGGCGCGGTACAGAAAGGGCGTCAAGATCGTCGATTTGGGCAAGGGGCGGAAGGTCGCGTATGCGGATTACGTTACCGAGCCGTACAAATTTGCCGTACAGATGGACGACGGGTCGCTCGTGCAGGCGGATACCGAAGAGGATATCACCATCGAAGACCGCACCACAAAGGGCAAAAACATCAAGCTGAAAAAGGGCTGCAAGGCCGTCGGTTTCTGGTCAATGAAGTATATAAAGAGCTAAAAGGTTCTCAAAATTTGTTTTAAGCTGATAAAACAAATTTTCGAGAGTTGGAGGAAGACCCCAACGAAAAAAGGTGTACCAAAACGGTACGCCTTTTTTGTGTTCGGAGTTTTCCTCTGCGGCGCGCTTCTTCGGGGCACGCCATAAAATGTGTGCCGCATTCACCTTTCCTGCATAAGCCCTTCGGCAAATCGGGGGGGGGGAAGTAAAAAGCGTGGTTTTTACTTTTTCGAGTGATAAAATGTAAAACCGCAAAATCACGGAAAATCGCGTTGTAGTGAGATTATCGTGAATCTGCTTTCAGCTGCCCGAAGGGGCGGCTTTTTTTGTTGTATAATGAAAACCCGCGGATAGTCCGCGGGTTTAAGAAAGGCTTTGCCGATGAACAAAAAAGAGCAGAAGAGAAGGCAAAAAAGAAGAAAAAAGCAAGGATAACAGAAAAGTAAGCAGAAAAGCAGAAATAAGCGGCAACAATAGAAGAGGGGCGAAGCCATGGGCAAAGAAAGATAAGCACAGGAAAGGCCCGTTTGCGGGCAGCAAATAACAGTCGCATGACTGCCGGGTCGTCATAAGCGCGGCTTGCGCGCTGCCGGCAGTATTGGGGCGAACCGCCCGAAAATGAAATACCCCGCGTTTCTACGCGGGGATTTTTATTACGACAAAAAGAGGACGGCGCTCTTACGCTTATAAAAAAAGAGCGGCGAAAAAGCCGGTTGCAGGCGGAATGTATTTTGCGGAAGGCGCGGCATTGCGGCAAGGCATGCCTTCCGCCCTTCACTCTGACTTTGCAGGAGTGAAGCGGGGCGGAAAGAGCGGGTGATTCCGCAGAAAAGACGGGATGGGAACGGCTCCTTTTCGGGACAGGTATAATTTGAAACAGAGACGAATATAGATAAAAAACGAGAGTTGCGAAAGTGAAAGAATATAAAGAGGCAAAAGCGCCGAAATCAGCGTTTTTTCGGCAAAAACAGTCAAATTTTTTGCGCCGCGAAGCGGTATAATCGGGAGGAAAAATGAAGATACACGCGTTTCGTTTGGGAAAAGCGGTTCTTGCCGCAGGAATGGCCGCGCTTGTGCTCGCGCTTTCGCTGACGCTGCATTTTACCGGAGCGTACGCCGTCTATACGGGGGGAACGGTGCGCAAGCTGCCCGTTTACAGCGTGGAGAGAGAGGATAAAAAGATCGCCATCTCGTTCGATTGCGCCTGGGGGACGGAACACACCGACGCGATTTTGGAGGCGGCGGCGCGGGCGGATGTGCGCGTAACTTTCTTTATGGTGGAATTCTGGGCGGAAAAGTACCCGGAATATGTGAAGAAAATCGACGAGGCGGGGCACGAGATCGGCACGCACAGCGCGACGCATTCGTACATGTCGAAACTCGGCGCCGACCAGATACGGGAAGAACTCCGCACTTCTTCGGAAGCGATCGAATCCGTTACGGGGAAAGAGGTGGAATTGTTCCGCGCTCCGTACGGGGATTACGACGACCTCTTGATCCAGACGGCGGCGGAAGAGGGATATTATACGATACAATGGGACGTCGACAGCCTCGATTGGAAGGACCTTTCGGCGACGGATATCGCCATGCGCATCATCAGCCGCGTACAGAGCGGGAGCATCATTCTTTGCCACAATAACGGGCTGCATACGGCGGAGGCCCTGCCGATCATATTCGATACGCTGAAGAACAGCGGGTATGAATTTGTTCCGATCGGGGAGCTGATCTACCGCGAAAATTACACGATCGACGCGAGCGGAAGACAGCACGCCGCGATCCGATAAAATTTTTTAAGAACTTTTTTTGGAGGATGGTTTTTTATGAACGGCATCGAGAAAAACAACAAAGTTTTTATCATGGGCGAGATCGTCAGCGAGGCGGCCTTTTCGCATGAGGTGTACGGAGAAGGGTTTTACGAGCTGAAAGTGAAGGTGATGCGCCTTTCGGGACAGGCGGACATACTGCCCGTAACCGTTTCGGAACGGCTGATCTCCGAACGGGAACTGAAGGTCGGCTCGACCCTGTGCGCGTTGGGGCAGTTCCGCTCGTACAATAAGATCGAGAACGGAAAATCGCGGCTGATGCTGACGGTGTTTGTGCGTGAACCCGTGGACGCGCCGCCGGCGAAAAATCCGAACAGCATCGTCTTGAGCGGGTATATCTGCAAGCCGCCCGTGTACCGTACGACGCCGTTCAACCGCGAAATAGCCGATCTTCTCGTCGCCGTGAACAGGGCGTACAATAAATCCGACTATATTCCCTGCATCGCTTGGGGAAGAAACGCGCGGTTTGTGAAGAATTTGCAGGTGGGGGATAAGATCGCCCTTTCCGGGAGGATACAGAGCCGCGAATATCAAAAGAAAATCAGCGAATACGAAGTGAAGACGATGACCGCTTACGAAGTTTCCATTTCCAAACTTGCCGCTTTCGACAGCGCGGAAGACTTCGACCTCGACCGCGAATTTTCGCTCTACACGGGGGCGGAAAAAGCGTACGGGCAAGGGGATTTCGAGTAAAGCCGCGATCGCTTGAATAAAACGGATAAGGAGGCCGGATGTAACTTCGGCCTCCTCGTTTTGAAACATGCGGGCGCATAAATCGAAGGCGCCCTCTTTGCATGGCGGGACGGAGCTTGTTAAGACAGAAGCGCCCCATCGGGTTGACCGATGGGGCGCTTTTCGATGCGGTGAATCAGGACCGTTTCGTTTATGGGGAGGGCGGCAAAGAAATGCGGCGCGGCGGGAACGGAAAAGGCGTTCCCTGCGCGCGGGTCATTGCAAGGTCGGCTGTTTGCGGAAGATGAGGTAGCAGACGCTGCACAATACCGCGGCGGTAACGAGGGTAACGGCCACGAGGACGGCGACTACCGAGCCGCTTGCACTGTAGAGGCTGCTCTCTTCAATGTATCCGGAGTAGACAACGCCCGACTCGTCGGTATATTCGGCGTAGATCATGCCGTTCTCGTCCGCCTCTCCGTAAACCTTGAGCTGTTCGCGGGAAGAAAGGGTGAGCGGCTGGCCGTCGGACGCGTACAAAGTAACGCTTGCGCCTTTGCGCAGGTTGCGGAATTCAAAATTCGCCGAAACGGTCGAGGAGGGATCGTACGAGAGCACATAGTTCGCGGGGACAAATCCGTATGTCCCGCGTTCGGTGCGGACAAAACAATAGTCGGCATCCAGGCCGAACCGCTGCGAATCGTCCGCCGCGCAGCGCAGGGTGAACAGGACCGTAACGGCTTCGTTTTTCGCCAGCCGTTCGGAGACGGAAACCTTTTCCTCCGTTTCGAGGGGATTATCGGGATTGTTCCGTTCGGTCAGCAGCGACATCGCGGGGAAGCGGTAGAGGCCGACTTCGTTCGTCGTATAGCCGACGTATCCCGTATCGTCGTACGCTTCGGAAAGGACCGTGAGTTCGCTTTCATCGCCGAGAACGAGGGCGAGCGTATAATTGCGCAGGGTTGCGGTGAACTGCCTGCCGTCCGCTTCAAAAGTGTATTCGGGGTCGTATTCGAAAAAGGCGACCACGCTCCCGCCTCCGTCCGGAAGTTCGCAGACGAGGATGCCGACGCGCGCTTCTTCGAGAGGAGAATAGTCCGAATATGAAACCGTTTGCGCGTTTTCCGCAAGGTTTTCCGCATCCAGCGAAAGGAGAACGGAACCTGCGGGGACGGTAACCAGCATTCCCCGCGCGGCCGATTCTTCCGTGTCGCCGTTTATTGCCTCATAGAGGCCGTCGGCGGATATGTTTTTGAGAGATCTCGGCGCGTTTGTTCCAAGGCCGAGTTTTACGATAAAGCCGTCCGATAGGAGATGGATCGCTCCGTTTTCCTGTTCGAAGGTGAATGCGAGGGCGGTTTTTTCCGTTCCGTTGAACACCGCTTCGCCGAGGTCGAGCGTTACGGTAACGGGGGAGAGATCCGCGTCGCCGTAGCAGACGGAGTTTTCCGTCAAAACGTATACGAGGCCCGAATAATCGACGAAGATGTCATGCGCGTCGGCGCTGAACTGTGCGATGCGCTCGGAAGAAGCGGCCGAGGAAGACAGGAACTCGTCCCGCGAATAGCGATTGACCTGACCGTTTGCGGTGAGGACGTATAAATTGCCGTAAATATCGGCCGCGAGGTTTTCCGGCGAGGTGATGTTGGGCGTGCCGTGCTGTACAGAGAGGTCGGCACAGTCGATTTCATAGGTATCGCGCCCGTTGGCAGAGACGAGATAGAATTTTCCGAAAGAGTAGGCTGCGCCGGAAATTGCTCCGTCCAGCGAAAAACTTTCGGTATACGTTCCGCCTTCATACCCGTAAAGATAGGCGACGGAACCGGCCACGGCGAGGAAGTGCGTTTCGCCCGCGCAGACCAGATCGGCGGGGTATTGCGAGGCGTACACGGTAAATGTGCCGTCGTAAACGGTGATGCGGCTGTTGCCCGTGTCCGCGATCACCACTTTGTCTGCGTAAGAGGAGATGTCTTGCGCGGCGTCGAGGCGGTTGGGGTATTCCGAATACTTGCCGATCATATATTCCGTGAACGAATCGGCAGTGAGGTCGTATTGGCGCACCCGGTCGTTTTCGATCGCATAGATCATGCCGTCGAACAGTTTTACGACGGAAAATTCGCCGATGACGGTCGTTTCGTCGTTGATGTACATATTGCCCGCGCCGATATATACGATCTGCCTTTCATTGTTTGCGGTTATCGCGAAATTGTCTACGTCGTTGAGAGAAAGGCTGTATTGCTGCAGAAATTCGGTGGGCGTGCAGGTATAGATCTGTTTGCGGTTGGCCAGGTATACCGTGCCGCCGTATTCGGAAAAGGTGGAGGAATTGCCTGCCAGGTTGCTTTGCAGGGCCTCGCTCGGCGTGGGGATCGTAAATCCGCCGTCGGTTTCTTCGATCGTGGATACATAGACGTCCGAATAGGTATCGTTGGCTTGGGTGTAATAGATATAGCTGCCGCTCACGATCATTGAATAGGGGCGGATTTCCGTATCTACATTTCCCGTCTGTGAGGGGTCGCCGCAGTCGAGCCAGGAAATGGTGCCGATCGCGCTGAAGAAGAAGAGATAGGTCGACCCGTCTTCCGCATTGTAAAAGTTCAGCCCGGATATGGCGTTCGCATTGGTGTGCGAAAAGCGCACATATCGGGGTTCGCCGCCATCTCTTTGCAGAATATAGATGGAAGAATTGTTCCCGGAAACGGACTGATCGGCGATCGCTACATACTTTTCGCAGATCGCGAGATCGGAGGGGTTTTCCAATTCGAGGTATTGTTCATAGGCAGTAAAGGACTGCGATGAATTTTCGGGAGAATATTCGCCGGGCATGAACAGTTCGTATTCCGTTTGATTCGCGGAACCGGCCCCGCCCTCTTCTTCCGCATGGACGGCGACGGCGCCGCATGCTGCGGCCGCCAGTCCGATGATCAGTATAAACAGCAGAATCTTTTTCATTCGTTTCCCCGCGGACCCTTCGAAGGCCCTTTTCTCGCGCGTGCGCGCGGCGCGCATTCAATAATATAGAGCTATTATAGCATATAATCTGCCGTTTGTCGACAGATTTTTTGTATTTGCGCGGAGCAGTTCGCTTTCATTTTTATTTGGAAAATTTTGGAAACAGGCAATCGCATGCCTGTTTTTTATTGTATAATGCAGAAAAATACGAACATATGTTCGTATTTTTCTGTCAGCTATGCTGTCAATCTGCAAAAAACCGTGCGATAATGGATTTGCGGACGGCGCGGAAAGGGGCGCGGACGCAGGCAGGAAAGGAGGAGGCGGAGTGAAAGATTATCAGATCGTATCATTGCTGTTATACCCGAAACTCGAACGGCTGAACGAGGATATCGGAAAAATCGTAGAGGCAAAGGCGCAGGCCTCGTACACGGGTAAGGAGAGCGCGGAGAGCTGTGTGCAGAAAATACTCGATTATCTGTACGTCCGCGATTGTTTCGCGGTTTTGAAGGAGGGGCTGGACAAAATTCTGGAGGGGCTCAGCCGCGAAGAAAAATATCTTCTCGAATACAAATATTTCCGCAGGACGGGCGTTTTGCAAGGGGAGTTTGCAGATATGCGCATGGATTGCGTGCAGAGGACGTATTTTCGGCGGCAGAAACGGCTGGAAGGAAAGCTCGGCTGCCTGTTTTTGCGGGAGGGGATGGACGAAAACTGGTTTGCGAAGGCGTTCGGTTCCGTTCCTTACGTGGCGGCGGCGCTGGAGTGCGTCCGCGAAAAGAAAGTCGGCGGATTTGTAGACAAGCGCACGAAGGCCGAGCTGCGCTGTGCGCGGCGGCGGGCTCAGTAAGGGTCTTCCGCGTCGTCGGAAAATGGATCCTTCGCGGCGCTCTTCGAGGGGCGGAACAGGAAATAGATCGCCCCGAGTGCGGCAACGGCGAGCACACAGATGAGCACGATGTTGAGCGCGCTCATGCCCTCGCTCTGCGGAGTCTCTTCGGCGGGCGGCGTTTCCGTTTCGGTGTGTTCCGTATTGAGAGGGTAGTCGAGCGGCGAGCACGCCGAGGCGGGCACATAGCCGAAATCGCCCTCCAAATCGACGTAATAGTAGGTGGAGGAACCGTACGAAAAGGTGCCGTAAAAGGCCGCGGTCAGGACGTATTCCGTCAAAAAATCGTCGGGCAGGCCCGTTCCCGTTTCCGTTCGGAAAGTAACGTCGACCGCGTAAACGAGAAAGGGGGTCTCCGGTATGTAATCGACGGGGGTTATCTGCGATTTCAGGCAGTAGCCGCGCACCGAACGGCGGCTCTGCGTGGAGGAGAGGTATTCGACGGAGTAATAATCCCCCGTTTCGCCCGTCAGTTTGACGAAGTACGTTTGCGGCAGAACAAACAGTCCGGAATCCGCTTCGGCGCGGCCGTACAGGTAGACGCCGCTCTGTTCGATGCGCGCGTATCCGTAATCGGGCGCGGTTTCCGCCGCGGCCGTGCGGAAGGGGCAAAGCGCGAGCGCGCAGGCGCAGACGAGCGTGAACAGCAGCTTTTTAATCATAGGATTACCTCCTCTTTCCGTGTGAAACCGATTATACTATGGTTTTGTGCGCGAGGAAGGGGAAAAGGAAGGATATTATCACGGATTTTGTCATATGGGTGAAGACGAAATTATCCGCAGGATCGCACAGATCGAGCGGGAGCAGGCGCGCCGCGCGGAAGGGAACGCCCTTTCGCGCTACAATACGGGCAGAAAGAAACATAAAAAACAGATCGCCTTTCACAAGTGCAAAAAGCGCAACCGCTGGATCTTCGGCGGAAACCGAAGCGGCAAGACGGAATGCGGCGCCGTAGAGTGCGTATATATGGCGCGCGGCATACATCCGTACCGAAAAAACAGGCCGAACGTGTTCGGCTGGGTGGTTTCGCTCTCGCAGCAGGTGCAGAGAGACGTGGCGCAGAAGAAGATCTTGCAGTATCTCGCCCCGGAATGGATCGAGGATATCGCGATGACCGTCGGAAAAAAGGGGTCTCCTTCGGGCGTGATCGACCAGATCCGCGTAAAAAATGTGTTCGGCGGCGTTTCGGTGATCGGGTTCAAAAGCTGCGACCAAGGGCGCGAGAAGTTCCAGGGCGCGTCTTTGGATTTCGTGTGGTTCGACGAGGAGCCGCCCAAAGATATCTACGACGAGTGCCGCATGCGCGTGATGGACCGCGCGGGGGATATTTTCGGAACGATGACGCCGCTGAAAGGGCTGACGTTCGTTTTCGACGAGATCTATATGAACCGCGGCAACAACCCCGAAGTGTGGTATGAATTCATGGAATGGGCGGACAATCCGTTTTTGAAAAAGAGCGAAATTCAGCTGTTTGAAAGCTCGCTGGACGAAAAACAGCTGGAAAGCCGCCGCTACGGGAAGTTCTGCGTGAACGAAGGGCTGGTGTATCCGGAATTTGACGAGAGGATCCATGTCATCGCGCCGTTTCCGATCCCGTTTGAATGGCAGGATCAGATTTCCATCGACCCCGGGCTGAACAATCCGCTCTCCGCGCATTGGTACTGTACCGATTACGACGGCAACGTTTACGTCGTTGCGGAACATTATGAGGCGAAGCGGGATATCGATCACCATGCGGAAAGGATCCGCCGGATCAGCGAAGCGCTGGGTTGGCATACCGATTTTAAAGGTCGCCTGTGCGCGCTGATCGATTCGGCGGCGAACCAGAGGACGCTTGCGGGGAGCAAGAGCGTGAGCGAACTGTTTTACGAGCGCGGCATCAACGTGAACGCCAACGTGGATAAAAATCTGTTCGCGGGGATCGCGCGGGTGAAGAGCTATTTGAAGGGCGAAAACGGTAAGCCGCGGCTGTATATTTTTGAGAACTGCGTCAATCTGATCCGCGAATTGAAGGGGTATTTTTGGGGGGAGGGCGACGTGCCGAAAAAGCGCGACGACCACGCGCTGGACGAACTGCGGTATTATCTGATGACGAAACCGCGCGCCGCTTCTGCGGCGACGGCGATGACGGCGGTGCAGAGAGACAAAGAGCGCCTGATCCGCCGGCGGCGGGGAGGGGGCAGAATGTAAGAGAGGTGGCCATTGAACGACGGAGTAAAGGAAGCGCTGCTCAGGCGCGCGCTCGGCTTCGAAACGGACGAGATCGTGGAAGAATACGGGTTCAGCGAGGGCGAAGCGGTGCTTGTAAAGCGCAAAGTAACCAAAAAGACGGTGCCGCCGGATATTCAGGCGGCGAAAGTATTGCTGGAAGAAGCAGAGCCGCTCGGCGGGATGACGGACGAACAGCTCGCGGCGGAAAAGGAGAGATTGCTGCGGCTTTTGCGGGAGGAAACAGAACATGAAAAAAAGTAAGGGAACGCCGCGCCTCGGCGAAAAGTTCGAAGAGCGCTGCGTGCGCGAAGTCAGGCAGGCGTTCGAACAGAGGCGGGAGGAGCGCCGCCTGTTGGAGCGGGGCTGGGAATTGAACATGAATTTCCTTGCCGGGAATCAGTATTGCATGATCAACCCGGCGGGGGAACTGGAGGAGGAAGAGCCGCGCTACGCATGGCAGTGCCGGCGGGTATACAACCATATCGCGCCCGCGATCGATACCCGCTGCGCGAAATTGGCGCGCGTCCGACCGAAATTGGCGGTGCGCGCCGCTACGGGCGAGGAGGGGGACATCCGGACGGCGAAACTTTCGTCGCAGGTGCTCTCTTCGGTATGCGAAGAATGCGCGTTCGACGAAGTGATATCCCGCGCGACGGTGTGGAGCGAGACGTGCGGGACCGCCTTTTATAAGGTGCTGTGGGACGCGCGGGGAGGAAAAGTGCTCGGCGGGCTCGGCGGGGCCAAAGAGGGGACGGTGCGCGTCGCGGCCGTGCCGCCGTTCGAGATCTATCCCGAAAACCTCGCCTGCGAACAGGTGGAAGAACAGGGGAGCATCATTCATGCGAAGGCGGTGCCCGTGCGGGAGATCGAAGAGAGGTACGGCGTGCGCGTTGCGGGGACGGACATCTGTGAGTTTTCGCTCGCGCCCTATTCGGCCGCCTCGAATTTCCGCGGCGGGGAAGGGGGAGGCGTACCTGCCCCC
>CALVXE010000045.1 GCA_944368795.1 uncultured Clostridia bacterium | reverse complement strand
ATTAAAAAAGATAAAGAATTTACAATTGATGATTTTTTAAGAGAATCTCCAGATTACATTTATGACTTATATCCACTCGATTCTAATAGCCACAATTGGGTAAACCGTCCTACAAAAAGGTTATAACATATAATTTTAACTTTCACATCTCCATATCCTTTGACTTATCGCGTCGCTTTTGCAGGCGTTCCTGAAAGTCGAGGTATTCAAAGTATTCGTCGAGCGTTTTCAAACCGATGCGCGACCGTTGTTTTGCAGAGGGAAGATAAAAAGAGGACGGCATCACTGCTGGCAATGCGGGCAGAAAACCGAGCTTCTGCCGCCGAGCACGATCCGCTTTAATGTTCCGCCGCAAATAGGGCAGGGGCGTCCCGCTTTTCCGTATACCTGAAAAAAGGGGGTATTGCGGTACTCTCTTCCTTCGGCAGCAGTATATTCTTCAAAGGTGATCGCGTTTTTTTCAATAAAAAATTTTATCCGTTCGGGTATGGTATTGGCAAGGCGCTCAAATTCATCTTCAGAAAGTTCGCGGCAGGGCTTATCGGGGCGGATCCGCGCCGCAAAGAGTATTTCGTCCGAATAGATATTGCCTATCCCGGCAACAATGCTCTGGTCAAGCAGCATTTGCTTCGCCGGCTTTCTGCTTTGTCCGCATTTTTCACGCAGATATTGCACGGAAAGCGCCGCGTCAAAGGGTTCAATCCCCAGGTTTTCCGTGCCGCTCGTGTCCGCGTCCCCGCTTTCGGTATACCAAAATTTCCCCAGGCGGCGGACATCCTCGTAACGCAATTCATTTCCGTCGTTTAAGGAAAACGCGAGGTGCATATGTTTTCCGCACGGCGTTCCGCAGGGCGCGAGGGTCAGGCATCCCGTCATGCGCAGGTGCAGGGTAAGATGATCGCCGCTCTCGAATTGCAGCCGCAAAAATTTTCCCCGCCGGGCAAAGGCGGCAATCTTCTGTCCGCGCACGTCTTCTGCAAACTCTTCGGGAGAGGGCGCGGCAATGACCTGAGGGTTATGTATTTGTACTTCTGTAATGATTCTGTTTTGCAAGTGCGGTTCGAGCACCCGCCGCACCGTTTCCACTTCGGGCAGTTCCGGCATAAGCTTACCCCTTTTTGAACAAATTTTTTATTGCGGCGCCGTACATATCCGATGTCCGCCTGTGAGAAAAACTCAGTCGAGGCCCGCCTCGAACAGCGAACTCTGCCGCCCCGCCGAGCTCAAGAAACTTTTCTGATTTCCTTCCGTTAAAACGTCGTCTTTTTCAAGTTTCCCCAGCAAGAGCGGAGAGTCGGGGTCATGCAGTGAATAGTTTTTCCGCGCCTTTTCGGGGCTTTTATTGGCGTAACAGTATTTACAGCCGTTCAGGCAGGTATCGTAAGCGCCGATGTCGCGGCTTTCGATGCAATGGCATCCTTCGCGCAACCCCTTGTGTTTGAGATCTCTGAATTCGCAGCGGTTAGCTTTTCCCAGGATTTCCAGAGTGGCGCAGCCCGAAGAGTGTATGCCGTAGCGCGAATAATCTCCGTTCGTGCCGCAGGTTTGCAGCCAAATTCCGCGCTTTGCCGCAATCGCGCCCAAACCTTCCGCTATCCGGTCTTTGTCCTCTTGCGTAAACGGGATGATCTCAGGCATATTGGTTTCCAGTTTTTTATACATCTCGACAAAGCTGAAAATGCACCTGTCTATGTGCGGAGCAAGTCTCTCCGCCATGGAATCAAAGGCGGCGAGGTGCCGCTCGACCGTATAATCTTCGGTGAGCAGTATCGGGTCGTAACGCCACGCGATTTTTTC
This sequence comes from uncultured Clostridia bacterium, assembly GCA_944368795.1. GTDB lineage: Bacteria > Bacillota > Clostridia > Christensenellales > Borkfalkiaceae > Borkfalkia. Next base: position 9,104 of record CALVXE010000045.1, on the reverse strand, counting down.
TTTGCCGACAATTTTTTCAAGCTCCGTAAGCGTTTTTATGCTTTCGTCGATCGTCGGTACCCCGGGTTCCGTCTCTTTGCCGTAGGCGGTGATCGTGTAATGGAAATGCGTGCGGTATCGGTCGGAAATTTCGCGCAGCCGGGGCAGGATCGGGGCGTAATTCTTCGAGCAGAACAAAACGGCGTCGATCTTATCGGGCGAAAGTTCATAACGCGCAACTTTGTTCGGAAACAGGGGATTGCGCGTATAAACATACCCTTCCTTAAATCTTTTCAGCAGCCAATCCGAAAAATATTGCACGGTATCCGTCCGCGCTCCCGTGTTGAGGATCATCGTTTCACCTCCGTATGTCTGTAAATCGTCTTTCCATGTTTTCGGTAAACTGTTGCGTCAGACGCACCAGTTCGGCGGCCTGTCCGGGCTCCAAATCCGCCATCGCGAGGTTTTTCGCCTCCGCGGCGCCGGGTATGACGCCGCCCGCATACGCCTTGCCTGCGGCAGTAAAGCGGATGCGCTTGTTGCGCCTGTCTTCGGCCACTTCTTCGCAATAAAAAAATCCCTTTTTAAAAAACCTTCCCGTTATCGCCGCAACGGTCTGTTTATTGGCGGAAAGCCGCTCGCATATCTCTTTCTGCGTACAGCCTTCGGGCGCAAACCAAAGTATATCCAATACGAACAGTTCGTTGACGGTCAATCCGTGTTCTTTGGCGCATCGGCTGTACACGGCGTACTGCCTGTCGCGCAGCCTGCAATAAGCGTTAACGAGCCGATTGATCTCTTTGTCTGCAAACATGATCTTCTCCGCAATTAGTCCAATATCATACTAATAATACCATAAAAATCTATCGTTGGCAAGCGTTTTTCGAAAAAAGGGAGAATGTTCGGATATAGTCGGGAAGGGCGTCGGAGCACAGAACAAAAGCCCGAAAATCGTTGACGGCAAAGAGCGGTCAGGTTTTCGGGCTCGGGCTGTATGTGTTTTCGGGCTGTAGGGCGCGGTGCGCCGCTTCAACAACATTTTGCCGCCGCGGCGTAGGGATCAGAGGCCTTTCCGGGCTTTCAAAGCCTGCAGAACGCCGCCGATATCTTGCGTAAAGCAAACCGAACGCGCGGCAATTTCCTCGGGCGCGTATGCCGCCTCCAGATTGACGCAGGCGTAATGCGCGTTTTTGTTGCGGAATGTCATCTGCCGGAAAGGGTACTTTATGATGCCGGGCGTATTCATTCCGACGCCCAGTTCCCAAAACAGGACATTTTTTCCCTGATTGCCGTCCAGGAACGCGCGGTACCGCAGGAATGCGTCGTGCCACCCTTCATCCTCTACGAAAGTATCGTCTGCGCGCAGATTCATCGACATGGGCCTGCCGCAAACGGGGCAGCGCGGTACAAGTTCCGCGGGGATCCGCATGTCCCGCTGTTCGGCCAGCATCTGCCGCACCGCGCTTTCGTTGTCGTACGTCTTCGCGTGGCAGGGAAGACTGCATTGAAAGAGTCCGTAGTCTCCCTGCGTGTAAAAGAGTCTCTGCCTGTCAAAACCGGCAACCTGAAAGAGATGGTCCACATTGGTGGTGAGAACAAAATAATTTTTGCCGTTTACGAGTGAGAGGAGGTCTTCATACGTTTTGCCCGCCGGCTGATCGTATCGGTTGATATAAATATATCTCGACCAATACGCCCAGAATTCTTCGAGGGTCGCATACGGGTAAAATCCGCCGGCGTACATGTCTTGAAAGCCGTATTTTTCTTCAAAATCGCGGAAGGTTTTTTGAAATCTCTTCCCGGTATACGTAAAGCCCGCGGCTGAGGATAAGCCTGCTCCCGCGCCGATCACCACGGCGTCGGCGTTTTCCAGCCATTCCATTAATTTTTCGGCCTTCGTTGTTTGCGTTTCCCGGCGCAAAATGGTATCGGCGTCTCGTTTCATTCTGTCTCCTTTCCGTTCCGAATGAATTTAACCGTATTCGTTCGCTTGCAGTAAAGTCGGCCAATACGGCTTCGGCATCGGCGATAAAAAATACTTTCAGATCGGGGTTATCCGCAGTTCGGTAGATGGATCGGACGAGCGGATTTACGGCGAGCGTCCGCTGTTTAACTAAAAGTTCCTCCGTCCAAACGGCTCTGCCGCGTATGCGCAGCCGGCGGTTCATCGTCGAAGTGCAGATTTCCGGGCAGGGGTTTTGGCAGAGCTCTGCGTAAACCTCCTTTTTCGCTCCGGTGCAGTAATATAGCGTGCCGCCCTCGTGAAAGAGCAGCTGAAAGGGCCGCACCTTCGGCTTGCCGTCTGAGCCGACGGTAGCGCAGTATTGCAGGGGATTTTCCTTCAAAAATTGAATCACGCGTTTCATGATCGGTTTCATGTGCCCGAGGCGCAGAAGGATATCCCTCTGCGCCTTTTCGCGGCGGAAGTCTGCCGCGGCGGGCGGATTAAAATTTTCCGTTCCGATTCTGCCGCGGTCATGCAAAGAAGAATCCGGCCGTCATGTCAAGATAGTTTCCGCCGCTGTATCCCGGGTACTTTTTTTGCATTTCCGCTTTAAAAGAGGCGGCGTCCTTGCACCGGGACGCAATACCTTTCAGGTCGTTCAGATAATCGATTTTTGTCTGTACGTCTTTCAAATCTTCCGGGGTATAGTGCGAGGTCAGAACGAGCGTGTATCCCTTTTCGAGGTACTCGTTCAGCAGTGCGATCATTGCGGCGGCATGTCCTGCGCCCGCCACGATAGAATGGCAGTCATGTCCGAGCATGTGGGTATAGACCGCGTTGATCTCAGGGATTACGACGTCGAACGCATCGTGCGTAACGGTGATGTCAAAGTCGATCCCGCACAGCCGGATGCGGCCTGCCCCGATCACATCGGTGATCTCGTGCGGCTTAGCGTCAAAAGCCGCCCCGAACGCCGCCGTGAATTTGTCTCCGAGCGCTTTACCGCCGCTCGCCGTGCCGTATTCCACGGCGTTTGCGGTGGAATATTTTTTCACATTTGGCAAAAAGGTTCCCCCGCACAGATGGTATGCGATGAGCATGGCGTTTACGGCAAGTCCTTGTGCAGCGAAATATTGAATGATTTCATCGTAGTTATCGTAAAAGCACGGGGCCTCCAGCGCCACGACGCGCCCGGATTTTTCGAAGAAGAACACCTCGTCCTCGATAAAATCGTTGGTCTTATAGGCGTGCAACTTTACGCTGCCGAAATCGTACACGTTCATCTCGCCTTTGGCAAGCGCAATTTTTGTGAAAGAATTTTTATTCACTTTTTTATTTTCCTTTCTTTTTCTGAAAATTTTATTTAAGATCGACATGGTTTTGCTCCTTACTTCCCGATCACGGAGAAGCGCTTTTGAATGTTGTTTTCATTTTCGATCTCGTCGATCATGGCGATGGCGTAATCGGCATAGCTGATGCGGCTTTCGCCCTTGTCGTTGACGAAGTATTCTTCGCCGCCCAAGAGGTATTCGCCCGTCCTTTCGCCGTCCGCGACAAAGTCGCCCGCGGGGGAAAGGAAGGTCCAATTTACGTCAGACCGCTTGCGCAGATCGTCTAATGCCGCTCCTTGCATGTCTGCCAGCGGCTTGAACATATCGGGGAAGCTCTCCAGGTCTTTGACTTGTACGGTGTGTTCGGGGTTTACATACAAGCTGCCCGCACCTCCCACAACGAGCAGACGGATATCCGTTCCGCTCAGAATGTCGCATAGGTGTTTCAGCGACGTCCTATGCAGGGGGAGCGTTTCGGGTGTCCACGCGCCGAACGCGTCGATCACGGCGTCGAATCCCGCCAAGTCCTCGCGCGTCAAATCGAACAGATCTTTCACGATTGTCTTTGCTTTGGGGTTTGTTACCTTGTCGTTCCCGCGCACGAAACCCGTAACGTCATATCCGCGCGCTGCGGCCTCGTTCACGAGGCACGTTCCCTGTTTGCCTGCCGCACATACGATGGCTACCTTTTTCATGATACAAATACCTCCGAAAAATTGTTTCTTGTTGTAATCTTTTTAATTACAGCTATACTATAGCACAGATTTGATGTAATGTCAAGAATTACAACGAAAAAATTAAAAAAATTTAAACAGGCCCGCCCCGGACGATAGGGGGCAGGCCTTTTTGAAAATGCGCTATAAATTTTCATTCAGTTCCGCAACCAGTTGGTACAGCGTTATCTTTTTCAGTTCGTTTTCCATCGCCGTTTGGGCGTCGGCAAGGTGCGAGTCCAAAACGGAATGAATGTTTCGTCCTACGGGGCAGTGGGGGTTGGGGTTTTCATGAAAATGGAAAATGCCCCCGTTCGAGTTTTCTACGGCGTCTACGGCTTTATAAACATCGTATAAGGTAATGTCTTTCAGGTCCTTAATGATGCTCGCGCCTCCGCTGCCCGCCTTTACGTCGATCATTCCGGCCGCTTTCAGGCTCAGAAGCGTCCTGCGGATGACAACGGGATTCACCTGCACGCTTGCGGCAATAAAATCGGACGTGGTCTTACACTCTTTTCCGAATATATAGATTACGAGCAGGGTATGCACGGCAACCGTAAATCTGGAAGTGATCTTCATTTTCGTTCTCCGCGTCGGTCATATTTTCTGCTTCAATTATATTGTATACGCGTTGTAATGTCAAGCAGTACAACAATGTTTTTTATATTTCGTCAAAATGCCCCGGCCGTTTTTCCGTTCGGAGCGGTTTTTTCCGGGCAGGGGACGGCGCCGTCTGCGGCTGCTGTTCCGGCGGCCGTGCCCGCGGGCGGACTTTTCCGGAAGTGCGAATATGCGCATGCCTGCAAGCGGAGCGGCGGCATTCGGCGGTTTTGTTGACAAAACTTTTTCGTTCGGCTATAATCTTATTTATAAATAAAAGAGGGCGATCCCCGTTAAAAAATCCGGCCGCAGCGCACAGCAGAATTCGGCCGCGGAAGGAGCGAACAATGAAAATCATGATCGCGGGCCTTGGCCTGATCGGCGGTTCCATGGCGAAATCTTTAAAGCGTGCCGGATATTCGGCGGACGGGGCCGATCGTCCCGCCGTTTGCGAAAAGGCTCTGCAAGCGGGAGCGATCGCTTCGGTCGCGCGCGATACCGCCGCTTACGATGTCGTTTTCATCGCATTGCCGCCGGATGCGGCCATGGATTTTATCCGCGATTCTTCCTTTGCCGAAGGCGCCGTGGTTGCGGACATCTGCGGCGTAAAAGGCGCGCTGGAAAAATTCGTTTACAGCCGCCCCCGCGCCTTCCGCTATGTGGGCTGTCACCCGATGGCAGGGCGGGAAGTGTCGGGCTTTGAAAATTCGCAGGAAACGCTGTTCGACGGCGCGAGCATGATCATTGTCGAAAACGAACGCACGGACCGAGAAGCGGTGCGTCTCCTCGAAAAATTGTTTTCGGAAATGGGCTTTTCCACGCTGAAGCACTGCGGCGCCGAGTATCACGACCGCAAGATCGCCTATACGTCGCAGCTCGCGCACATTGTCAGCAATGCATATGTCAAAAGCCCCGCGGCGGACGGCTTTCCCGGCTTTACGGGCGGGAGCTTTCAGGATATGACGCGCATAGCCGGCGTCGATGAAGAGGTGTGGACCCGCCTGTACATGCTCAACCGAACGGCCGCGGCGGAAGAGCTGGCATTGCTGATCGACAATTTAAAACTCTATTTGGGCGCGCTGCAAAGCGGAGACGAGGCCGCGCTGAAAGGCCTGTTGCGAGAGGGCCGCCTGCGCAAAGAACAATTGGACAAAGAAAAGAAAATTTTATAAACACCGGGCGCGCCGAAGAATTTCGGCGCGCCGATTTTTAATAACGAGACCAAAGCTCAGCGCGGTAAGAGCGGAAACATAGTTGCTTTGGTTCGGAAAACAGTTGCGGGAGGTACGCCGAATCCGAACGCAGCGAGCCGCTGTGCGGCCCTTTGCTCTCCGAAGAAGGCGAAGCTGCGGGTCTCCGCCGAAAATTTGTCATAATCTCCCAAGAATCGACATAAATTATAGCATCGCCTGCAAAGGGGGGTGCGAACGATGTGGGAGTATATGGAACGGCGGGCGCGTATGTGCGCGGAGTACATTTTGGATACCGGCGCCACAGTGCGCGACTGCGCCGCGCATTTTGCCGTGAGCAAATCGACCGTACATAAAGATATTACGGAACGGCTGTATGCGATCGACCGAAATCTGTACAATCAGGTGCGGCGCGTGCTCGATAAAAATCTGCGCGAGCGGCATATCCGCGGCGGAGACGCTACGCGCAGGAAATATGCGCAGAAAAAGCGTTCTTCTTCCAAGATTGTTCCGGAATAGCGGAACGGAGGGGCGGAAGAAGGGGATGCGAAAAAAGCGGCTTCGGCCGCTTTTTTCATGCCGGACGGATCCGGATTGTATGAATTTTCCGTGCCGATGTTCTTGAAATTTTTCCGAATTTATGCTAAAATAAATCGAAATAAAACGTACGAACGGTTTTTGTTCAGAAATTTTACAATTTTGAACAAAACAGAGAGGGATCGGCATGACAATGCGCATGGGTATCGACGTCGGCTCGACCACCGTCAAGGTGTGCGTGCTCGGCGAAAATCTCGAAATTTTATATACAAGTTACGAGCGGCATTTTGCGCGCGTAAAAGAATGTGTGCTGAATCAGCTTTCGATCGTAGAGCAGAAATTCGGCGCGGGAGAGTTTCAGATCAGCATCACGGGGTCCGCGGGGCTCGGCCTTGCCGAGCGCAGCGGCATTGCATTCGTGCAGGAAGTGCAGGCTGCGTTCACGGCGATCCGAAAATATTATCCCGATGCCGACGCCGCCGTCGAACTGGGCGGCGAGGACGCCAAGATCATCTTTATCACCGGCGGCACCGAACAGCGCATGAACGGCAGCTGTGCGGGCGGCACGGGCGCGTTCATCGACCAGATGGCCACTCTTTTGAATATTACGGTCGACGAGATGGACAAACTCTCCCTCCAGGCGGAGAAGGTATATCCCATCGCGTCCCGCTGCGGCGTTTTTGCCAAATCGGATATTCAGCCCCTGCTCAACCAGGGCGCTCGGAAAGAGGATATCTCCGCCAGCATTTTTCAGGCTGTCGTCGATCAGACGGTTTCGGGCCTGGCGCAGGGCAGGCGGATCAAGGGGAAAGTGCTCTTTCTCGGCGGGCCGCTCTATTTTATCAAGGGGCTGCGCCGCGCCTTTCAGACTACGCTCGGCCTCGACGACGCCCACGCCATATTTCCGGAAAACGCCCCTTGTTTCATGTCGATCGGGGCGGCTCTGTACGCGGGGAATAACGAGGCGATGCCTCTTTCCGAAGCGATCTCCCGCATCCGCGGCGTAAAGGAGAGCGACGATATCGCAACGGGCGAGCCTCTCTTTAAAAGCAGGGAAGAATACGAAGAATTCGTCGCGCGGCATAAGGCGAGCGATCTGGCTTTCGCCGATATCAAGACTTATGAGGGGGATGCCTATCTCGGCATCGACAGCGGTTCCACGACGACGAAACTCGTCTTGATCACGCCCGACTGCCGCCTGCTGTACGAACACTACCAGTCCAACAACGGCCAGCCTCTGGATATCGTTTTAGAGAGGCTCCGCGAGATTTACGACCTGTCGGAAGGGCGCGTCCGCATTGCGGGCTGCGCAGTTACCGGCTACGGGGAAGACATGATGAAAGCCGCGCTCAGAGCGGATTTCGGGATCGTCGAAACGGTCGCGCATTTCAAAGCCGCCGTCTATTTCAACCCGAAAGTGGACTTTATCATCGATATCGGCGGGCAGGACATCAAGTGTTTCAAGATCAAGAACGGCGCCATCGATTCGATCATGCTCAACGAAGCGTGCTCTTCGGGATGCGGCTCCTTTATTCAGACGTTCGCCAAGGCCATGGGCATGGAGATCGACGAATTTTCCAAACTCGGCCTGTTCGCGAAGCACCCGGTCGAGCTGGGCAGTCGCTGTACCGTCTTTATGAACAGTTCGGTCAAACAGGCGCAAAAGGAGGGGGCGAGCGTGGAAGACATTTCCGCAGGGCTCTCCTCTTCCATCGTCAAAAACGCCATTTATAAAGTCATCCGCGCAAAGACGCCCGAAGAGCTCGGCGAAAACATCCTCGTGCAGGGCGGCACCTTTTTAAACGATGCGGTGCTTCGCTCTTTTGAGATCGAAACGGGCAAACAGGTCATCCGTCCCGGCATCGCGGGGCTGATGGGGGCCTTCGGCGCGGCGCTGTACGCCAAAGAAAACGTTCGCGGCAACAGCACGGTGCTTACCGCCGAAGAGGCGAAATACTTTACATATACCTCCAAAAGCCGCATCTGCAACGGCTGTACGTCTCACTGCAACGTAAACGTCATCGGTTTTTCGGACGGCCGCAAATTCATATCGGGCAACAAGTGCGAAAAGGGCGCGGGGCTCAAACCGCACTCCGACGAATTGGATATTTACAGTTATAAATATTCCCGCCTGTTCGAAAGCGTTGCCGGCACCAAAGGCAAGCGCGGCAGGGTCGGCATTCCCGCGGCGCTCGGCTTTTACGAACAGCTCCCTCTGTGGGCGGGCTTTTTCGAGAGGTGCGGCTTTGAAGTCGTCCTCAGCGAAAAATCTTCCCGCCGGCTGTATTTCAAGGGTCAGCACACGGTCGCCAGCGATACGGTCTGCTATCCGGCAAAACTTGCGCACGGGCATATCGAAAGCCTGTTGGACGCGGGCGTCGATTTCATATTTTTCCCCTGCGAAAGTTACAATTTGGACGAGCACGATTCGACCAATCACTACAACTGTCCGATCGTCGCCTACTATCCCGAACTTCTCAAGGCCAACAACGAGCGGCTGAACGACGAAAATTTCGTCATGCCCTATCTCGATTTAAACGATCAGAAGTCGACGGTCCGCGCTCTGAAAAAGTCCCTCGCAAAATACAAACTCTCCGCGCGCCTGATCAAAAAGGGGCTGAAAGAGGGATTCGCCCGCTTGAACAGGTATTACGAAGATATCGAGCAGAAGGGCAGCGAGATCATTTACAAAGCGAACAAAGAGGGCAAGCCGATCGTGATCCTTGCGGGGCGCCCTTACCATATCGACCCGGAGATCAACCACTGCATCGGCAAGCAGCGCACGTCCTAGGGCTTCTCCGTCCTTTCC
>CALVXE010000044.1 GCA_944368795.1 uncultured Clostridia bacterium | reverse complement strand
GGGCATGCGCCTGAACAAACAGAGCAGCATGCGGGACGGCAAAATCGAAGTCGCGATTATCCGTCAGCGCAAAAATCCCAATTTTTTTAATAAAATACGAGTATACATTGCATTGGCGCATCTGTTTTTGCGCGGTTATCGGGTACGCGAAAAGCAGATCATTCGCATGGAAGGTTCGCATTTCGAAATCAGCACGGGGGAAAACGTGGTCTGGAATTTCGACGGGGAAAAGGGAGTCGCGGGCAAAGTCGTCGTCGACGTGCTGCCGAAAAAAATCAATATGCTCGTACCCAAAGGGAATAAAAAATTGTAAACGTCCGGAAGGATGTCAAAGGAATTTTCAGGCATTAAAAAAGCTCCCCGCTCAAAGCAGGGAGCTTTTTGTGCGCCGTTTAACGGATCGAGTTGCTGTAATTGTAGATCTTTTCCAGCAATCCGTCGGTAATTACGTTGCGGTATCTGCCCATGAACACGAATATCTTCGTGAAGAATTCGCGGTTGTCTCCGCCCACGCGGTAAGCGGGCAGGCGCTTGTTGTCGCCGTAAATGCGGGATATGAACAAGCGGTCGAATTCGTCGCGTTCGGCAGGGGTCAGGCTGCTGAGGAATGCGTCGGGGATATAGCCGGGCGCATAATAGGGCGCCGCGTTCTGCTGCGCATAGGGGGGAGCATACGGCTGCTGAGCGCCGTAATAAGGAGGCTGCTGGTAATTGGGCTGCTGATAGCCGGAAGCGTATCCGTAATAGGGTTGCTGTTGCGGCTCCTCCTGTTTCGTCTCTTCCTTTTTGCGCTCTTCCTGTTCCGCAAACTCCTGATAGGCGCGGTTGAAATTGCCGTCGTATTTCGCCTGTTCGAAGTCGAAGGGCTTTTCCTCTTCGGGCTCCGCATTTTCCGCCGCTTTATCCCGAATGATATCGTCGTAATCGTTGGAATCGGAAGAGTTTTCTTTTTCGATCTCTTCGATAGAGATCTGCGCCGCGTCTTCGAACGCTTTGTTTGTGCGTTCCGCCTCCGCCTGCGCCTTTGCGTCGGGCACGGGTTCGGGCTGTACCGCGGCCGCGGGCTGCGGTTCCGCCGGCGCTTCCCATCCGCGCACGGCCATCTGGTTGTTCGCGTCTGTTACGAACTGCGCGTCTTCCGCGTCCTCCGCGGCGGCGGCTTTCTTTTTATTTTTCACATGCAATACCGCGGCGACGGCGATGGCATAGATCAGCTGCACGATCGCGATCGCGGCAAAGGCCACTGTGCCCGTATAATCGAACAGGTTCGAGAAGGAATCGTATACGCCCAGCAAGACGGCCGCGGCGACCGCGAGGACGAACACGATTGCCGAGCGGATCACGTCGATCACGCCCGTACGAGGGAAGATGAGCACAAGCACGGCAAAAACGCCGTTCACGAGCACGGCCCAGGCAAGCGCCGCAAAGCAGATTTCGGTAATGGCATTCAAGGTGCCTTCGGCAAGTTCGATGCCGCCGAACAGATCGCGCAGGACATACGTTCCGATAAAGGCCTTCTCGCAGAACACGAAGAACGCCGCGCCGAGCAAAAGGAAGATCAGCTTTACCGCGCCGAATCCTTTGTACGCGGAAAAGCTCAAAACGATCAGCGCCAGCAATCCCAGCGCGAGCGAGAAGGAAACCGCGTTCAGCGCGAAATACGTTTCGTCGCTGCGGAAGATCGCCGAAATCGGGAGCATGGACTGGTCGGAAACAGCATACGCAAAGAATACCGTAACCAGTACGGCCACCAACGACTTTATAAAATTCAGGGCGCGCGCGCCGCTGCGCTTGCAGAAGAAGGAAGCCACCGTGCACACGAGCAGAACGGCATACGTCCCGACCGCCGCGAACATCGCCGCCTTCAACAAATTTCCGTAATCGAATTCGCCCTTAAACAGGTTGAGGACCTGCGTCCACAGGCTGGTTTCGAACACGGGCAGGTCGGGTACGAATAAAAATACCACAAAGCCGGCAAAGATCAGCAGCGAAAGCACCAGTTGGAAAGCCTTGCTCTGTTTTTTTTCTTCGGCGGCGGCAATCTCGTTGTTTGCCATAAAAAATACACCCCTGTTTTTATTTTGATCGAGCGGATAAATCCCGCCGGTCCCGAAAGCATCGGAACTTCTACATGTATAATTTTACTATATAAGAGAAAAAGTGTCAAGTGTAAAGCCGGAAAAGTACGGCCGAGTGCGAGAAATTTTTCTCGGAACGGCCGTATCACTGTGCGCGGCAATGCACCCTTAGAATGTGTAATCCGCACGAAAATTTATGCAAATTTACCCCGCCTTTCAAAATTTTATTGATATTTGTCCTTTTTTGCGCTATAATAAAGCGAGAAAATCGCCCGCGCGGCCGTGTCCGCCGCGCTTACGGGGGTAAAATGGTCAACGAATTAAAAAAAGTTCTGCGCGGCGTGCAGGAAAATACGGGCATCGAAGTCGCGGTGTATACGGCGGACGGCGCGCCCGTTTCCGGTGCGGGGAAGCCCGCCTTTACCGAGTTCGAAGGGATCCGTCAGGACCCCGCCGCGGGAGAAACGTATTTTTGGGCGCTGTATAAGTCGGCAAAGATCCTCTGTTCCATCAAAGGGGCGGGGAAGGTGGAAAAAAATTACGCCTATCTCCTCGCGGATATGATCGAGAATTCGTCCAGCCGCGCCCTGAATTTGCCGCGGGGCGAATTTTTAAAGCGCATATTGCTCGGCGAGTGCACCCCCGCCGATACGGAAAAATACCGCTTGAAGTACTCCGTGCCCGACCTCCCTTGCTTCGCGCTCGCCGTTTCGGCGGGAGGGAAGCCCGCGGATACCATCGCGCTCCTGTCCCAGTACGCCGAAAACGAGGCGGACTGCGCCGTTACGGTCTCGGGCAGGGAATGCGCGTTCGTCAAATTCGTGGAGGAAACGTCGGAATATCAGTCCGCCGCGGATTTCGCCTCCTTTCTCGTGCGCTCGCTGTTGGAAGAGCTGGGCGTCAAAGCGCACGTAGGCGTGGGCGGGGTCGTCAAAAAATTCGACGACGTCGGCGTTTCGTACCAACAGGCGGCGGCGGCGCTGCGCATGAGCGGCACCTTCAATTCAAAGGGGAACGTGCATACGTACCGCGAATTTTTGCTCATCCGCATGCTCGAAGACATACCCGAATCCAAGCTCGGCGAATATCTCTCCGTTCTGCTCGAAGGGGACGCGCGCGAGCTCCTCAAAGACGAAGATATGGTCAACACCGCCGAAGAATTTTTGGAAAACAGCCTCAACGTCAGCGAAACGTCGCGCAACCTCTATATGCACCGCAACACGCTCATGTACCGTCTGGATAAGATCGAGCGCGTTACCGGTCTCAACCTGCGCAAGTTTTCGGACGCGGTTACTTTCCGCCTGATCACCATACTGCACAAACTGGTATAAACGCGCGGGCGCTGCCCGCAGAAAGGAGATATTATGGACGTTTACGAAGAATCGCTGCGCCTGCACGCCGCGCTCCGCGGCAAATACGAGGTAAGGTCCCTCGTCGAAGTCAAAGATAAACACGCACTGTCGGTGGCCTACACCCCCGGCGTGGCGCAGCCCTGCCGTGAGATCGCGAAAAATCCCGATTCCGCGTATACGTATACGCGGAAATGGAACACCGTCGCCGTCGTTTCGGACGGCAGCGCCGTCCTGGGCCTCGGCAACATCGGCGGCCTCGCGGGCCTTCCCGTCATGGAGGGCAAGAGCATCCTCTTCCGCGAATTTGCCGGCATCGACGCCGTTCCCATCGTGCTTTCCGGCCAAAGCGAGGAGGATATCGTCAAAACGGTCGAAATGATCGCCCCTTCCTTCGGCGGCATCAATCTGGAAGATATCTGCGCTCCCAAATGTTTCGCCGTCGAGCGCCGCCTCAAAGAAAAGCTGGACATACCCGTATTCCACGACGATCAGCACGGCACCGCCATCGTAGTCGCGGCGGCGCTGCTGAACGCGCTCAGATTGGCGGGTAAAAGCCTTTCCGCGGCAAAGATCGTCGTCTGCGGCGCGGGCAGCGCGGGCATCGCCATCGCGAAGCTGCTGTTGGAAAGCGGCGCGGGCGACGTAACCCTCGTAGACCGGCAGGGGATCGTCTGCGAAGGCGAAGCGTGGCTCACCTCGGCGCAGGCGGAAATGGCAAAGATCACCAATCCCGGCCGTCTCCGCGGCGCGCTTGCCGACGCCGTGAAAGGGGCGGACGTGTTCGTCGGCGTCTCCGCGCCCCGCCAGCTGACCGGCGAAATGGTCCGAAGCATGGCGGAAAAGAGCGTCGTCTTCGCAATGGCAAATCCGGAACCGGAAATTTACCCCGAAGAGGCGCTTGCGGCGGGAGCCTTCGTCGTCGGCACGGGCCGGAGCGATTTCCCCAACCAGATCAACAACGTCCTGGCCTTCCCCGGCGTGTTCCGCGGCGCGCTCGACGTGCGCGCCAAGGACATCAGCGAAGGGATGAAGGTCGCCGCGGCCCGCGCGCTTGCCGATCTCGTCGGCAGCGATCTTTCCCGCGACTGCGTCATTCCTTCACCTTTTGACGCGCGCGTCGCTCCCGCCGTGGCGAAGGCCGTGGCCGAACAGGCAAAAAAAGAGGGGCTCGCCCGCATTTAAACGCCCGCGCGTTCCGTGCGGGATGCGCGCTTGCGATATTTTCCGAAAAAGGGGATATACTTTATGACGTACGAACAGATGCTCGCCCTCGCGCGCGAAAAACTTGCTCCCAGGCAGTACGGCAAATATTTTTCGGCGGGATACGTCAGCGCGGTATTGGAAGGGGCGAACGGTAAATATTATTGCGGCGTCAATCTCGATCTCGCGTGCGGGCTGGGCTTCTGTGCCGAGCGCAACGCCGCGTCTTCGATGGTAACCGACGGAGAAACGGTTTTCCGCCGCGCCGTGTGCGTGGGGGAGGACGGTTCCCTGATGACGCCCTGCGGCAGTTGCCGCGAGTTTTTGCTCCAGCTTTCGCCCGAAAACGCGAAGGCTGAGTTTCTCGTCGGCGCCGACCCCGTCGAAACCATGCCCCTTTCCGCGTTCATGCCTCTCCCGTGGCAGACGTTCGGAAAGGAAAAATAAAGGAGTATTATGGAGCAGGAACAAAACAAAACCCAACGGAAAAAACCGAACGCTTTAAAAAAGATTTTATTGGCGGCGGCCGCCGTAGCGGCAGCCGTCCTGCTGTTTTTAGCCGGCTATTTCACCTATTATCTCACGCTGGACGGCGGGCTTCGCTCTCTGCTGTGGTTCAAAGACAAAGTGCAGTCCGATTACTATCAGGAGATCGGCGACGACGAGTTCTGGCAGGCGGCGATCGACGGGGCGGAAACTCTGCTCGACCAATATTCGTGCTATTACACGGCGGAAGAATATGATGCGGTCGTCAATTCGGATAAGGGGATCAAGACGGGCACGGGCATGTCCTTTTTCGGCAATACCAACAAACTTTACAAAGTCGCGATCAATTCTCCTCTCTTTTATACGGGCAAAGCGTCCGCGGGCATGTTCCTCACGGGCGTGGGCAGCTCCGAGCAGACGATTGCGGATACGTTTACCTCCTCCGCGGTGGAAGAACAGCTTGCGTCCTTCAACGAAGGGGATACGGCCGTTCTCCGCTTTTCCGAAACGGCGGCGGACGATACGCAAAATTGCGAGATCGTAACCGTAACCCTGCGCACGTATACCGAAAGTTTCGTCCTGTACGCGGCAGGCGGCAGGGCTTACGCGAATATCTGTGAAGGGGATGAAGACGAAGGAGTCTGGACGGACGTCAGCGCATATGTCTCGGAAGACGAGCTCGTCGTGGGAGATGCGGCGTATATCCGCCTGGTGCAATTTTCGGGCAACGCGGCGGAAGAATTCGACCGCGCGGCCGAACAATATGTTCAGGATGCAAAGCG
The DNA here is from genome assembly GCA_944368795.1 of uncultured Clostridia bacterium. Classification (GTDB taxonomy): domain Bacteria; phylum Bacillota; class Clostridia; order Christensenellales; family Borkfalkiaceae; genus Borkfalkia. The sequence continues at coordinate 5,058 of CALVXE010000044.1, read as the reverse complement.
CACCCTTCTTCTCGACCTTCGCAACGACGGCGGCGGAAAAGTGAGCATCATGCAGCGCATTGCCTCCTATTTTCTGGCAAATACCGAAGAAAAGACGCCCGTCGTCATGACGGCGAAATACCGCGGAGACAAAGAAGAACATTACCTCGCGGCAGACAACCGTTACGCCGCGTATTTCGGCGGAAGCGAAATCTATGTCGCGGCGAACATGAACACGGCTTCCGCGTCCGAGGCTCTCATCGGCGTTATGATCAGCTACGGCGCGATCGGGTATGAAAACGTGTTCATTACCGATACGAACGCCGAAAGCGACGCGCCCGTTACCACGTACGGCAAGGGCATCATGCAGACGACGTACTACAATCCGCTCACGGGCGAGGCGGTCAAACTGACTACGGCTACCATCTATTGGCCGAACGGCGAATGCATTCACGGAGAGGGGATCTCGACGGCGGACGGCGCGCAGGCCAGCCCCGCCGAGACGTTCGCCGATTACGGCGACGCCGAACTTTCCGCGATTTTAGCGCAGATCGGCTGAAAAACCGCCGTTCGCGACGGACGCGGGAAAAATTGAATCAAAGAAAGAAATAAAGGCCGCGGCGGAACGCATGTTCCGCCGCGGCCTTTATTGCATCGTCCGTATCAAGGCGAGCAACCGCGCGCCGTGAAGGACAAAAAACCCATCACCCCGCCTCGGAAAAGTACAGGTTCAGCCGATACACGATCTCGCGGTCGGCAACGGCCGCCACGGGCGCGAGCGGATTTTCGGGCGCGGGTGCGTCCGCCGTTTCCTCCTTTGTTTGGCTGATTTTCTGCGCGGCAAACAGCTGCGCCAGGGCTCCGATTCCCTGCAGGTCCGCGCCCGCCGCCTGCGCCAGCATGCCGAGAACGTCTTCGCGGCTGCCCCGCGCCAATTTCTGCAGCGCTTTCAGCGCGTCTCCAAGCTGTTTTCCGCTCATGTTTCCGATGCGGATATTGCGGAAATATTCGCTTTCCGTCAGGTCGGAAAGGTCTCCGCTCTCCAAAAATTTGGCGAGCGGCTGCAGTTCCTGCAATGTGCCCGCGTCCTTTCGTTTCGCCGCAAGCAGCGCCAGCGCAAGCAATACGATCTCCATAAGATCCTCCCGTGATTTCGGCGGTCAAAGCTTCGCCTTGCCGCATATGATAAAAGGGTAAACCAATTTCGCGGAGGTGAAATGTGAAGGATTTCAATACATATTCCAAAGAGCAGGGAACGGGCAAGGCGGAAAGCGGCGCGGAAGATCTGGCAAAGCAGATGGCGCGCGCCTTCGAAGGCAAGGGCGAAGCGGATATCCTGCGCGCCATCTACAGGGAGGCGGAAAAGGGCAGGAAGGCCGGCACGCTCACCGATGCCGAGCTGGATAACTTCTATGCCGCCGTCGCGCCCATGCTCGACGGGGCAAAGCGCAAAAAACTCGAACAGATCGTGCAGAAGCTGAAAAAGACCAAGTAAAGAGAGGGGCCCCGTTTTCGCGGGGCCCCTCGCATTTTGCCCCTTATCCGCGCGCCTCCCGCGCGATCTGCGCCGCCGCGTCCAAAAAGATCTCCGTTTCCCGTTCGGTATTGAATTCGGAAAGGCTCGCGCGCACCAGCCCGCCGCGCCCCGAGCCGAGCGCTTCGTGCATGAGCGGCGCACAGTGCAGGCCGCCGCGCACGGCGATGCCGAAGCGGTCGGAAAGCTCCTGCGCAAAAAATTCCGATTGCAGGCCGCCGCAGGCAAAAGCGGCGATCCCGAAGGGATTCGGGCGGGAATAAACGCGTATCCCTTGGATCTTTTCCAGCCCGCGGATCAGCTTTTCCGTCAGGGCAAGCACATGCCCGGCGTTCCTTTCGAGGCTGTCTTCCAGATACATCACCCCTTCGGCAAGCGCCGCCGCGGCGGGGCAGGATAGCGTTCCCGCTTCCAGCTTGTCGGGGTAAAAATCGGGCATGCGCGGGTTGAAACTTTCGCTTCCCGTGCCGCCGAACATATAGGGCGCCGGTTCGAACCTCCGCGAAAAGAGCAGGGCTCCGCTCCCTTGGATGCCGTGCATTCCCTTGTGTCCCGCCAGGCACAGCGCGTCGATGCCCGCTCTACGCATATCGATGCGCACATGTCCGCAGGCCTGCGCCCCGTCGCATACGGTATATACGCTCTCGGGCAGGCGCTCGCGGACGGCCTTGGGGTCGATCGCCGCGCCCGTTACGTTGGAAGCGAGGGTAAACACGGCGGCGAGCGTGTTTTCGTTCGCCGCGGCGGCTATGTCCTCGGGCAGGACGTTTCCGCCGCGCGGCTGTACGACGGTAAGTTCGATTTTTCCTTCGTCCCGCAGAAAAAACAGCGGCCGCAGCACGGAATTGTGTTCGGCGGCCGTGGTAACGATGTGCGGCTTCCGTTTGCCGCATGCGTTCACGATTCCGAAAACCGCGATATTCAGCGCCTCCGTGCAGTTTTTTGTGAGCACCGTACGCTCCCATGCCTCCGCCCCGAAAAAGGAACAGAGCAGTTTGCGGCAGCGCAGGATGTTTTCCGCCTGCGCCACCGAGAGGGCGTGGCCGCTCCGCCCGGGATTCGCGCAAATTCCCTCGATGCTCGCCTGAACGGCGCCGATCACGCTGCCGGGTTTACGGCCGCCCGTCGCGGCGTTGTCGAAATAGATCATAGTTCCTCCGTGCGCCATGCGCTGTCCGCGCAGGCGTGCCTGCGCGGACAGTGAAAAACAAATTTTGCGCCTGCTTTCATATACTGTACTAATATATGCCGCGAGCGGCAAAAGTTGCAAACGGCGGAACGAAGGTAAAACGATATGAATATGATTCTTGCGGTTTTTCGCTCGCGCGCCCAGGCGCTCGACTGCGTGTCTTTACTCAAAAAAAACGGCGTTTCGGCCGGCGCCGTCTCCACTCCCGCGGAAGCGAACGTCGGCTGCGGCATTTCCGTGCGCATCGGCACGTTCGATCTTCCCCGTGCGCGGCAGATCCTGTCCCGCGGCAATTATTCCGCGTTCGTCGGGTATTACCGCGCCGAAACCAAATACGGCCGCACATTTGTGTCGCGCGTCTGATTTTTGCGGCAAAGTGCGAAAAAGCCTTGTTTTGCCGCGCTTTTTGTGGTACAATAGCGGCATGAACGAAAGCAAAAGAAAACAGGCGCTCAGGATCCTGTCCGAAGTTTACGCGGGCGCGCGCCCCGCGCTGCATTACGATACCGCGTACGAACTCCTCGTCGCGGTCATTCTCTCGGCGCAGTGCACCGACGAGCGCGTCAACAAAGTAACGGCGGAACTGTTCAAAGAACACAACACGCCCGAAACGATGCTGCTCCTTTCGCAGGAAGAGCTGGAAAAATATATTTTTTCCTGCGGCCTGTACCGCAGCAAAGCGGCGCACATTCTCTCCGCCTCGCGCGATATCTGCGAAAAATTCGGCGGCAAAGTCCCCGAAGCGTTCGCAGACCTCAAATCCCTCGCCGGGGTAGGGCAGAAGACGGCGAACGTCGTATCCTCCGTCTGGTTCGATAAAGACGCGATCGCCGTCGATACGCACGTGTTCCGCGTCGGCAACCGCTTGGGGCTCGCGCACGCGAATACGCCGCTCAAAACGGAAGAACAGCTCAAAGCGGCGATCCCGCAGGAGGATTGGTCCAAGGCGCATCATTGGCTCATCTGGCACGGCAGGCGGGTATGCCATTCCCAAAAACCCGACTGCGCGCACTGTCCTCTCGCCGACGTGTGCGATTATTTCGGCGCGCAGAAAAAATAAAAAAGGGCGGCAAAGGCAGGAAAGTTATGGCTTCTCTATTCACGGACAAGGTAAAAGTTACGATAAAATCTGGCGACGGCGGCGACGGCATGAACTCGTTCAAGAGTTTTAAAGGCTTCGCCAACGGCGGGCCGGACGGCGGCGACGGCGGCAAGGGCGGCGACGTGTACATCGTCGGCGACAAAGACAAGAACGACCTCACCGATTACCGCTTCGGCGCCAAGTTCAAGGCGGGCGACGGCGAGCGCGGCGGCACGAACAACCGTTTCGGCAAGGGCGGGGCGGACGTCGTCTTTTCCGTCCCCCTCGGCACCGTCGTGCGCGACGCCGAAACGGGCAGGATCCTCTGCGACGTGTACACCGACGGCGAAAAGAAGCTGCTCGCGCGGGGCGGGAACGGCGGCAAGGGCAACGTCCGCTTCACCACGGCGCGGCGGCACGCGCCGCATTTTGCGCAGAAGGGTCAAAAAACGCAGCCGCACGAACTCATCCTCGAACTCAAAGTCATCGCGGACGTGGGGCTGATCGGCTTTCCCAACGTGGGTAAAAGCACCCTCCTGTCCAAAATCAGCGCCGCAAAGCCCAAGATCGCCAATTACCATTTCACCACGCTTTCGCCCAATTTGGGCGTGGTTCGCTATTACGATCGGTCGTTCGTCGCGGCGGATATCCCGGGGCTGATTGAAGGCGCGGCTTCGGGCGCGGGGCTGGGGCACGATTTCCTGCGCCACATCGAGCGTACCCGAATGCTCGTGCACGTCGTCGACATTTCCGGTTCGGAAGGGCGCGACCCGTACGAAGATTTTAAGCAGATCAACGCCGAGCTCAAAGAGTACAGCGAAAAGCTGGCCTCTCTTCCGCAGATCGTCGCGCTGAACAAATGCGACGTATACGGCGCGGAAGAAAACCTGAAAAAGTTTAAAAGCAAATGCCGCAAATACGCGAAATTTCCCATCACCGCCGTAACGGGAGAAGGGACGAAAGAACTCATCGAAGGGATCCTGGCCGTTTTGGACACGCTGCCCCCCGCCGAGCCGATCCCCGCCGACGAATTCGAATACGAATTGCCGGACGTGAACGAATTTTCCGTCGATAAGGACGAAGAGGAAAACGTCTGGTATGTAACGGGCGGGCTGGTGGACATGCTCGAACGCAACGTCGTTCTTTCCGATCCCGATTCGATGGCGTATTTCCAAAAAGTTTTGCGGGATAAGGGCGTCATCAAAGAACTGCGCGCGCGCGGCGTCGCGGAAGACGACACCGTCGTCGTCGGCGGCGTGGAATTTGCGTTTAAAG
>CALVXE010000043.1 GCA_944368795.1 uncultured Clostridia bacterium | reverse complement strand
GCGTTTCCGGCAAGGATCTGCGTCTGGAAATCTTCGTCGCCGTCGAGGTGCAAAGTTGCGCCTTCCAAGTCAAAGTCGGAACTTACAATTCCCGTAAGAGTTGCGGAATCGCCCGGTCTGTATACGGAAACCTCTACGTTGTTCATGACGCTGGCGGTAAAGGAATATTCGCCTTCGTTCGCCGTAAGCGTATTGCCGTTCAGCGTTACCAGCGCTTCGTAACCCGGATCGAGAGAGAGTTCGAAGGTAACGGTTTCGCCGTACTTATAAGAATCCTGCAAACCCGTAACTTCGCACGCATCGGAAGAAACGTTAAATTCCGGAACGATATTCGGGTACAGCCCCTCCATCGTCGTCTTGTTCAGCCCGAGCCGCGCGTCCTTATGTTCGAACGGGCGCTCCGCGCCGATACCGTCCGCTCCCTTGCAGGAGAGCTGAATCAGCTTCGCCCCTTCCAGATCGAGCGTCTCTTCAAACACTTTTGCGAACGTGCCGTCGCCGCCGTCCATCCATACGCTGTACCCTTCTTCGTTGAAGAATACGGTAACGTATGCGCCGCCGTTCGCGCGCTGCAGCGTATCGATCGCAGACGAAAGATTCGTCTCTTTCGACGTCGCCGCATTCTTGATAACGAGGCGGTAATTCCAGTTCAGCAGCTGCAAATCGACTTCCGTGCCGTTGCTGAAAGTGAAGAATATGTCTACAACGCAGTACTGCGTATCCATGAAGTGATGCCCGTTGCCGATGCCGAGGAATGCGGAATACGCGAACGTACCCGATTCCAGCGTACCCGAATAGAGGGTTTCGCGGCCGCCGATAAGCGTCGCATCCGCGAAATACATGATGCGGTCTGCGCCCCATTCGTCCGCCGAAACTTCGACGTTCCTGTCGAGATCCTGCGTAAGCGATACGTCGACCGACTTGATCAGGTATCCCGCCTTGGAATACAGGCGCAGTTTATACGTTCCCGCGGGAGCGGTTACGCTGTACGTTCCGTCGTCCGCGGATACGCTGCCCGTATAGACGGAACCCGCATAGAACAGCTCGACGCGGTCGATATCCGCCCACAGCTCTTCGCTGTTTCCGCCGGCGAACGTAATTCCGCCTTTCAGAGTAAAGCTTTCGCTCGAAACCTGCTCGAATTCTGCCTTTACCGCCACGTCCTGCGTGATCGAACCGCTCGTATACACGGCATTCCCGGAAGAATCGACGGTTATGGAATCGGTAACGTCCGCCCCGTTGACGGTAAGGCTCTTCAGCCTGTAACCTTCGTTGGGTTGGATCGTCAGCTGGACGGTCTTGCCGTTGAGCACATAGTCGTACGGAGAAGTTACCGTTCCGCCCTCGCCGCATTCGATCGTAAGGTCGTGCGCGACCAGTCCGCCCGCGTCCATTTCATACCAGCTGGAACAAACCGTCCACTGCGCCCCGATCTCATTTTCGCCGAAGCTGTACCAGGTGCGGTTTTCATCGTACGCATCCGAAGTATAGGCGCGCAGAAGTGCGATGTTCATCCAGACCGAGTCGGGCGCGGTCTCTCCGAACACGCCGTAGGGAATAAACAATTCGCCGTTATACCCGGTGCAGCTGCCCGAACCGATGGCGCCGCCCTGCAATTCGATGCCGGCAAACGGCATTACATCCCAGGCAAAGAACTGCGGGCTGTAGCCGTCTCCCGAACCGCCGGAATAGCGCTGCAAAAGCGTAGCGCCGCCCGCGTTCACGATAAAGCGGTATGCGCCGTCAACGGCATTGCTGATGTCGCCGGAGGCAAAGTAGATCTCCATGCCGCTGTTATAAAAAACTTCGCGGTTTTCGTTGTAATTTACGTTATGGTCTTCCACCTCGATGCCGAGGTACACCCCCTTTTCTCCGAAATGGGCGGTGCTTTCGACGGTAACGGTATCCCCCTCGCCGCCGTTATAGATGTTTTTCAGCTGCCTTTTGCCCGACCAGAATTCCTCGGTCAGCTTGCCGTCCACGGTTACGCCCGCGTCCGTTTCCGCATGCGGGTCATCGGGATTGATGAACGTATACTCGTCGCCGAGATCCTCTTCGCGGATCGAAGTGGAACACGCAACGAATATCGCGCACACAAAGCAAACCGCGAGCAGCAGGCAGAGTATCAGTTTGGATCTTTTCATACTTTTCCCTCCTTAATCTCTTGCGCCCAGAACGACGATTTCGGAAAGGCCGACCCTGTTTTCATGCTCGAACATCATGTAGTCTTCCAGGTTGTCGATAATATTTCCGTTTTCGTCGAACGTCCAGCCCTTTTCCGGAACCTCGATGGTGATCCGGATGGTTTTGCACTGCATTTCGTTAAACTCCGCAATGGCCGCCGAGCCTTCGCGGATAAGCTCGTCGCTGTCTGTATACTTATTGTACTTCCAGTCGAACTGCAGATCTTTGATAAAGTACGTTACCGCGTTCCCGTTCGCGTCGACGCAGTCGAATTCAATGCGTTTGATCTCGCGGAATGCGGCGGTCATATCCTTGGAATTGTAGATCATGATCGCGCGCACCGTCTCATAATCGGCAAAATTCAGCGTGATCGTCGAAGTTCCCGTGATATACGTCTCCTTCACGTACTGCTCGATGAAGGGCTGATCGGCATACTTATAGATAGAAAGAAGACCGTCTTTCAAATAATCGGTGCTCGAGCCCTCCTCGAGATTGCTCGCGGAAATTTCCGCCTTGTCTGCAATGTTCACATATTCGGAATCGAATTCGAGCAGCGGCTGCAGATTCGTCGTAGGCCCGTTGCAATACATTACGTCGAGCGTTCCGCCGTCCTTATCGGTGATCGTAACCCACTCGATGCGGTCGACGTTGACGTGCCGCGCGCCCGTAGGTTTTTCCGGATTGTTGTGCTTGTGATAGATGATGTACATCTCGCCGTCTCTCTGGATGAACGAATGGTGCCCCGGTCCCGAAACGAGATCCATCGCCATACCGTCCGTAGAGAGGAGCACGCCGTTTTCCGCTTCGGTGAGTTTGCGGAAGGGGCCGAGCGGCGAATCGGATACTGCCTGCAAAACCGAATAGCTGCGGTCAAGATATCCGTTTACGGAGAAGGTGAGGTAATACACGCCGTTGTGCTTCGTCATCGTGGGCCCTTCGTTGACGCTGTTGTTCGCGCCTTCGGCAGGATTCACTTCATTGCCTTCCACGTCGTAATACCCCGCCATGGTAAGCAGTTTCAGCGAACTGTAATCGAGGTCGAGCCAGGTCTCCCCCGCCTTCATGCCTACGAGGTAGTTTGTGCCGGCGCCCGCGCCGAGGCAGAAATACATATATTTCTGTCCGTCTTCGTCCACGTACGGGTGCGGGTCGATCGCGGGGATATATCCGCTGTTCTGGTAAATCGTGAACATCCCCGGGTCCGCCTTTTCCAAAGCCAAAGCAAACTGTTCGGGGTCAAAATACTGATAGCGCGCGAAGTCGTCGGTAAACGTATAATCGATGCCGCTCACGGTAACCGAATCCTTGCGCTCGGTATAGGTAACCCCGTTGACGTCCTTCGATTTGTCTCCTACGCCTTCTTCCGAAAAATCGACGAGTGTGAACGGCCCCGCAGGCGAATCGCCGACCGCCGCGTACATCAAAAACTCCGCCGAAGTCGAATTGGGCGTCGCGCTGAAAAAGAATACGTATTTTTCGAGCGTGTCGTCGTAGATGAGTTCGGGCGCCCACGAATCTTTCGAAACGGCGTTGCGCACGCTCGTGTCGTAATCGGAGGCGTTGAACACGGTGCCCATGGCCTCCCACGACGTGAGGTCCTTGCTGCGGAACGTTTCAAAGGAAATACTCCCCGAAGTCGTGCCGTACAAATAGTAGTAGCCGTCCGCTTCGTTGTAATAAACGAACGGGTCGGGCGCGTCGACCTCGCGCTCATTGCGGTAGAACAGATTTTCGTTATATATCAGGTTGCCGTCCTGATCGTACGAAGTACTGTCGTAGTAGTCGATCGCATACTGTACCTGCTCCGCTCCGCAGCCGGCAAAGGCAATCGCCGAAAGCATGACCGCGGCGAGAGCGAGCACGATCGATTTCATTTTCATACAAATTCCTCCCTTTTTATTTTTTATATATTCCGAAGCCGCAGGCGGTCCGGATCGGGTCCTTTGGCATCATTCCTTGCCTGCCCCTACCGAGATGCCCTCGATGAAGAGTTTTTGCAGGCACGCATAAAAGATAAGCAGCGGCACCAGGGCTATGACCGCAGCCGCGCATTTGTCGGCATTCGAACTGAACACGCCCGTAAGTTCGCTGAGCGCGAGCTGCAGCGTCCACATGTTCGGGTCGTCGTACAGGTAGAGCAGCGGCCCCATATAATTGTTGTATCCTCCCACGAACGAGAAGATAAACTGCGCCACGAACGCAGGGATCGAGAGCGGGATCATGATCTTTACATAGATGCTGAACACGCCCAGCCCGTCCAATTTCGCCGCCTCGATGGTATCGTTCGACATTTGGTCGAAATACATGCGCAGGAAAAAGATCGTCGACGCCCCGCCGAACAGTCCGGGGATGATGATCGGCAGCACCGTGCCCGTCCAGCCCAGGTAATCGTAAAAGAGGAAGGAGGGCATCGTCATCGCGGCCGTGGGGATCATCATCGTGGCGACCTGCAGCATAAACAGCTTTTCGCGGCCTTTAAACCGCAGCTTTGAATATGAATACGCCGCCAAGCCGGAAACAAACAGCGAAACGAACACGGTGAGGAGAGTCATCCACATCGTATTGATAAACCCGAGTATCAGCGACGGGATCGTCGTGATATACATAAACGGGTCTTCCGTAAAGAGCGTTTTATACGAATCGAAGGTGATCCCTTCTTTCGGCCACCATATAAACGAAACCGAAGAATTCAGCTCCTCCACGCTCGTCAGCGAGGTGATGATCGTTACGTAAAAAGGCGCGAAAAGAAAAATCGTATACAGAAGCAGGACCGCAAAGATCACGGCGCGGAGCGCAACGACTTTTTTATTCTTTCTGCGTTTTGCGGGCAAAACCGCCGTTTCCGTTGCACTCATGCTTCTCTCTCCTTCCTGTTGCGCATCTTGAACATGATGAACGACGCGATGAACGTGATCACGAACATCACCCAGCTCATCACCGACGCCGCAGGCATGTCGTGATACGTCATGCCCCGTATGTAAACGTATAGCACCGTCGTCAGCCCCATATTGTCCGGGCCGGCCTCCCCCGTCCAATCCAAAGGAGAAAACAGTTTGGGGATATCGAACGAAAGGAGCCCCGCAATCACGCCGGCCATCAAGAGATAAAACGTCGTCGGCGCGATGGACGGAAGGGTGATCTTATAAAACTGCGTCCAGGCGTTCGCGCCGTCCATCTGCGCCGCCTCATACAGCGCGGGGTCGACGGAGCCGAGCGCCGCCTTATACATGACGATGCCGTAACCGGGCGCCTGCCACACCGTAACGATAAAGATCATCCACGTATAGACGGACGGATCGTTGAACCACTGCACGCGCGCCCCCTCGCCGAACATCCGCACCAGCAGATCGTTGATGATGCCGAAGGAATCGTTGAACATCCACATCCACATGATGGAAACGGCGATGGACGAGCAAACGTACGGAACGAAAAACAAGATCTGAAACACTTTGCTCCCGAACACCTTCTTGCTCAAAAGCACGCTCATCAGCAAAGAGATCGCCAGCGAAACGAACTGTGCGCTCGCGACCCAAAGGGTTACCAGCAAAGATCTGTAAAATACGTCGTCCGTAAATACTTTCTGAAAGGTCGCAAAGTTATTCCACGCGATCGACCCCAAATTGTAATAATCCATATCGCAGAACATCACGATAAAGGATATCACGATGGGGAAACCGCTGAACACGACGAACCCGATCAGCGGGATCAGCACGGTAATCAGGCCGAACGCCGCTTCCTTATTGATTTTCTTCCGCCGGCGGGCGGTCGGAGCGGGCTCAACCGCCCCGACCGCTTCCGCAACGGCGACTTTTTCTTGATATGCCATTTTCACTCCTTATCACCGCATTTTTCGCGCCGCGGCGGAGCGCTCCGCCGCGCTTCCCTATTTCGTGGTGATGCGGATCTTATACTGCGAAGAACTGAGGTCGTTGTTTGTACTCGTCGTTACCTGCAGGAAGAAGGTATCCAGTTTCATCGCGCCGTTGCGGACGTCCGTATTCAGCACGTTTGCCCAATCGTTCACCCATTCGCCGTCTTCCAGATACGACCAGTCGCCGATATCGGTATACGTCGCGGCGTCGCTCAAAGCGAGGATATTGTCCATCAGGTTGCTTTCGCGGTTGCAGAATTCGTCGCTGAAGGAATAGGAGATCTGGTTGGGGATCTGCGTATTACCCTGCGAAACGATCGCCTGCCCTTCCGCGCTCGCCGCATATTGGATAAATTTCCATGCCGCCTCGTGGTTGCCCGCCTTGGCGGGGATCACATAACAGCTGGAGAGGGAGGAGGCCGCCTGATACCCTACCAGCGGCGTTCCGCTTTCCGCCGTCGCCAGTTCGCCGGTATATTCTTGGCCGTCGTACGTCGCGCCGATCACTTTGAGGTTTTCCTCACCGTCTGCATCGGTATACGTAGAGCCGCCCACATATTCCCTGTACTGGTACAGGGGCGCCACATCCCACGATTTGAGCGTGGATTTGGCGATCGTGTTCGCCTGCACGTATTCGTCGCATACCATGGCGACGCTTCCCGAAGTGAAGTACGCCACTTTCGATTGATTGTTGAGCGTGCTGGGGCTGGGGCTGATGCCGTATCCCGCCTTACCGTAATTGTCGACGGAAACGCCCTTCGTCTGCGACAGTGCACAGAACTCTGCAAACGCCTCGTACTGCGAAGGAAGTTCGTACAGGCTCGACATGAAGTCGCCCTGCGCATTCTGTTCGGCTACGTATGTACGGTCGGCATACAGCAGGATCTCGCCCGCCTTATACTCGGTCCCGTTTACGGTAACGTCGTTCACTGCCAGATAATTCGGATTCTCGTCTCCCAGCGTGAATATGTACTGCCCTTTCGCCTCGTCATAGCCGACGCAGTCTCCGCCGACCGACCAGCCGTACGAGAACCACCATTCGTTGAGGAAGCCGTACGTGCTCGTCGAACCGCCCGCCTTCGAATTGTACGCAGGCGTGAAGTAATACGACAGGCAGCGCAGTTCTTCCCAGTTCATGGGGATAAGGTCATTGAATACCTTTACCACCGTTTCTCCGTTGAGATCTTTCGATGTCTTCAAGTTCTGCGCGGGAGCGGAATCCACCGTATATTCCGCATAGCCGTGAGGCATATACGAAGTTCCGTTCGCCCGGTTGTATTCGTCCAGATCCTCTTCCAATACGGAGATCATATTGATGCCCGCCGCATCGAACAGGGCCGTATTATAATAGATGATCGTCGGGTTATCGCCGTTGGGTATGCCGTACAGCGTCGTACCCGTGCCGGCCTCCCTCGTTTCGACGTTCAGGCGGAAACGGTCGACCGATCTGGAAGGGATATCGCTCAGATCGAGAATCGCCTGGCCGCTGTCGTCCTTCGTGGTAAGCGCGTCGTTCGCGAGCAGCTCGTCTATGTTTGTAAAATAATTCTGAGCCGCGTAGTTTTTAAAATATTTATCGCTGATGACCATGACCTCGGGCGCACGGCTGCTGCTGAGCGTCGTGCCGACGTTGGAAGAATAGTCGGAGCCGCGCGGCTGGTATTTCACATATACCAAATCCTCTTTCCCCTGACCGTTGTTGTACGTATCGACCAGCTCGCTGTAATACGCATCCGTATTTTCATCCACCGCCGCCCAAAAGGTGATGCTCGTAAAGCCCTCCGGTGCACTGTCGTTGCCGCAAGCCATCAGCGATGCCGCTATGGCGAAGCACACGGCAAAAGCCGCCAAGATTTTGAGTTTTTTCATTCGATTCCTCCTTAATTTTCGCTTCGGCCGTACCTCGGCCTTTACGTTTCTATTTTAAGGCACGCCCGCCGCAATTTCCATGTAGAAAAGGAACGTATTAGTGTGAATTTGTAACAATCGCGCAAAATTTGTTTAACTCGCTCAAAATTTCATCCGTCCGGAATGGATATCGGCCGTTTTCGGCGGATCCTCTCAAAAATCCGGAACGGAGACCAAAATGCCGCGCGCGTTTTGCTCATTGCGAGACGCCGCTCTCGATTTCTTTTGCCGCGCAAAATCTTTCTGTGCCGCCAATAACAGATTTCTGCCGCCTGATTTCGCTGTTTTTGCTTCGAATCCTCATTTTTTTTATGTTTTTACTCATTTACAATCTCCCCCTTTCTATCTATAATAGTGCTTGGAAAGGAATGCGGCAGCAGTGAGAGAGTGTAAAGAGCGCCGAATGTTCAGGCGTTTATCCTATCGTCTCACGCATCTTTTTCAAAAAAGCGCGCAGACCTGTCTATGGAATCGGTCTGCGCAATCATTATCTTTATATTAGTAGGGAGGTATTATGAAACAGAATCTGCACAAGATCCTGACCGTGCTTCTGCTCGTTTTGGCTTTGAGCGCTTTTGCCCTCATGGTCTTTACTGCCTGCAGCGGCGGTCAGAGCAACGACGGTCCCGACGATCCCACCGACCAGACGGACCCCGACGATCCGAACGATCCGGACGATCCGACGCCCGAAGGGATTTCCGCCGTCGAAGTAGGCGACCTTCGCATCCAGCTCCTTTCGGACACCCTCGTCCGCATCGAGGAGAAAGGGCCCAAGGGCTTCGAGAACCGCAAAAGCTACATCGTTTCCAACCGCGACGATTGGGATTCCGTAAGGTATACCGTCGTCGATAAAGAGACGGAAAAACAGATCGTTACCGACAAGTACACCGTACATATCCCTTCGGGCGCGGAAGCGGCCGACGTGTTCATCACCGACGGTTCCAACAATCAGCTTTGGGAATTCGACGGCATGACGGATACCAACGTCTACATCCCCAGCCCTTCGGACGAGCTGCGCAGCTGGTATTTTACCGACAGCCCCCGCATCATCCCCTCCGATTACGGCTACTCGATCTCCGACAGCGACGACCCGCTGCAGGGATGGGACTTTGACAACGACGCCACGGACGTATTCGTTTTCCTGCCCGGCGGAAGCTACGATCAGTTCTGCTCCGACTATACCGATCTTACCGGCAAATCGGAAATGGTCTCTCTCCAGATGCTCGGATACTGGGATTCCCGGTATTATGAATACACTGCCGAAACGGCCCTGCAGCAGATCGAAGACTATCTGGACCGCGGCTACAGCATCGACGTCCTCGTCATCGATACCGACTGGCGCGAAGGCGGCGTAAACTTTACCGGCGGCACGGGCTACGAGATCAATACCGATCTGTTCCCCGATATGGAAGCCTTTTTGGACGTCGTACACGGAATGGGCGTGAACGTCATGTTCAACGACCACCCCGAACCGGTGGACGGCACGACCAACGGGCTTGACAAAGACGAAGTCGAATACCGCAACGAAAATCTTACCCTGATCCTCTCGCTCGGCGTCGATTACTGGTGGTACGACCGCAACTGGACGGTCGCGCTCAACCCGGCCGATCCCGACATTTCCGTATATGCGTTCGGCATGTACGCCTACAATTGGGTTACGAGTGAATTCTGGGAAGAGAACAAAGACGAAGAAGACCTGCAGGAATATGCCAACCGCGCCCTGATCATGGCAAACGTAGACGGCTGCCAGCACGGCATCTGGACGTACGCCTCCGACCTTTCCGCGCACCGCTACTCCATCCAATGGACGGGCGATATCGGCGCGGATACCGACGCTCTTGCTCAAGAAATTTATGCGGCTGTCTTCGGCGGCGCCGAAGTCGGTCTGCCCTATATGTCTTCCGACCTCGGGGGGCACAACCAGCTCGTTACCGATTCTCTGTACTCCCGCTGGATGCAGTACGGCGCCCTCTCCACCATCTGCCGCGTGCACTGCATGAAAGGGATGTCCGGCCAGCCCGGCCGCATGCCTTGGCTGTACGGCGATACGGCGGAAGAAGTTACGCATACGTATGTCGACATGCGCTACCGCCTGCTGCCCCTCTATTATTCGCTCGCGCGCAACAACTACGATACCGGCCTTCCCATCATGAGCAGACTGGATATCAATTACCCGCAGTATGAAGAATCTTCCCGCAACGACGAATACATGCTCGGCGATTACGTGCTTATTGCCCCTCTGTCGGAAGCGACGACGGATACTCCCGTACCCGGCAGCATGCTGACGCACGATGCGGACGGCGGCCAAAAGGCGGCAGGGCTGAAAGCCGAATACTACGACAACATGACCTGGAGCGGCACGCCCGTGCGCACGCAGGTCGATACCAATATCAATTTCGATTGGGGCTCAGGCGCTCCTTCCGGTCTCCCCAATGACCAGTTCTCAATCAAGTGGACGGGTTACGTTACGATCGGCGATCAGCCTGCATCCCTCTCATTCTTTGCGGACGACGACATCGTCGTATATATCGACGGCCAGAAAGCGCTCGACAGCAACGGCCAATACGACGTATATCTCACGACCGAAACATTTGCGGCGAACAGCACGCATTCCATCGAAGTGCGGTATTCCGAAGACGGGTACAACGCACACGCCTACATGTATTATGTAGAACAGCGCGCGCCGGGCGCATCCGTCTGCTACAATTCGCGCACGGTATTCTTCCCCGAAGGCACGTGGATCGACGTCTGGACGGGCGAACGCTTTGTAGGTCCTGCGACCTATACCGTTACCCATCCTCTGGAAACATCCCCCGTCTATGTCCGCGAGGGCGCGCTCATCACGCTCGCGCAGAATATGGTCAACACGAGTGCAGGCAACTGGAGCAAAATGGCCCTTGACGTATACCCTTCCAGGAACTTCTCCGCCTCCACGACCCTCTATGAAGACGACGTTACGACGGACGGCTACCAGTTCGGGAAATACCGCACGACGGAAATCACCATGGCGTTCGACGCGCTGAAAAACGCAGTCGTCGTTACCATCAATCCCG
>CALVXE010000042.1 GCA_944368795.1 uncultured Clostridia bacterium | reverse complement strand
ATATACCGACGACGTTACACTATCGCGCGCGTTTGTGGAAAGAAAAGAGATGTAAAAGGGTTCACAAATTTTCTTTAGAGCCGACAAAAGAAAATTTCGTGATTTTGAAGGGAAACCCGATCGGTTTTTCCCTCAGCGCCGCGTTTTTCAAGGGCTCGCCATAACACGCGCGGCGCATTCACCCTTTCCGTAAGGCAAAGGATTGCCGAATTGAGTGCGAGAGCAAAAAAACGCGTTTTTGCTCTTGCGAGTATTTATTATAACGAATATATTCACGGAAAATCGCAACGCGGCGAGATTTTCGTGAACAAAGGCGGCACAGCCGCGATGGGAGGAATGAGTTGAATAAAATATCCGTATTGGGATGCGGGCGCTGGGGCTCGTTTATTGCCTGGTATCTCGCCACAAAAAAGGGAAAAGAGGTATATTCGTGGGGACCGGAGGGGGATTATTCGTACGAGGTCCTGAAAAATACGGGCAAAAACGAATATGTTACGCTGGATAAGCGCATCGTGCTTACCTGCGATTTAAAGGCGGCGGTCGAGCGGGCGGAGATCGTGATCATTTCCATCTCTTCGCAGGGACTGCGCGGATTTATCCGCCGCATTCAGGAGTGCGCCGACGTTTCGGATAAAATTTTCGTCCTCTGCATGAAGGGGATCGAGGTGGAAACGGGCGAGCGGCTTTCCGAAATTTTGATCGAAGCGGGCATTTCGCCCGAAAAGATCGCGGTATGGGTAGGCCCGGGGCATATTCAGGATTTTACGGCGGGCATCCCGAACTGCATGGTGATCGACAGCCGCAGCGTGGCGCTGAAAAAAGCGCTCGCGGACGACTTTAAAAGCGAACTTATCCGCTTTTATTACGGGAACGACATTATCGGGACGGAGATCGGAGCGGCGGCAAAGAACGTGATGGGGATCGCCGCGGGGATTTTGGACGGCGGCGGCGTTTCGACGCTGAAGGGCCCTTTGATGTCGCGCGGGGCGCGCGAAGTGGCGCGGCTGATCAAGGCGCTCGGCGGGAACGAGCTTTCGGCGTACGGTCTGGCGCACTTGGGGGACTACGAAACCACGCTGTTTTCGCACCATTCGCACAACCGCATGTACGGAGAGATGCTGGTAAAGGGGCAGAAATTCGAAAAGCTCGCCGAAGGCGTTACCACGGCGGCGGCCATGAAAAGGCTCGGGAACCGATACGGCGTGGAACTGCCGATCACCGAGGCGGTGTACGACGTCTGCTTTTCGGAAAAACCGCAGTCGGGCGCCGAATGGAAAAAATTGTGCATGGACAGGATCGCGCGGCTGTTTTCGCGGGATACGAAGTTTGAGTTTTGATAGGGCCCTCACTTTTTGTTTCAAGCGGATGAAACAAAAAGCCGAGATTTTAAGGACAACCCAGACGCGCACCGCTCTGCAAGCGGCGCGACGTTCTGAGTTTTCCTCGCCGCTCGATGATTTAGGGACACGTATATTTTCTATAATCGAGCGGCTTTACCTATCCTGCGAGAGCCGTATGTATGCGGCAAACGGGGTGCGCTTAGGCAAAAGCGTGGTTTTGCCGCGCGCATATTCTTATACTCACGGAAAATCGCAGGGAGCAAAGCGAGCGGGGTTTTTGTGATAATAAAACCGCATGGCACGACTCGCGCGCAGCCGCAAGAGGGGAGAATATGCGTTCAAAAGAGCTTTCGGAAAAACGGAAAAGATCCTTTGAAGGAATGGACGGTGCGGAATTTATAAGCAGATGGAAACGCGCGTTTGCCGCAGGCGTTTCCGCCGGGGTGATGGCGGAGCGCGTCGATGCGCCCGGCTGTTATTTGTGGCACGTTTTTACTTGGGGCGATGCGAAGCATCTGGAACACGAAGCGGCGTCCGCCGCCTTCGACAAAGCGGATAAAACGGGCGCGTTCATCGCGAAGGAAGATTCTTTCAACGGCGGTGGCAAAAAGATCGAATATTTTTTCCGAAAATGCCCGCCCGATTTGAAGAGCCTCGACCTTATCGGCGAGGCGGAGGTGTTCGTCGTCGGCAAAAATTTCGAATGGACGTATGTCGTTACGCACGAAACGGGGTGCGGTCTAGGCCCGTACTTTGCGCAAAAGGAGAAAAATTTATGAAACTGTTGTTCAAACAGCGATTTTTTTCGTGGTTTGACAGCTACGATATTTATTATGAAGACGGACGGGTGGCCTATACCGTAAAGGGGCAGCTTTCGTGGGGGCATTGCCTGCGCGTTTTCGATGCTTCGGGTGCGTTTGCGGGAACGGTGAAGGAAAAAGTGCTTACCTGGCTTCCCAAATTCGAACTGTATGTCGGCAGCCGCTATATGGGGTGTGTTCGCAAGAAGTGGACGTGGTTCAAGCCGCGCTATGTTTTTGAATGCAACGGCTGGGACGTGCGCGGAAATATTTTTGAATGGGATTACAGCATTGCGGACGCGCAGGGGCGCACCGTTGCGAAAATCGGAAAAGAACTGCTGCATTGGACGGATACCTATGTGCTGGATATCGCCGACCCTGCCGACGCGCTGCTCGTTCTGATGTTCACGCTCGCGATCGACGCGGAAAAGTGTTCGAGGAACTGAACGCGGGGAGAGCGGGCGCCGGAATGTGCGCGGCGTTTGAAAAAACGGACCGAAAGGGAAGGAGCGCGCCCGCAAAAAACGTTAAAACTGTAAATAAACATTATTGCTGCAAACAAAAAATCGGCCGCCGTTTCGGGGCCGATTTTTAACGTTCGAGTTTATCGAATAATTTTACGATCTCGGATAAATGATAAATAAAAGAGTCGACTTCTTCGTCGCTGAGGGAAGAAAAGTGCGTTTGGATGTGCCGGCAGGCGAAGCGGAAAAACAGATCGAGGAGCTTTTTGCCCTTTTCGGTGGCGGAAATACAGACGACGCGCCGGTTTGTTTCGTCGGCGGAGCGTTCGGCATACCCGTTTTCGACCAGTTCGGACACGATGCGCGTAAGCTGTTGGTTGGAAACGCCCAGCTTTTTTGCCAGAGAGCTCATGCTTTCCCGTTCGCTCTGTTTGAGGATAATGAGGCAGAATAAGTGATGGTGGGGAACCTTCGGAAGCAAGGGCGGCATTTTTTGCTGCGGTTTGATATAATTTCGGCGGAACGGAGGCGCCGTCTGAAAGATCAGCCGCGCCAGCGTTTCGGCTTTTTTTTGATCCATATCGAATTATCTCCTTGAAACAACATACATTATAGCGTTTCGGGATTTGCTTGTCAATGAATTTCGCTAAACTTTCATAAACATTTAAATTTAATATATATGAAATGTTTGACAAGCGAGAGCGCGCGTGCTATAATTTTCGAAAATTACACGATAAATCTTTTTTCAGGAGATACAGAATGCTGAAAGTATTAAAGACATTGAAATGGAGGGAATGGCTGTACGCGCTGCTTGCCGTAGGGTTCATCGTACTGCAGGTGTGGCTGGATCTGACCATGCCCGATTATATGTCGGAAATTACCAGCCTCGCCGTTCTCGGCGACGCGGCGAATATGGGGGAGATATGGAAAAACGGCGGGCTGATGCTTGCCTGCGCGCTCGGCAGTGCGCTGAGCTCGGTCGTCGTCGGCTTTTTTGCCGCGCGCATTGCGGCGGCGGTCGCCTTCCGGCTGCGCGGCAAAGTGTTCGACAGGGTGGAGAGTTTTTCGATGGAGGAGATCAATAAATTTTCCACGGCATCGCTCATTACGCGCACGACGAACGATATCACGCAGGTGCAGATGGTCATTGCGATGGGACTGCAGATCGTCATCAAGGCGCCGATTTTGGCGGTTTGGGCGATCGTGAAAATTTTGGGGAGAAATTGGCAGTGGTCGGTCGCGACGGCGGGCGCCGTGATCGTGATGGTGCTGATGATGCTGTTCATACTGGTAGCCGTATTCCCGAAATTTAAAAAAGTGCAGAAGATGACGGATAATCTCAACAGCGTTACGCGCGAAAATCTGACGGGCGTGCGCGTTGTGCGCGCGTACAACGCCGAAGAGTACCAGGAGAGGAAATTCGCGGGCGCGAATGAAGATCTGACGAAAACGCAGCTGTTTACTTCGCGCGCGATGGCGATCCTTTCACCGGTGATGACGATGATCATGAGCGGACTGACGCTCGCCATCTATTGGATCGGCGCTTATCTGATCGGGGCGGAGGAGACGGTTTTGCAGCGCTCGGAGCTGTTCGGGCAGATGGCCGCCTTTTCCGGGTATGCCATGCAGGTCGTGATGGCGTTCATGATGATGGCGATGATTTTTATCATTTTGCCGCGCGCGCTCGTTTCGGTCCGGCGCATTAACGAGGTGCTCGAAACGGAATCGAGCATCAAGGACGGAACTTTGACGGCTTCGCCCGAGGGGGCGCCCGTCGGCACCGTGGAGTTTAAAAACGTTTCTTTCCGCTATCCCGACGCGAGCGAATATGTGCTGCACAACGTCAGCTTTAAGGCGGAGAAGGGGCAGACGGTGGCGTTTATCGGCTCGACGGGAAGCGGCAAATCGACCGCGATCAACCTTGTGCCGCGCTTTTACGACGCTTCGGAGGGAGAAGTGCTCGTGGACGGCGTCAACGTGAAGGATTACACGCTCGCCGCCCTGCACGACAAGATCGGGTATGTGCCGCAGCGGGCGGTGATGTTTTCGGGAACGGTGGAGAGCAACGTCGCCTACGGGGAGAAGAGCGGCAAAGAGTTTACGCTCGAAGACGTAAAAGAGGCCGTGCGCGTGGCGCAGGGCAGCGAATTTATCGAACAGAAAGAGGATACCTACCGCGCGCACGTGGCGCAGGGAGGGACGAATTTTTCGGGCGGGCAGAAACAGCGGCTGGCCATCGCGAGGGCCGTGTGCCGCGAGCCGGAAATCTATATTTTCGACGATTCGTTTTCGGCGCTGGACTATAAGACGGATCGGCTTTTGCGCACGGCGCTGAAGGAGGAGACGGGCGAAGCCACTTCGCTGATCGTGGCCCAGCGCATCGGGACGATCCGCGACGCCGACCTCATCATCGTATTGGACGAGGGAAACGTCGTGGGCAAAGGGACGCACGACGAGCTGATGCAGACTTGCGAAGTTTACAGGGAGATCGCCTATTCGCAGCTTTCGAAAGAAGAGCTGGAAAATTCGATGCGGGGAGGTGAACGGGCATGAGTGAAAACAGTTCCGCAAGGCAGCCGCGCCGCGGCCCTGCTGGGCATGGCCCGCGTATAGCGGAGACACCCAAAAATTTTAAAAAAGCCATGGGGAAATTGCTCGCGTTTATCCGGCCGTATCTCGCGCTGATGATCGTCGCCCTCGTTTTTGCGGTGGCGGGGACCGTGCTCAATCTGCTCGGTCCGAACATTTTGAGCGATCTGACGGACGTGATCCAGGAGGCTTTTATCCGGGACGGCATCCCGGGATTGTACGACATGGATATGGCGAGGGTGATGCAGCTCTGCATCTTTCTCGTCGCGATCTATGGAGCGGGCTTGATCTGCTCGTATATCCAGGGGCTGATCATGGCCACGGTAACGCAGAAAAATTCGCGCGACCTGCGTTCCGCCATTTCGAAGAAGATCAACGTTCTGCCCCTGAAATATTTCGATTCGCATTCCATCGGCGACG
Source organism: uncultured Clostridia bacterium (assembly GCA_944368795.1). Classification (GTDB taxonomy): domain Bacteria; phylum Bacillota; class Clostridia; order Christensenellales; family Borkfalkiaceae; genus Borkfalkia. Next base: position 5,530 of record CALVXE010000042.1, on the reverse strand, counting down.
TCCTTTCGCGCGTTACCAACGACGTGGACACCATCGGGCAGACGCTGAACCAGTCCGTTACCACCTTCGTAACGGCGCTGGTAATGCTGTTCGGAAGCGTGATCATGATGTTCGTCACCAACTGGATCATGGCGTTTACGGCGATTGCGGCGAGCTTGGTCGGATTCATCGTGATGTTCCTCATAATGGGGAAATCCCAGAAATATTTTGCGCGCCAGCAGAGGTTCCTCGGCGATATCAACGGACATATCGAAGAGACGTACGCGGGGCACAACGTCGTGAAAGCCTACAACGCGGAAAATAAGGTAAAGCACACTTTTAACGATATCAACTATAAACTGTATGCGAGCGCGTGGAAGTCGCAGTTCTTTTCCGGCCTGATGATGCCGCTCATGAGCTTCGTCGGAAACCTCGGCTATGTGGCGGTCTGCGTCGTCGGTGCGGCGCTGCTCGTGAACGGGAATATTGCCAATTACGGCGTCATCATTGCCTTTACGCTGTACGTGCGCCTGTTTACGTCGCCGCTTTCGCAGTTGGCGCAGGCGTTTACAAGCATGCAGTCCGCCGCGGCCGCCAGCGAACGGGTATTCGAATTCCTGGAAGAAAAGGAGCTTTCCGACGAGAGCGGCAAGACGCGGTCTCTGCCCGTTTCGCAAGTGAAGGGGGACGTCGCGTTCGAGCATGTGCGCTTCGGATACGATCCGGACAGGATCATCATTCACGATTTTTCCGCCGTGGCGAAAGCGGGGCAGAAGATCGCGATCGTCGGGCCTACGGGCGCGGGCAAGACGACGATGGTGAACCTTCTGATGCGCTTCTATGAACTGGACGGCGGCAGCATCAAAATCGACGGGATACCGACGAGCGAACTGACGCGCGAAAACGTGCACGACCTGTTCTGCATGGTTTTGCAGGATACCTGGCTGTTCGACGGGACGATCCGCGAAAACGTGGTTTACAGCAAGGAAAACGTTACGGACGAAGAAGTCGTGCGCGCCTGTAAGGCGGTGGGGCTGCACCATTTTATCCAAACGCTTCCCAAAGGATATGATACCGTGCTGGACGACAAGGCCAACCTTTCCGCGGGGCAGAAACAGCTCGTTACCATTGCGCGCGCGATGATCGAGAACGCGCCCATGCTGATTCTGGACGAGGCGACGAGCTCGGTCGATACCCGCACGGAAGAACTGATCCAGCGGGCGATGGATAAACTGACGGTCGGGCGCACTTCCTTTATCATCGCGCACCGCCTTTCGACGATCAAGAATGCGGACCTCATCCTGGTGATGAAGGACGGCGACATCATCGAAAAGGGGAACCACGAAGAACTCCTGGCAAAGAACGGATTTTACGCGGATCTCTACAATTCGCAGTTCGACCCCGCGTAAGGGAGCTTTCGGGCTTTGGGGGCCGTTCGTTCGGGCTGCGGGGAAACTTTGCCGAGCGGCAGAGAAAATGCAAAGAAGTTCGCAAAAAACAGAGCAAAGAGAAACAGAGCAAAAAGAGAAACAGAGCGGCGTCGGCGCGGTTTTCGCGGCCCGGCGCCGCTTTTGCGGCGCTTGGGCAGGAACGCTCCGCGGCATCGGGGGAAAGGCTTCAAAAAAGCATCGGTCCCGAAAAACAGCGGTTTTTGCCGGGAAGGGGAATCGGCGGGCGTTCCCGCAAGGGCGAAGAGGAACGGGCGGAGACGCCGGGTAAGCGCTGCGCGGGCGTTCGGAGGGGAAAGCCCGGGCGCAGGCGCGGGCGGCCCGGTTTCGGGCGGATGTGCGAAAAAAAGGCGGAAGGCGGGTGAGAGAGGCGCGGAAATTACGGGAAAGCGCAGAATATGGAAAATAGACTTGTAAATTTTGCGCGTTTGTGATATACTGAATACTGAATCGGAAGGCGGAAAGCCGACTTTCCGAAAAGACAGAGGAAAATTATGCCGAGAACGAAAAAAATTGTCAATTATCCCGTCGTCGCGCTGCGCGGCAAGGTCATATTCCCGGATACGGTAAACGCGTTCGACGCGGGGAGACTGATCTCTCTGACGGCGATTTCGCGCGCTTCGGAGCGGGAAATGACGCTGTTCGTGAGCTTGCAGCGGGACGCATCGAAAAATGAGATAGGCCCCGACGATATCTGCGCCGTGGGAACGGCGGTCAAGATCAAACAGATCGCGAAACTTCCTTCGAACAACCTCCGCGTTACGGTGGAGGGGCTTTACCGCGCGAAGGCGGAGGAGATCTACGAGGAGGACGGGTGCCTGTACGCAAACGTCGCCGAACTGAAGGCCGTGCACGGGGATCCCGTGCTGGAGGAGGCGTATTTCCGCACCGCGCAGGACGTGATGCGGGACATTCAGGCGAGCGACATGCGCTTCCCCAAGGACGGCGCTGCCAACCTCGAAAAATTTACCGACCCCGACGCGTACATCGGGAACGCGCTTTCCATGCTGCATATCAAGGAAGACGTGAAACAGAAGATTTTGGAAACGGCGAACGTCGTGGAGAGGCTGAAACTGTTCGAACGCTGCCTGAACGACGAGCTGGAGATCGCCAAACTGGAGAAAAAGATCAGCGCTGCCGTGCGGCAGAACATCGATAAAAACCAAAAGGAATATTTTCTGCGCGAACAGCTGAAGGCCATCCATACGGAATTGGGGGACGACGAGGAGGAACGCGACACTCTGACGGAGCAGATCAAGGCCAAGCACATGCCCGCCGAGATCGAGGAGAAGGCGCTCAAAGAGATCGCGCGCACGGATAAGATGCCGCCCTCTTCCCCCGAATACACGGTGATCCGCAATTATCTGGACTGGCTGATCGAACTGCCCTGGACGGAGGAGACGAAGGACACCGAAAACCTGGCGGACGCGCAGAAGATCCTCGACGAGGATCATTACGGTTTGGAGAAAGTGAAGACGCGCATTACCGAATACCTCGCCGTTTTGCAGCTGACGAAAAGCATGAACGCGCCGATTTTGTGCTTCGTCGGGCCGCCGGGCGTGGGCAAGACTTCGATCGCGAAGTCGGTCGCGCGCGCGCTCGGAAGAAAGTTCGTGCGCATGAGCCTGGGCGGGGTGAAGGATGAGGCGGAGATCCGCGGCCACAGGCGCACCTACGTCGGCGCGATGCCCGGGCGCATCATTTACGCGATGAAGCAGGTCGGGTCGGTCAATCCCGTGTTTTTGCTGGACGAGATCGACAAGGTCTCTTCGGATATGCGCGGCGACCCCGCGAGCGCCCTGCTGGAGGTGCTCGACCCCGAACAGAACGCGACTTTCCGCGACCGCTTTTTGGAAGTGCCGTACGACCTTTCGAAGGTGCTGTTCATAACGACGGCGAATACCGTCGAGACCATTCCCGCGCCCTTGCTGGACCGCATGGAGCTGATCGAGCTGAACGGCTATACGCTGGATGAAAAGCGGGAGATCGCAAAGCGTTACCTCGTGCCGAAGAAGATAAAGGAAAACGGCCTGAAAGAGGATATACTTGACATTACCGACGACGCGCTTACGGCGATCATCGAAGGATATACGATGGAGGCGGGCGTGCGCAATCTGGAACGGCAGATCGGTTCCGTGTGCCGAAAAATCGCGGTGCGTTATGCGGAAAACAGGGACATCGAGAAGCAGACGGTTACGGCGGACAATCTGGAAAGCCTTCTCGGCGTGAAAAAGTACAGCGGGGACGCCGCGCACCTCGACGGAAACGAAGTGGGGGCCGCGACGGGGCTTGCCTGGACGAGCGTCGGCGGGACGACCCTGACCATCGAAGTTTCGACCATGCCCGGCAAGGGAGAGATCCTGCTTACGGGCAAATTGGGCGACGTCATGAAAGAATCGGCGCGCGCGGCCATCAGCTATATCCGTGCGAACGCCGACAAGTACGGCATACCCGCCGAAACGTTCGGCGAGACGGATATCCATATCCACGTGCCGGAGGGGGCTACGCCCAAAGACGGGCCGAGCGCGGGCATCACGATGGCGACGGCGATCCTGTCGGCATTTACCCATAAACCGGTGCGCAAAGATATCGCCATGACGGGCGAGATCACATTGCGGGGAAAGGTGCTGCCCATCGGGGGGCTGAAGGAAAAGGCTTTGGCCGCGCACCGCATCGGCATCAAAAACATCATCATTCCCAAAGACAACGAGAAGGATGAGGAAGAAATACCCGAAAACGTGCGGGAAGACCTCAACTTTATTCCCGTGGCGGAGGCGGATTCGGTGTTCCGCAACGCCATTGCGGGACTGTGAGGGCGGCATGGTGATCAAGGAAGCGCGGTTCGTTACTTCCGCGTCGGACCGAAAGGGGTTCGTAGTGCCCGATAAGCCGCTGATCGCGGTGTGCGGAAAATCCAACGTCGGGAAGAGTTCGTTCATCAATATGCTCGCCGGGCGCGCCAAACTTGCGCGCACCTCGGCGGAGCCGGGAAGGACCAGGCTCGTGAATTATTTCGATTTCGGCGAATTTCTCCTTGCCGACCTTCCGGGCTACGGGTATGCGCGGGTGCCGAAAGGAGAAAAACTGCGCTGGGCAAAGCTTCTGGACGACTTTTTTGCCTGCGGAGCGGTGGCGCATGTGTTTGCGCTGGCGGATATCCGCCACGAGCCGACGGCGGACGATAAGACGATGATCGAATTTTTGTACGGGACGAGGACGCCTTTTACCGTGATCGCGACGAAGGCGGACAAGCTCGCCAAGACGCGGGTGAAAGACGCGGCGCGCAGGGTGGCCGCCGCCTTCCGTACGGGCGAAGGCAACGTGATCGCCGTATCTTCGTTGACGAAGCGGGGGAGAGAAGAAGTGCTTGCCGCCGTCGAAGGCATTTGCGAACGCTTTCGGGAAGCGCCGGAAGAAGAGGCGGAGGAAGAAGAGCTCGGATAGGCCTTTGAAAGGATTGCCTTCCGCGCTTTGCTGTGGTATAATAGATTTGCAATAAAAGATTTTTTTCGGAGATACATTCGATGAATGCGACGCTTGCATCCTCGCTTTCCGATTTTTTGGGAACCTGGTGGGGAATGACGATTTTTATCCTGATCGATATCGCGGTTCTGGTGCTGATCATTGCCCTGAACTACCGCTGGCTGTTCAAACGGGCGCTGGACATTTTGTTTTCGATCGTGTTCATGGCCGTGTTTTTGCCTTTCTTTTTGATCGCTCTGATCGCGGACGCGATTTACAACAAATCGCAGAACGCATACCCCGCCCTATTCGAATCGGCGGAATTTGCGGGGAAAAAGGGAAAAGTGATCCGCATGACCGTGTTTGCGACGGAGCGGAATCGGCGCGACGCGGAGGGGAATCTGCTGCCCGAACGCCAGCGCGTTACGGCGATGGGAAAGATCTTAAAGGCGTGCGGCATGAAATTTTACCCTTGCCTGCCCGCCGTTTTTATCGGGAAACTGAGTTTTGTAGGGCCCGCTCCCATGACGCTGACGGACGCTTCCGCCGTCGGGGAGGACGCTTCCGTCCGCTTTAACGTTCGGCCGGGGCTCGTGAGTTCGCTCGAGCGGTACGGCGGTGAGAACCTCGACTGGAACGAC
>CALVXE010000041.1 GCA_944368795.1 uncultured Clostridia bacterium | reverse complement strand
CATCGGGTCGCGGCGTACGACGCCCACGGCGCCGGTTGCGGCGGCCGTCGTTTCGCTGGCCATGATGGAGCCTACGAACACGCCGTTGTTCCAGCTCTTGCTCTGGTACACCAGCGGGGCCGTTTTCGCCCTTCTGCCGCCGAATACGATGGCGGACAGAGGAACGCCCTTCGGGTTATCGAACTCCTTGCTGATGCAGGGGCAGTTCTTGGCGGGAGCGGTAAAGCGGCTGTTCGGGTGCGCGCCCTTGACGCCGGCGGCCTTCGCCGCGTCGTCCCAAGGGTTGCCCTTCCAGTCGACCGCGTTTTTGGGAGGGTTCTTATCCAAACCTTCCCACCAAACGGTGTTGTTATCCAGATTGTGCACGACGTTGGTGAAAATGGTGCCCTTCTGCGTGGTGTGCAGCGCGTTGGGGTTGGACTTTTCGTTCGTGCCCGGCGCTACGCCGAAGAAGCCGTTTTCGGGGTTCATCGCCCACAGCCTGCCGTCCGCGCCGACGCGGATCCAGGCGATATCGTCGCCCACGCACCAAATTTTATAGCCCTTTTTGCGGTAGCTTTCGGGCGGGATGAGCATGGCGAGGTTGGTTTTGCCGCAGGCGGACGGGAACGCCGCCGCCACGTACTTGACTTCGCCGTCCGGCTTTTCGAAGCCCAGAATGAGCATGTGCTCCGCCATCCAGCCCTCGTTTTTGCCGAGGTAGGACGCGATGCGCAGAGCAAAGCACTTTTTGCCGAGGAGAACGTTGCCGCCGTAGCCGCTGTTGCACGACCAGATGGTGTTATCTTCGGGGAAGTGCAGGATGTAGCGCTTGCTCTCGTCGAGCTCGCACTTGGAGTGCAGGCCCTTTACGAAGTCGCCGTCTTTGCCGAGCGCTTCCAAAACGTCGGTGCCGACGCGCGTCATGATCTCCATATTCAGAACGACGTAAATGCTGTCCGTCAGTTCGATGCCGATTTTCGAAAATTCGCTGCCGACAATGCCCATCGAATAGGGGATGACGTACATCGTCCTGCCCTTCATCGAGCCTTTGAAGATGTCTCCCGCCATTTTGTACGCTTCTTTCGGGTCCATCCAGTTGTTGATGGGGCCGGCGTCGTTTTTATCGCGGCAGCAGATGAACGTGCGGTCCTCTACGCGCGCGACGTCGTTGACGGCGGTGCGGTGCAGATAGCATTCGGGGAGGAGGTCCTCGTTGAGCTTGATCAGCTCGCCCGAAGCGCAGGCTTCGGCGCGGAGCGCGTCGCGCTGCTCTTTGCTGCCGTCGATCCAGACGATTTTATCCGGATTGCACAGGGCGGCGCTTTCGTCGATGAAAGCGAGCACCTTTTTGTTTTCGGTCATTGCCATGATATTCGGTCTCCTTTTCGAAGAATTTTTACGCTGTTATGGGCTTCTTTTTAACCCGTACCGACATTATACCCCTTTTTTAAAAAAAAGTAAACTTTTTTGAGGCGGCTTTTTCCTGCGAATCGCGGCGGAGTTTTCGGCAAAACGCGGCAAAAAAAGCCAAAAATGAATAAATTCATGCGCGCGGCATATTTTATAATACAGTTGCGACGCCCGAAACGGCCCGCGCGGGCGCGCGAGAAAAGAAGGAGACGGGCCGCGGACGCCATGAACTACGTTAAAAAACTTTGCATTTTAAAACAACTCGCTTCCGGCTTTGCGGCGGACGGCAAAAAGGTTTCTGCCCTGCTGACCGCCGAAAAATACGCCGAGCGGCTGACGCTTTCGCTCGCGCTGATCGGGTTTGCCCCCCTCTCGGCGGGGCGGTACCGCTGCGTGCTGTGCGACGAGAACGGGCGCACGGAAATTTTCGACGTGCCCTCCCCTGCGGGATGCACCGTAAAGCGGGCGAGCGATGCGGACATTTCTTCCGGCTTTTGCTGCGCCGTGTGCTTTGTGAGCGGAAAGGTTACGCCCGTCGCCTTCGGCAAATGCGGCGACAAGACGTACGATCTGAAAAAACTGTGCGCGCTTTTGGACGAATCGCAGCCGCCGAAAGCGGAGGAAGCGCCCCTGCCCGCCGCGGAAGAACCGACGAGCGCCGCGCCGCAGGCGGAAAACGCCGCGGAGCCGTACGACGACGAGCTGGTGGCGACGGAAAACTATTATGAATTCGAAAAAGAGACGGCGGAGGAAAAAAATGAAAATCGCGAAATCCATGAAGGACGAAAGGAAGGCGGCGGCGAAGACCTCGCTGGAGAAGATGAAGATGCTCAAAGCCTATTCCGATTCGCGGGCGCAGAAAGCGGCGGAACGGATGCGCGAGCTTGCTATTACGATCAAGTGAAAAAGGAGCTGGACGCGCTGTTCGAAGCGCACCCGAAAGAGGAAGAGCTGGAAAAGAGCATCCCCCTTTCGAAATGGGTGCGGGTTACCTTTGCGCGCAACAAATATTATACCGTGGGCGTGATCTGCGACGAAAAGCGGCCCAAATACATATGTTACGGCGTGCCCGCCGATAGCCGCGGCGAACCGCCGCAGGCGCTGAAGGGGTACTGCTCGTATTTGCCCCTTTCGCTGTTCGACGTGAACGGCAAGGGGTACTGGATGATGTACCAGGACGCGGAGACGGGGGAATGCGTTAAAATCGCACGGCAATAGCGGCCCCGGCTTATGCGGCACGGCCTGCCGTGAAAAGATCAAAAAGGCGCTGCGCGTTCCGACGGAACGCGCAGCGCCTTTCCATAGAGACGAGCGGATCTTACTTTTTGCGGAATTTTCGGTAGATATACAGCATGCCCCGCCGGATCAATGCAAAAGTTCCGTTTTCTACCCAATAGAGCGCCGCCTTTTTAAAGAGCGGCTGCCGCGGCGGGGGGCTCCCCGAAATACTGTTTTCGCATACGTTTCCGCTCCTGCCTATGTCGTAAAAATTTAAAAAAGTTTCCAAACCGCAGCGCAGATTTTCGTTTGTCCGCTCCCGCGGCTCGCGGAGGCTTTGAAACAGTTTGCCCCACGCTCCGCAAAGATCTGCCGCCGCGAGTTCCGCCCCCTTTTCGGCAGACGCTTCGGAAAGCTGTTTCCAGAGCGTTTCATCCTTTAAAATCCGCACGACGGCATCGGCCGCCTGCGCGATGCTTTCCTGTTCCACGCAGACGCAGCCGCGATTATCGCGCAGAGTTTCGAGATACGGCATCTCGTAACAGACGACGGGCAAGCCCCTGCACATCGCTTCGCACAGCACCATCCCCCACGTTTCGTACGCAGACGTCATCAGCAGCAGCCTGCTCTTGCGGTAAAACTCGCCCGGGTCTTTGCAAAATCCGCACATGGTAATGTTCGCTTCCAGCTTGCGCGCGCGGATCAGCGAACGGTAGCGCGCGTTTTCCTCTTCGCACTCTGCGGTGCCGACGATATACAGGTGCGCGCGCGGCAAAACGCGCACGACCTTTTCCATGATCCGGATCGCATGTTCGGGGCGCTTCTGTTTTTCTTCAAGCCGGCCGACCCAAACGACGTTTTGCCCCGAAGGCTCGCCCGCCGGAACAGCGGCGCTGACCGGATTGGAGATATACCGCGCATTGCAGCCGATCGCGCGAAGATAAGCCGCGTCGCTCCGCACGAGCGTTTGGACTCCGTCCGCCAGTTTCATGACCCGCTGCCTCACCGCGAATATCCCCCTTTCGGAATCGCGGATGAGCGGCAGCGAAACGAGTTCGTGCATCGTTCCGACGACGAAGACGCCAGCCGCTTTGGCGAGCAGCATGTCGTATAAAAACCAGGGCGACATCGTCGCCTGATACAGCAGCACGTCGCAGCCGGACTCTTTCAATGCGCGCAAAAGCCCCTCGGCGTGCGCGCGATACTGCGAGCGATCGATATATTTGGACGACGGGATCTTATATTTGCGGCAGGCGGGCGGAAGGGCGTAATCGAGCGCGCTCTCCTCCTCGATAAACAGGGCGGTTTCGTATCCCCACTGCAAAAACAGCGGGATCAGTTCGGACAGGACGCGTTCGACGCCGCCGTTGTACATCCTGTGATAAAAAAAACCGACGCGGCGAATCGCCCCGCGTTTAGGCGCAAGGCACCGTGCACCGCAAACGAGCTCGGCGAGCCGCCCGCTCTTTTCGGTTCCGTATTCGGAAACGACGGCCTCGACCAATGTTTTAACGGCAAACGATTCCGCCAAAATATCAAAAACAGCCGCGCCTTCGGCAATCGGACAGGTTTGTATAAACGAGACGATGATTCCCTGAACGGCATCCTCTTCCGCCCTTTGCAAGAGTTCCGCAATTCCGGGAATGCTCGGTTTTTGAATATCGATAAAGCTTTTCAAAGCAGAAAAAATACAGCTTTGCCTCGCGTAATTTTTATAGTCTTTTATTTTCCAAATATCCGCTTCGGTCGTAATGCCCGCACCCAATGAATAACGGATAAGCGGTTTCGGCATGCCGAAATAACATTTTGAATACGTACATACGATAAAATTGATAAATAAATCTTCCGAAACGGAGCAATGGGCTGCGGGGAAAAAAGGGATCGTTTTTTGAATGACGGATGTTTTATAAATTTTATTCCATAAACTGTAAGCGAATTTCCGATCTTTTTTTCGAAAACAGCCGTACAGTATGTCTTTTCCGCGCAAAACGCCGCAATACGGCCTGCAAAAATTTTCCGTTTCTTCGATTCGCCATTGCGGCAACTGCCGCGTGGAAACGATTTCCGTTCCGAATTGCGCGATATCGGCGCCGTTCTTTTTTGCCGCTTCATACGCCGATTCGCATGCCTGCGGATAAAATTCGTCGTCGCTGTCTAAAAACATCGTATATTCTCCGCGCGCCGCTTCGATAAGATGTTTGCGGGCCGCCAGCGCCCCTTCGTTTTTTTCATGCGTCAATACACGAATCCTTGCGTCGCGCGCCGCACAGCGGGCAAGCTCTGCTTTGGTTTCCTCGTTCGAACCGTCGTCGACGCAGATGATTTCGATTTCCTTCATCGTTTGCCCGATAACCGAATTCAGGCATTTTTCGAGCGTGGCCGCCGTATTGTAAACGGGTATCAGAACCGATACCGCAATTTTGCCGTTCATCTTCCGCATTCCTTTTTTGTTTTTGCCGATTATAACACATTTGTATTCAAATGTCAACATATGTGTTCATTTTACGGCAAAAAATACGATACACTGTTAGCAAACCATTTCTTTATAAGAAAGGCAGGTATGCCGATGCAAGAAGAATATTTAGACGCAAAAATCGTAGGAAAAACGATTGCGGATTTCCGTAAAAAGAAGGGAATTTCGCAGGAAGTGATCAGCGGATTGGCCGACATCGGGCGCACGCATTTAAGCGCCATCGAACGGGGCGAGCGCAAGCCGACGCTGGAAACGCTGTATCGGCTTTGTTTGGCTATGGGGGTAAAAATGTCTGCCGTGGCGGAAGAGATCGAACGCAGAATGGAACAGCGGGAAAACTGCGGCGGATAAAGCGGCAACCATCCCCTGTATTGCGGCATATAAAAAGCGCCCCGATACCGGGGCGTTGTTTACAATGTATGCTGTTTTGGTTCAACGGGGAAAGCAAAGGAGATTTGCGTTACAGCAAATTGCGGATTTTAAAGTTTTCGGCGGAGAGGGTTTTTTGCCGTTCGAGCCAGGTTTCTTCCGCCGCCTGTTTGAAAAGAGGATGTTCGACGCCCGCAATAAACGCTTCGATATGCCTTTTTATCTCTTCAAACGTCCAGCCGTCTAAACAGCGGAAAAGCTCGTCTAAGCGCTCTTCCCCCCATAGATTGAACAACCTGAGCATCGCGCCGCGCAACCCGAGAGCCATCGCCGCACAGATCAGCCGCGCGTATTGTTCTACGGGCTTTTTCCTGTTCGGATATTGAAAAATTTTTCTGTCTTCTTTGCCGCACATGTTTACAAAGTAGTAAAGATCCTCCGCGAATCCTTCTTCCATGCCTTTACTTTGATTTTGTTTGTCCATGTTTTACCTCCCAAATTAAAATTTGAGCGCTCAATTATTTATAATATATTGAGGGCTGCACAATAAGTCAACCTTTTTAATTTCGTTGTGCTAAAATAATAAAAAAATTTGGAGCCTTTCGAGTGAAGGAATTTGCGTTTCAAGAGCGATTTTCGAAAGAATTGGAAATTACGAAACTTTCGCAGCGGGAAATTGCCCGACAATGCGGAATCGACCCTTCCTGCATTACGCAGTATAAACGGGGCAAAAACTTCCCCACCATTAAGATACTTTTTAAACTTTGCGAAGCGTTAGACGTTTCGTCCGATTATCTTTTGGGCTTGACCGACCGCTAAATTCACTGTTCATTCTTTCATATAGAAAATTCTATAAATATTATATGATAGAAATTTCTACAAGTCAAGCCTTTGTTGTAGAATTTTCTATATAATATAAGTATGGAATTTCCCGAAATTTTAACAGAGTATTTACAACTGCATTCAATGACTGTTTCAAACTTTGCCAAGCAAATCGGCGTGAAACCCAGTCAAGTAAGCGAATGGAAAAAGGGTAAAGCAAAACCCGCTTACGATATCATGAAGCAAATTTTGAAAAATACAGACGAAACGGCTGATTTTTGGTTTGACCTCAAACAATAATTTTTAAAAAAATTAATGAGGTAAGAGTAGAAAAAAGCAAATACAGAAGCCCGCGCGCTCGGCTTTTACCGAGCGCGCGGGCGTTTATTTTTTATGACTGCAGAACCTGCGCACCGATTCGGTGCGCAGGTTCTATTCAGGGCGTTTACGCCCCCCTCAAAATTTGTTTTTGCGCTTAAAACGGAGCGCGAAAGTTTATTCCAATACCGCTTTGATGCGGCGGATGCCGCTTGCGGAGGACTGTTCTTTGACGATTTTAAAATGGCCGAGTTCGCCCGTGCTCTTCGCGTGCGGGCCGCCGCACATCTCGCGCGAGAAGGTGCCGACGGAGTACGTTTTGACGACGTCGCCGTACTTATTGTCGAACACGCCGACGATGCCCTCGGCGCGGGCGCGCTCGTACGGCATCTCTTCGAACACGACGGGGATATCCTCTTTGATCTTTTCATTGACCAGATCTTCGACCGCTTTGATCTCTTCCTGCGTCATGGGACGGGGGAAATTGAAGTCGAAACGGAGCCGCTCGGGGGTGATGTTGCTGCCCTTTTGGTTGACGTCGGGCGAGAGAACCTGCTTTAACGCCGCGTTCAAAAGGTGGGTTGCGGTGTGCAGGCGGGTGGTGGCGGTGCCGGCATCGGCAAGGCCGCCCTTGAACTGCCCTTCCTGCACGGCGTGGCTCTTTTCGCGGTGTTCTTTGAACGCCTCTTCAAAGCCCTGCTCGTCGACCGTGTAGCCGCGCTCCGCCGCCATTTCGACGGTGAGTTCGAGCGGGAAGCCGTAGGTATCGAACAGTTTGAACGCCGCTTTGCCGCCGATCTGCGTCTCTTTGACGTACGCGGGGTTCTGTTTGGACATGAATTCGTTTTTGCGCTCGATGCCCGAAACCGTCTTTTCGAACTCCTTCATGCCCTTTTCGAGGGTGGATTCGAAGCGGTCGATCTCGCGGCCGATCTCTTCGAGGATGTATTCTTCTTTCTGCGGCAGCAGCGGGTATGCCTCGCCGTACACCTCTTCGATGAACACCTTTGCCACGCCGAGCATTTCGCGGCTGTTTACGCCGAGCGCCTTGCAGTAGCGGACGGCGCGGCGCATCAGCCTGCGCAGGATATAGCCCGCGCCCGTGTTGGAGGGAAGGATGCCGTTGACGTCGCCGATGAGCATGACCGCCGTGCGGGTATGGTCGGCAATGATGCGCATGGCCTTCTGCGCCTGGCCGCCGTCGTCGTACTTTTTGCCGGAAACCTTTTCAAGATACCCGATCGCGCCGCTGAACAGGTCGGTTTTATACCCGTCCGTCAGGCCGTTGAGGAAGGCGAGCATGCGGTCCAGCCCGAAGCCGGTATCGACGTTCTTGTTTTCGAGGGGGACGTAGCCCTCTTTCGTCTTTTTGTACTGCATGTACACGTCGTTGCCGATCTCGACGTACCGGCCGCAGGGGCAGTTGATGTCGCACGGCTTTCTGCCGCACTCTTTGTCGGTAAGGGGGTAGAACCACTCGTTGTCGGGGCCGCAGGGAGTGCCCACGGTGCCTTCCAGCTCCCACCAGTTGTTGGACTTGTCCAGATAGAAAATGTTTTCGCGGCGGATGCCGAGCTTTACCAAAAGTTCGGCGGTCTCGTCGTCGCGCGGGGCGGATTCGTTGCCCGCGAACACGGTGGAGCAGATCTTTTCTTTATCCAGCCCGAACACCTCGGTGAGGAGTTCGAACGTCCAGGTGGTTTTTTCCTTTTTGAAAGAGTCGCCCGAAGACCAGTTGCCGATCATCTCGAAAAAGGTGAAGTGGGTGGCGTCGCCGACGGATTCGATATCGACGGTGCGCACGCAGCCCTGCACGTTGCACAGGCGCTTGCCCGCGGGGTGCGGCTGCCCCAAAAGATAGGGCATGAGCGGCTGCATTCCCGCCACGTTGAACATGACGCCGGTGGTACCGTCGCCGATGAGGGAGACCGCGCCGATATTGACGTGGCCCTTGCTTTCGTAAAAAGATAACCATTTGCTGCGCAATTCTTTGGATGTGATCATTGCCTGTTTGCCTCTTCGCTGTTTTTCTCTTCGTTTTCCCCTGTTTCGGTTTTTGACTGCGCGGCAACGGGGAAGAGCTCTTCTTCCTCCTTGCTGCATTCGTATTTTTCGCCCGTAAGCTTTTCGAGCGCGGCTTCGAGCTTATGTACGCGGCATTTGAGGGCGCGGATCTCTTCGGCGTTCGGGTCTACCTTTTCCTGCAGGAGGTCCGGCTTTTCGCCGCGGATGCGCACGACGCGCGCGGGCACGCCCACGACGGTGGCGTGCGGGGGGACTTCCTTCAAAACGACGGCGCCGGCGCCGATCTTCGCGCCTTCGCCGACGGTGAACCCGCCCAAAACTTTGGCGCCCGAGCTGATGACCACGTCGCGTTCGATGGTCGGGTGGCGCTTGCCCTTTTCTTTGCCCGTGCCGCCGAGCGTTACGCCCTGATAGATGACGACGCCGCTCTTTACTTCCGCCGTTTCGCCGATGACCACGCCCGTGCCGTGGTCGATGAACACGCCGCCCTCGATCTTTGCGGCGGGATGGATCTCGATGCCGGTCAGAAATTTTGCAAACTGCGACACCATGCGCGCGAGCAGCTTTAAGTGCATCCGATACAGCCGATTGGCAAAGCGGTGCCACGAAAGCGCGTGCACGCCCGAATAGGTGAGCCATATTTCGAATTTATTGCGCGCGGCGGGATCGTTGCGTTTTGCCGCTTCGATGTCGGCACGTAAGCGTTTGAACATAAAGACTCCTTTTTTGTCCGCGAAAATTTGAAAGCGCCCCGCGCCGAGGCGTTCGCGGACAATTTTATAAGATCCTGCGAAGGCGGAACTCGTCGAACGCGGCGCCGATCATTTCGGGGTTGAATATGCGGTATTCCATGAGGTAGCGGACGACGACGTCGCGCGCGTCCTCGAAATTATAATATTCGCCGCAGGCCTTTAAAAGTACCGAGCAGTCCTCTTTGCGCATGCCCAAGAGCAGAAATACTTTGAAAAGGAGGACCTTTTCGGGGATATAATAGCTCTTCAGAACGTTTTTCCAAACCTCCTCGGAAACGCCGAGCTTTTGCCAGAGCGACGCGGGGTCTTCGCCGTATTTGGCGATGATTTTCGTAAGAAGGCCGCCCGTGAGCAGTTTAAAGCGTAACAGAGCCTTGACGCGCTGTTTGAGCGGAGCGACGCGCACCGAAAAGGTAAAGGAATTATCCACGTAGCGTTCCTTGATCTCCGCCAGCACAACGTCGGGATGCGGCTGGTAAGAAAGTTTGCGCATCTCGTTCGCGGCGTACTCACCCTCTTCGATGCGGTTGCGGTTTTTTAAGATCATGGAAATGGTAACCGACTCGTACGAAGGCATGGAGCAGATGAAGTCGTAATTCGTGTAATGCTTGCAGAAAAATTCGTTTAAATCGGCAATAAAATTTTCGTTCATGTTCCCTTTATCCGACCGTTTTTTGAACGCCGCGACGATTCGCGCGCGCGTATACTATTATTATACATGTTTTTGCCGAAAATTCAATGTTTTTTGCCTTCGATAAAAAAATTTTTTTAAAAAAACTGAAAACCTTTCACAAATAATGATAATTTTGTTGCGATTTTTTGAGAAATATGTTATACTCTTTTCGTGAAAACCGAACAGGAGGATGAACTTTGAAACGAACGAGAATCGAAGAGATCGCTCTTCTCATCGAAAAAAACGGCAAAATGAGTTTGGAGGAGCTTGCCGTTCAATTCCCCGACGTATCCGATATGACCCTGCGCCGCGATCTTTTGGAGCTGGAAAAGGAAAACAAGGTGATCCGCATCCGCGGGGGCGCGATGTCGGTGCTCGAAGTACAGAAGCGTTCGGGCGAGGCGTACGCACAGAAATCGACCATCAATACCGACGCGAAAAAGGTGATCGCGAAAAAGGCCGTTTCGCTGATCGACGAGGGGGTAAGCCTGTTTTTGGACGGCGGAACGACCGCCCTGCAGCTTGCCAAGGAACTGCCGGACAGGCCCTGCCACATCTTTACCAACGGGCTGGTCGTTGCGGAGGAGCTGGCGCATAAAAAACAGCCGGAAGTCGTGCTGGTGGGCGGCGCGCTGATCAAGGAGAATCTTTCGACCGCATCCCCTTACACGAAAGTGTTTTTGGAGAATACGAATTTCGAACTGGCGATCATATCCGCTTCCGCCTTTTCGTTCGAACAGGGATTTTCCTGCGTTTCACAGGTGGAATCGGATCTTTTGAAATTTATTCTCGCGCGGGCCAAAATGGTGTACATGATGCTCGATACTTCCAAGATCGGCAAGATCATGCCCTATACCTTCGCGCAGCCCGAAAATATCGACGTTTTGATCACGGACGAGAATTTCCCGCAGAACGTGAAGGAAAAATTCGAAGAAAAAAATATCGTCGTGATTTAAACGACGCCGCTTAAAAGCCGCCCGCGGGGCGGCTTTTTTTTGCCCGGCGAACGTTGACGGCGGTAACGGCGGCAAGGCCGCCCTCTGATTGCGGGCGGCCTTGCCGTACAGGAGAAAATTTTGCCTGTTTCGGCCGGATTTACTGCCGTGCCTGCGGTGCGGGCTTTCGGAACAGATAAAACCCGCAGCGTTCGGGATGATCGAGCAGGACGCCCTTCCCCGCGGCCATTGCGCGGACGGAAACAAAAATATCCGCCCCC
>CALVXE010000040.1 GCA_944368795.1 uncultured Clostridia bacterium | reverse complement strand
CCTTTGACGAAGCGACTCCAGATTCCCTTGCGGTAGGTGGTGATGATGCTGCGCTCGATCTCCGCCGCCCTATCCATTGTTTTGCAGCCGGGCAGGCACGGCTACGCGGACGCCCGTACGGCGCTCCCATTCGGCGATTTTCGCGGGCGTGCATTTTGCGGTATCGCATGCCGCCGCGCGGCTGCAGGAAACGAGCGGGCGGCCTTCCGCGATCTGCCCGGCGATCGTCCCGCCGCCGCCTGCAATGTAAAACACGCCCTCCTCTTCGTACACGAGCGCGCGTTCGCCGCTCTCTTCGCAGGGCAGCAGGCGGGCGGGACAGATATCGTAACGGGCGAACGCCTCGCCCGCCGCGAATTTTCGGAACCGATCCGCGATATGTTCCGCCACCGTTTGGGGCGAAACGTAGGACGTATCGATGACATAATCGTAATTTTCGAGATCTTTGATGTTCACGCCGTACAGGGAACTGTAACGGAGCATCTCGCTTTTGCGGCGCTCCGCGATCGAACGCACGGCCTCCTCCACCGTTTTGAACGGCTCGCTTTCGCGCCCCGCATTTAAAATGCGCTCGGCGGATATGCGCGCATCCGCAAGCATATAGACCGAAAAGGAGGACGGGACAAAGTGCCACGCCATGCGCGAATCGATGATCAGGTTTTTTTCCTCGTGTTCGAGCGCGCGCAGCCCGTCGTCGATCTTATTGTCGATTTCGGGGTGCGTTTCCATGTATTGGTTGAGCTGCAGAGTGGTCATGCCCATTTCGGTGGCGATCTTCCTTTGAATGGTGCCCGTGGAATATGTTTCGGCGCCCAACATCTCCGAAAGAAGTTTTCCTACCGTCGATTTTCCGCTGCCGAGATCGCCGGCCAGCGCGATTTTGAAGCCTTTCATAGTTCTGCCCTTTCGTTAAAAAATATAGCGCTATTTTACCATAAACGGAGACGGTTGTAAACAAATTGCGGGCTTTCGCCGAGAAATTGCGGACGGAAAACAAAAACGGACAGCCCGCAGCAGTCAAAAGGGGCCGGCGCAAGGCCGGCCCCGAAAGGCGTCAGGCGAACTGACTGTTGTACAGCGCGGCGTACGCCCCGCCCTTTTCGAGCAGTTCGCGGTGCGTCCCCTGCTCGATGATGTTTCCGTTTTCCATAAAGAGGATGCGGTTTGCGTCCCGAATGGTCGAGAGGCGGTGCGCGATGACAAAACTCATCCGGCCGCTCATCAGCGCGAACTGAATGTTCGTGATATCGGATACCGTTCTCGTCGTGATCGAAGCGACCCCGAAAGTGCGGAAATCGGCCACCGCCAGATCGAGCGATTTGTTATAGAGTGCGTCGCGCATGTCCTTGGCCACGCGCGAAACAAGTTCGGCACAGGTATAGCCGCTCAATATGCCGCCCGCCCCCGAAATGACGGCGGCTACCGCCATTGCGATCGCCGTATTGATCAGGACCTGAATCTGCACCCCTGCTCCGCCTTCTTTCAGCATTTCCGATGCGAGCGTCGGAATGATCAGCGCGCCGACCACATCGACGATGAGCAGGAAAATCGTGAGGATGCAGAGCTTCCAATGCGGC
This sequence comes from uncultured Clostridia bacterium, assembly GCA_944368795.1. Taxonomy (GTDB): domain Bacteria; phylum Bacillota; class Clostridia; order Christensenellales; family Borkfalkiaceae; genus Borkfalkia. The sequence continues at coordinate 9,734 of CALVXE010000040.1, read as the reverse complement.
TTCAAAAAACGTAAAATCAGTCTCATACATACTCCTTTTTCGTTTTAGATCTATATATAAAATGTTTTCGGAGGACAGAAAAAAGGTGCGCCCGATCGCTTTTACACAATCGGGCGCACCCGTATCTTATCAACCGTTGCGGCTGCGGCCGCAAGTTCTCCGATAAACATATTCTTTTTCAATTTTGCCGATCCTTTCAATCGAACAGCAGTGATTATACAGTATATGAAATGTATTGTCAACGATAGAACGGCGGTTTTTTTGATTTTTTTATATTTTTATCTGTAAAATTCTGACAGTTTGCGTAACCCGGCGCAAACTGTAAAATTCTCTGCCGCGGACAAAAAAATTGAAGACAAATTCTCTTGCCGCAGATCAAAGGCTGACGGCGACGCCGTAATGCAGCAGCAGAAACAGAGCCGCGAGCTGCCAGGCGAGCCCGACAAAATTGACCGCCCAAAAATACCAGTGCCGCGTTTTGTGGCGGAACAGGACCATGCCGAGCAGGCCGCCCGCTGCCCCGCCGAAAAAGGAAAGGGACAGAAGCACTTTTTCGGGAATGCGCCAGGCGCCGCGGCGGGCTTTCGATTTATCCGCGCCGTATAGGATGAACGCCGCCAGCGATACCGCCGCCAAAAATATGCCGAAGTATATCATCGGGTCTCCTCCTTACCGGCGCGCGCCGCTTCTTCCCCTGCCGCGCCGAGCGTTTTTAAAACCGCGCGGACGGGAGCCCCGTCCGCACCGCCCAATTTCATGGGAAGGGCGTACAATTCATACAGACCGTCTTCCGCGCCGCCGAGGGAAAGGCCCTCCAAAACGACGACTTCCCGTTCCAGCAGAATGCGGTGCACCCGACCGTCCCCGACCGTCTGATTTTCCGTGCCCACCAGAACACAGCATTCGCAGAGCAGGGCCGCCTCCTCCGCCGTAAAGAGGTTCCCGCCCTTGACGAGCAGGCGCGGAGCGCGGAGGGAACGAAGTTCAGCCTTTGAAATCGGACCCGAAAACGTCCTGACTTCGCAGAGACCGACGCACTTGTTCAAATCGAGCAAATCCGCACCCTTCCCCCCGCGGACGTAATGGGAAGGAGCGTCTGCATGGGTACCGTTGTGCGCGCACATGGAAAAATCGGTTACCGAACACGCAGCGCCCTCTTCGAGCGATGATACGAGCTTGCGGCGGGGCGGCGTATCCCCCGGATATACTTTCCCCGAAAAAACTTCCTGCGTGATATCGATCAGCATCCATTCCTCCCGAAGCGCGGCGGCATGCCGCCGCGCAGAAGCTTTTCTTTCAGTATAGCAAAAAAGTAAAATAAGTCAACCGTTCGGGCCGAAAGTGCGGCAAAAAAGGCGCCGAAAGATTTCGGCGCCGTCGTTGATCGGAAATCATGCGATAAATTTGACCGGATTGTTCGCGTACAGCGAAGCGAGAAAGGAGCCCTCCATTTGAGAGAGGATATCCTGCACGAAAGCCGTATCTTCAAACACGCGGAAGAGTGCGAAGACAAGCAGGAGGAGCAGGAGCACGGCCGCGACGGCGAGCGCCGCGCCGAGCGCGCGGTTGAGAATGCGCACGGGCAAAGCCTGCGACGAAAAGATACGCACGACGCATTTGACAACGATGATGCGCACGATCTGCACCGCAAGAAACAAAAGGATATAATACACTACGGTGGCGAAGCGGATGGTTTCCAAAAATCCCCACGCTTCGCCCAGCCGGGCGTTCAAGCCCGAGATCCATTCCGCTACGGCGGGGATACCCGCGATCATTCCGCCGAACGTGGCGCAGACGAACACGGATATGACGACCCCGAACAGGCCTTTGGTAAAAAAGCGCAGCGTCCTGCCGAAGCCCAGACAAAGGCCGAGCACGGCGAGCAAAACTGCGACTATAATTGTGATCGAATCGAGTGCAGACATAGGATACTCCTTGCGAGGAATTCTTGCGAAAAATCAGCCTTCCTTTCGGTTGTACAGTATTGCCGCGCCCGACCTCTTTTAAACCTGCCGCAAAAAATTTATGTTAAAATCCGTACAGATCTTTGCTGCCGAATTCCGGCTCGCACGTCAAATTGACGCCAAGTTTGCGCATAACGCTCAAGTCGTTTTCGGGCAAAATGCAGGAGGCGTGCGCATCGCACCCGCGCAGGCAGGAAAGCATGTTCATCGCCTTTTCGGCGATCGGATTGGTGGCCGCGCAGATGGAGAGAGCCGTGAGGACGTCGCCCAGGCTGAGCTTTACCTTGTCTTCCCGCAAGACCTCTTTTTTCAGCTGCATGATGGGAGCGAGCACGACCGGCGAAAGGAGCAGCATTTCGTCGGGAATATCCGACAGGACTTTTACGGCGTTGAGGACGGCGCTTGCGCATGCCGTCATCTGTTTGCTCGACTTGCCCGTTACGAAGCAGCCGTTTTCCAACTCGAACGCCACGGAGGCGCTGCCCGAGCGCTCCGCTTTTTCCAATGCGGGACGGACGACCTTGCGTTCGGAAAGATCGATCTTGTTTTCGTTCATCAAAAGGCGGATCCGCTCGACACAGTCTTCGGACGCGTTGCCCGTCTTGTAATCGCACACCGCTTTGTAGTAACGGCGGATGATCTCCTGCCGCGAAGCGGCGCGGCAGACTTCGTCGTCGACGATGCCGAAGCCGGCCATGTTCACGCCCATATCCGTGGGCGAATTATAGATGGTTTCGTCCCCCGTGATCTTCGCCAAAATGGATTTGACGATGGGGAAACATTCGATATCGCGGTTGTAATTGACCGTCGTGATCCCGTACGTTTCCAGATGATACGGGTCGATCATGTTGATGTCGCCCAAATCGGCCGTGGCCGCCTCATAGGCGACGTTTACGGGATGGCGCAGCGGGAGATTCCATATCGGGAACGTTTCGAACTTGGCATACCCGGCGCGCACGCCCCGCTTGTATTCGTGATACAGCTGCGAGAGGCAGGTGGCGAGTTTGCCGCTGCCCGGACCCGGCGCCGTTACGACGACGAGAGGCTTCGTCGTTTCGATGTACGGATTCGCCCCGTACCCTTCGTCGGAAACGATGACGTCCACTTCGGTGGGGTATCCCTTCGTTTTATGGTGTATGTACGTTTTCAGCCCGTGATTTTTGAGTTTGGCGATGAATTTATCGGCGGCGGGCTGCCCCAGGTACTGGGTAACTACGACGCTGTTCATATTCAGGCCGAGACCGCGCATTTTATCGATCAGGCGCAGGACGTCGGTGCCGTAGGGAATGCCGAAGTCGGCGCGGATCTTGTTGCGTTCGAGATCCTGCCCGCTGATCACGAAAATGATTTCCGACTGGTCTTTCAGCTGCAGCAAAATTTTGCATTTCGCGTCGCTCTCGAACCCCGGAAGCACGCGGCAGGCGTGCATATCGTCGAACAGCTTCCCGCCGAATTCGAGATACAGCTTATTGTCGAACTTTCGGATGCGCTCCAAGATCTTCTCGCTCTGCAATTTTACGTAACGGTCGTTATCGAACCCTTTTATCATGCGTATGCCCTCTCTCGCCAAAATATATCCGCGCAATATTATAGCACACCGCGCGCGGGAATGCAACGGCATTGAGGCAAAAACTGCGCGGCTTTTTCAAAAGAAAAGCCGCGCAGTTTTCTTTGCACGAGGCTGTTGAACCGCAATCCATTTAAAACAAACGGGCGCGCATTTGATAAAAGAACAAAATTCCGGGCGGAAACCCGGCCGACCCGCTCTGCCGATGTTTTCCTCCGATACGGGAAGGGCGCTCTATTCCTCCTTTTCTTTTTGCTCCGACAGCCGATTTTTGCTTTCGCTTTCAACCTGCAGCTGCCTGCGGATGCGGCCGCGCATCACCGCACCGAACACGAAATAGGCAACGACCAGAACGCATTCCGCCGCCAGGGCGATGAATCCCGCGACAGGGCTGTACAGGATAAAGGACGCGGCAGAAAAAATTGCGAGCAATACGAATACTGCCCGCAGCATCCGCTGTTCTCCCGCAAGCCGCCATTTGTAATAATCGGACAATTTTTCGAATTTCCCCTTCATTTCCCCTCTCCGCACGGAGTCTGCACGATCTTCCGTTATTTCCATTATAATGCGGAGATGTAATCATTTCCACCTCATTCGTGTAATAAAGTTGTAATATTTTACCGCCCGCAGCGAGGTCTTTTATCAGGAAAGATACAGCAGCGCGCCGCTGAAGATCGCATAGGCCGCTTTTTGGCGGTATTCTTCGTCCAGCAGCAATTTTTCATCCTCCGCGTTGGACAAGAAGCCGCACTCGACGATGACGGACGCATACTGCGTACAATTCAGGATATAATAATCCCCCTTCAGCGCAGAATAATCGCAGCCGTTCAGCGCGTTCAGACGGCTTTGGATGCAGTCGGCAAGCGCTTTGCCCTTTTCGTCCCCTTCCTTGAAAAATACCTGCCCGCCGCGGCGGGTGCGGTCGGCAATAAAGTTGTTCTGGTGCACCGATATGACGAGATTGGGCGCCGTTTGTTCGATAACGTCCCTGCGTTTTTCCATATCGCGCCGCTTGTAGCCCGTTGTGGGAAGGCCGTACAGGCCGCCCTCGTTCTTGCGCGTGAGCACGACGGAAAAGCCTGCGTCCGCAAAATATTTTTCCAGAAGTCTGACGATCTGCAGGTTGATGTCGCTCTCTTTCGTCTTCGTATTTACCCCTAAGACGCCCGGATCCACGCCGCCGTGCCCTGCATCCAGAACGACAGTATAGCGCGCATACTCCGCCGAAGCGGCATTCGCTTTTGAAATACCGACACTGGCAAAAAGCGCGGCGGCAAAAAAGATTGCCGCCGCAATGAGTGCACTTTTCCGAATAACAAACATTGCCTTCCCCTCCCCGCACTGCGATGGATATATTATTGTATTCGGCCAAACTCATAAAAATCACTTCTGCAAAAAAGGAAAAAGAGGAGGACTTTCTCCTCCTCTTTTTAACGCTTTAAAAATCAACCTTTAATCCAATAATAAGTTGCATAATCGGACCGCAGACATTTTGCCGCAGTCGCAGGATCGCTCAGCATCGTTTCGGAAATTGCGATCATCTCTGCGCCTGCAGGCGCGCTCGTATATTGCCAGCCCTGCGTATCCGCAAACGTTGCCTGCTGCAACTTGCCGCAAAAGGTAAAGGCATCCCGCCCGATCTCTTGCACCGTTTCGGGAATCGAAACGTTTTCCAAAGATGTACAGTTGCCAAAAGCCGAATCACCGATACTGATCAACGATTTGGGCAACACAGCGCTCTCAAGAGAAGCGCAACCGTAAAACAAGCCCGTCTCGATACGCTTGATTGACGAAGGAATTTCTATGCTTTCAATTGCGCACCTCGTAAAAGCATATTCTTCGATAGTCTCCAATCCATCGGGCAAAATGATCTCGCGCAACGAGATACATCCGTTAAACGCCGAAGAGTTGATTGTGGTCACTGTATCGGGCACCACAACGCGCGTCAGCCTTATACATTCGGTAAAAGACCAATGTCCGATCGTGCGCAACCCCTCACCGAATGTGACGGTTTCCAACCCGCCGCAATCTGCAAACGCAAATTTTTCGATCGTTTCGACCGAAGCGGGAATTGTTACGCTCTGCAATGCTGAACAGCCGCTGAATACGGATCCGGAAATTTTATCTAAAGAAGAAGAGAGCACAACGCTTGTCAGAGCGGTACAATCGGAAAAAGCCCCGTACTCGATGCTTGTTACAGAATCCGGGATCCGTAAAGTCTGCAACGAACAATTTGCAAAGGCGTTCATTCCGATACTCTCCGTAACATCGGAAAACACAACACTGCACAGCGCACTGCAATTTTCAAACGCCGACGTTCCGATTTCTACGACCGATTCGGGAAGAATCAAATGCGTGATCTGAAGACATCCGCTAAACGCCTCCCTTCCTATCTCCGTGACAGGTTTTCCGTTATAAGTATCGGGGACGATCACTTTTTCGTCCGAACAAGTTCCGATACCTGCCAATGTATATGTACCGCTATAATTTGATTTGAATTCCAGACCTTTGCTGTAATCCGATGCGCCGCAATTTTTGCAAACGCGATCCACATACGAATGCGGAAGTTTATCAAGCGTTTCCGTCTTTAAAATATTACCGCATTCTTCGCATTCGGTATGGCGGTTTCCTTCCATCACGCAGGTCGCTTCTCTGTCCACGATCCACTCGCCCGGCGTATGGTCAAGTTTCGGGATCGATTTTTGCGCAAGCAAGACCTTGTTGCACGCGGAACAATGTATTCCGTCTGTTTTTCCCATGCTCGTACAAGTCGGCTCTATACCTTGATCGATCACCAAAACATGATCGGTCTTGGAAATCGCACCGCGTTCCAAAACAGCCCCGCACGATGTACAATCTTTATGACGGCTGCCCTCTTGCGCACATGTCGGTTCTTCATCGACAATCCAGTTTCCGAGCGTATGCCCCGACGGCAAAATCACCGTATCCAACGGTGCAAGTTCCGAGTTGCCTTCGGCATCTGAAAAAATTTTCCCGCACTCTTCGCATTCCCAATATGCGATATTCCCCGCTTCCGTACACGTCGCCTCGAGCGCTTTATGCTCGGTCAAAGCGTGCTCGTGCCCTTCCCCGCGGCTGCAAGCCGAAAAGACGGCCGCGCTGACGGCGATAACTGCGATTGCGGACAGCAATACAAGAATTTTCTTTTTCACGGAATCCCATCACCTTTGCACATACTGCATCTTTTGATAAGATTATACCCCCCCCCGATATTTTGTCAAGCATCGGGGGGGGCGATTTCAAAAAATACACATGCGTTTATGATTCTTTCGATAATACAATCTGATTGATATACTCACTCCATACTGCATATCCCGCTTCGGTGAAATGAATACCGTCGCTACGGAAATATTCGGAAATCGGATTTCCGTCTCTGACGAGAGAGGATTCCATATCAATGATTGTAAGCCAATCGTTCTGCGCCCCGTATTCTTTCATGCATTCGATGAGATTTCCATACTCCGCCGTGTACTTTCCGTTCGAATAATTGTTGGGCACGGGAAGAGAAAGCACGTAGTAAATTTCCGCTTCGGGGAAATCCGCATGCATTTTTTCGAGCAGCCCCGCCAAAAGCTCCGCCGTATATTCGCCCGTATCACCGCGGTTATTTATATTATTCCCTCCGAGAAACAGTACAATTTTCGATGCCTCGAAAGGCGCGATCAGCCGATCGTATGCATACAGCCAGTCTTCGACAATAGTACCGCCGATACCGACGTTATACCCCAATGTATCTGTACCGATATCTTCCTGCCATGTATCCCAGAAATCGATGGTACTGCTTCCTGCAAACAACACTCCGCCCTGCTCCGCATCGGCATATTCCGACGCCAAAGACGCTATGCGCGCTTCATACGGCGATACATATTCATACTTTTCCATGTTTGAAGCAAACTCTTCGACCTTTGTCTGATCGGTCTCTACATATAAACCTGAAATTTTCATCGTGCAATTCTGCCCGCCCAACGTGAGCGCGGGATCGGTCAGCCCGGAAGCATCCCAGCTATGCCAGACTTTCCCATCGATCAGAAACGAAAAAACATTGTTGCAATTGACGATCGTAAAATTCAGTATCGCAGACGCATTCTCCTGCGGACTGCGCACAAGATTGTATTTCTGCCACAATGTGTCACCGTTTTTGATCTCGGTAAACACCTGGTACTTTCCGCCCGGGACATACTCAAACACATAGCGCACTGCTTGCGTATCGCTGACATACAGCTGCAGCTCGCTCTGCCCCCAGTCTTCATAGTAAGGCATCGCAAGCGTACCGCCCGCCATCCAATACGCCCCCGAAACCGCCGCACCGTCCTTGAACACGAATGCCTTATCATAGTCGCCAAGAGTCTTTTTAAAAGTTCCGTTTCCTCCCGCAATAAAAGAAAGACTTTCCGAATATTCCGTAAGTTTTGCGGAGAGTGAGAGTTCCTGGGCAGGTGCGCCGTGCAACTGCTGCATCAACGCATCGAAAGCATCGCCCTTATGCACAGCAAAATTTGTCCAAACCGTGTCGCAGTATTGCCGCATCGCAAAGCCATAACCGGTGTATCCCCAATCCGTTTCCAGCGTATAGACGCAGGTATAATCAGCCATATATGTTCCGTCTTTGAGCCAGACTTCGATCGTACCGTTGTCGTACACAAAAATATAATCGAGGGTATATTCGGTACCCGAAGGCATCGTCTTGTTCAGTGTCGCGATCGTGCTCATCTGCCCGCCGATCGTAGGATATGTATAAAAACTGTTATTGGTCGGGAAGCGGAACAGGTGGAATTTGATAAAATAATTAAGATCTTTGTAAATCTGGAACTCCACCTTACTGGCTGCAGCGCCGCTTGTCTTGGTGTTGGTGACTTCCACCCTGCCCGAAACGGCGTATTCGTAACCGCCCACGGGCACGCCTTCGATATACGGCGCCGCCATCACGCGGGCAGACGAATCCTTACCCAATACAGTGATCGTACCGTTATCCGCCACCTGAAATTTAGAGATATTCTCCGAACTTCCCAAAAGCGATGTCCCCAATGCTTTATCTTTATATCCGCTCAGCGCTTCGGCATAATATGCCTCTGCCTCCGCGCGATCATCTGTGATCGTAAGATTTTTCAGCACGGCGCGGCATGAAACCGAAGACACGCACAACTCATTATAGGTCATCGAATCTAGTGTAAGGCGATAGATCACTTCCCCTTCAAACAGCATGGCGAGGCTGTTTTCACAGCAGATCACTTCAAACCGAACAAATTCTCCCGCCGTGTACTCGATACCCGTCCGATGCTCTGTGTAATTTTTAAAACCGCTTCTGTCTTTATAATCGCTGAATAGCTTAAAAGAATCCGCGCCTTCGCCGCGCAGCGCAAAGCGGATCATCAAATCGTCCTGCTGGTAAGCCATAAAGACGACTTCGCAGCCCTCCGTCAAATCCTGCACCGCCACATCGACGCCGAAAATATAATAATCGGAAACATTGTTTCCATCGGCATTCAGAATAGCCGCATTTCCTTCCAGCACATAACCGTCTTCGGAAAAGTCCCATTCCGCGTATTCGGCGCCGCCGTAACCGCTCAGTGAATGTGAACCGAACGGCTCGCTCACTTTTATAAAATATGTATAATTATTTTGCGCGGTCCTGTCTTCGGAAACAATGAAATACTCGACCGAATGATTATCCGCATCATAACTCGACGTCAGCGATGCTCCTGTTGCCAGCGAGTAATTGCTGTTCTCACCGACATTGGCGCGCATCGTTCTGTATTGCTCTTCCGTCATGGTAATTGAATCCCCGATGACGGGCGCACCGCAAACATCATGCAGAACAAAGGAAATGTCGTTCGACAGCACCGTCAATATCACAGAATATGTTTTTTGCGTGCCGTCCTCGGCTGTCACCGCAAAGGTCAATGTCTTGCCGTCCAACGTAACAACAACGTCTGCACCTGTTGCGAGCGTATATTCGCAAAGTTCCGCCTTGTCCTGCGCCGCCGACAGCGCTTCATATTGTGCCGTCGTGAGCGTCGCTTCTCCTTCCGATACCGCCGCGCCGTTCACTTCCGCAATTGTGAGCGACGTATCATTCGACAGCACCGTCAATGTCACCGAATATGCTTTTTGCGTGCCGTCCTCGGCTGTCACCGCAAAGGTCAATGTCTTGCCGTCCAACGTAACAACAACGTCTGCACCTG
>CALVXE010000039.1 GCA_944368795.1 uncultured Clostridia bacterium | reverse complement strand
ACCCGCGCTACGGTTTCCCGTACTACTCCCTTAGCAGGGGAGCCCCTTGAGCCACTTGGGTACTTCTGCATCCGCTCAAGTTGCATACATCAAGCATAACTTTAATGCGCTAAATAATAATACCACATATTTGAAAAAAAGTCAAAGTTTATCGCCATATAACACAAAACTTTTCGAAATTTTTACTACGGCAAATTTTATATTGAAAAATGATTTTTTTAATTATATATCCGCTTGGGCCTGCCTGTTGAAAAATACAAAAAACAGGTAATTATCATTACAATTTAAAACTGAGTTTCCTCCAAGATAGAATAACTGCCTTATTATTTCTGCTCTTCATTAAAATATGAAAAAGCAAAAGGGAGAGGTCCCTTCCGGACCCCTCCCTGCCTTTACTGTGTACTGATCAAACAGTTACTCGCGCGACTGTAACACCTTCAATTCCTGCAAAAACTGCAGCCTGAGCATCTGTCGCCGCTTGTATCGTAACGTTTTCAAACACGGGATTCCCCTCAATTTTATACGTTACCTTTTCAGCGATACTTTCGCCGTTGTCCATAAATCCGAATACGCAATCCGAATAAGTTCCGCCGGCAATTACAGTTATGCCTTTATCTGCTCCTTCTCCGTAAAGTTCCGTATATCCGGTAAGGAAGGTTGCCTGCCCTTCTTCGGCAAGGATATATTCCCCTCCTTTAAGGGTCAGTTCGTTCCAATTCAACACGCAAGCTTGAACAAAATTTTCAAATTTGCCGCCGCTGATAGTCATTACACCGTAATCATCGTTCTTAATCGTATTGCAACCGCCGACAAAATTTCCGCCCGCGATCGTCATCACAGCTTCCACGGCGCTTGTCCCGTAATTTTGTATCAATGAACTATACCCATCGTTCATTTTAACCGTACCGCTCACAAACTCAGCCGTTCCTCGATTGATAAAGGCGTAATAAGAATTTCCGTTTGCCGCATTAGGACTATAGGTGCCCTTCGCTTGGCTTCTGGTCAGCGTTCCGCCGTTCATGGTAAATGTCCCATAATTTACACACGCCGCTTTACCGTTCGCAAGGGCATCATAAAGTCCGCTTTCGATCGTCAACGTTCCGTTGTTCGTGATCGCATGATCGGAAGGTGCCTCTATGCCGCCTTCCGCTTCCGATTTCAGCGTAAGCGTTCCGTTATTGATAAGCGAACCGCTCATCTTAAACCCGTTAAAATCGATTTCGATATCTGCTTCTGCGGGAATGGTTATATTGCCTGTAACATCCGCGAGCAATGCCACATCAATCCCTTCGTTCACAAACATCTGCAATTGTTCGACCGTTCCCACATAAGCTTTTGCATCTTCGGCAAAAACGAAGCTATCGTCAAAGCGATAAGAAACGCCATCATAATATAAGTAGGAAGGATTGTATCCCCCGCACTGGAAGCCACCGTAGAACGTACCGCCGTTAATTACGGTTTCGCCGATTGCATAATTTACATCATATCGTCCCGTCAAAATTGCAACTTTGCCGACCGGGCCCTCAGCTCCGTAAAAAATGCCGCCATCTATCGTAAGTTTATTCCAGTTCAAAACGCACGCTTCCGTTCCGAACCGGAACTCGCCTCCGCTGATATTCAAAACGCCTTTTTCATCGTTTTTAATATACATGCCCCCGCTGAAATTTCCGCCCGAAATATCGAGGACTGCCTCGGGAGTATCTGCTTGGTAATCGTTGCTGTTTTGGAACCCGTTGGCAATCAGGCTGGCTTTATCCAATGAAGTTTTCTCCACAGATCCGCCGGAAATTTCTGCACTGCCGTGATTGAGGAACACATAGTAAGAGTTCCCCTCCTTTTCCTGGCTTCTGGTCAGCGTTCCATCCGTCATCGTGAACGTTGCGCCCTGATTGTTTACCACTGCCGCTTTACCGTTCGCAAGGGCATCATAAATCCCGCTTTCGATCGTCAACTTTCCGTTGTTCGTGATCGCATGATCGGAAGGTGCCTCTATGCCGCCTTCTGCCGCCGATTGCAACGTAAGCGTTCCGTTGTTCACGACAGAACCGTTTAACTGATATCCGCCCAAATCGATTACAATTTCAACGCCGGCAGGAACGGATATATCCCCTTCTAAATCGCTGAATAATACAACATTTCCGCCTTCGTTTACAGCAGTCTGCAATTGTTCTGCAGAAACGACGGCCTGCACTCCGTTTACGGTTACATACCCGCCTCCGATTGTAATCTTCTCCGAAGACAATTTTTCGCCTGTAAAGCTATCCGTATATTGATACTTCAGCGCTGCTCCAAGCTCTTCGGTCGCGTTTCCGTAAATGTATACCGTCAAAGATCCATCCGTAACGGCGTTAATTTCGGTATCGACGAGCGTTACATTCGAAGGATATTGATACGACGTCCCCCTGTTTCCGATAACCAACGCGCCCGTCGGCATATCGTTGCCGGAGCCCCAATCTTTGTCCAAACGGTTATTCAGGAAATAGTCTTCATCCGGAACGACATTCGTAAGGGTGCACCGCGTCAGCGTAGCCGTACCGCCGCGCACGATCACGGACTGCAGCTGTGAATCGACCGTACAGTCTTCCATTCTCAGCTTTCCGGGAACATTTAAGATGATCGCCGTCCCCGCCGAACGGTTGGAAATAAATTCCGAATCCAAAAGCTCGATTATCACACCGTGATTATCCGCAGAATTTGCATTCGTGCTGACGCAATATCCGTTCGCATCGATCAAAGAGTCCGTTACTTTCACAGTTGCATCTTGCCCTTTGGCATAGAAAGCGGATCCCGTCGTATAGAGTGTAATTTCATCTGCCTGAATCGTCCCGCCGTTTTCCGCACAGAGGAAATTTAGATTGGACTTTTCAATCGCGTTGCCGATCAGCGTGCCGTTCGAAAGAATAAGGCTTGCGCCCGTTCCTACAGTCGTCGAATATGTCTGATCGGTTTCGAGCGTCTTTCCGGCAAGATCATATGCCGTTTCCCCTTCAGAAAGCACGGGCAGGCTGTTTCCGTGATAATATACCTTGTCAATATCCCCGTTCGCAAGGAATTCCCGGATCTGCGAAACGGCGTCCGCGTCGTTTCCGTCGCAAGTTCCGTTATAGCTGATCACGCCCACGACGTCATAATTTCCGCCGTCGAGAGACACCTTCTGCTCGTTCTTATTCCATTTATAATAGGAGATCGCATTCCAGTTTTCCGATTCGAGCACCGCAGCGCCGCTTACGCGCAGGGTAAGATCGGTACTCGTTTCGGCCGTATAATCATTCTCGTCGCTCGGATTTGCCGTATATATATCCGAATGCAGCACGATGGCCGAGCCGTCTTTGGAAGTTCCGCCGTTAACGCCGCCTACGCCAAAGCCTCCGTTAATGTCGACGATGTACTTTTCGCCCGTGGCGCGCACCGTGCCGCCGGAAATATTGATCGTACCCATTTTCGCGTGGATACCGGCCCAATTGCCTTCGATCGTGCCGCCCGTCATGTTGATCGTGCCCACGTTCGGCATATAAATCGCCGTGTCGAGCGCCGAATACAGCGAAGCATTGTCCGCGATGTTGATCGTCATGGTACCTTTGGTGTTATTGCCGTCGATTGCAAAATAAGCGGCTTCCACTTTCGCATTGCCGGAAATATCGAAGGCAGCTCCCCTGCACAGGAAGGGCCCGTATGCCGCCGTCAGCGAAGCGTTTCCTTCCATGGCAAACACTGCGTTGCCGTCCACATAGGCGCCGTCGCCGTTGGAATTGCCGGAAAGCGCCGTTTCACGCCCTTCGAGCACGACCGCGGTATCGCCGCCGAGCGTCAGTTTGGTCTGATCTCCCGTAACATAAATCGGGGTGATATTATATTCCGAAGTCGCCGCGTCGGTATTGACGTCGACTGCGCAGTCGATGAAAGAGACCTGTGCTCCGTTTGCCGCATATACGACGGGTCGGCGCGCGGAAGGCGACGCTCCGTCTCTGGAATAATCCGCGTCGATCGAGACGTCGGTAAATACCGCGCTTCCGCCGCTTACGCGGATCGCGCTGACGGGTTCGTTATCCGCCCCGCCGTAAGTATCCGTCAGTACAATGTCCGAATCCGACATCGTAAGCGCAACGCCGGTAACATCGACGGCGTTCTCGTCCGCAACTTTAACGGCCACGCCGCTCAGCGAAACCGCAGGGTCGGAAGAGCGCGCGCTCAGCGCCATCGTGCGGGCGGAAGCTCCCGCCGCCGCATTGCCGGAAACGCTCAGGCCGCCCAGCGTAACGCCCGAAATTTCAACGTTACCGCTCGTTACGATCTCCATAGGGCCGGAAATCGTCGTAGTATCGCTGCCCTGGCCGGTAATGGAAAGGGTGCCGTTGCCGACAGCCTCCAAAGCCCTCTGCAGCGATTCGCCCGAAATTTCAAATTCGCCTTCGCCGAGATAAATGTTGTGCGAACTGCCGGGCTCCGCCGTATCGGCCAAAGCGTTCAGCGCCTCGTCTACGGTTTCATACTCGGCTCCGCCGTAGCTGACGTTGCCCGTAAAGGCATTCGACTGCACGGCTTCCACAACGAGCGCCATATCGTCCGCACTGCCGCCCTTGGCCCCGAGCGGCAGGAAAATTTCCAGCGTTATCTCGGCAGCCGTAACTCCGTTTTCCGTATCCGTAACGGGAGCGGCATACACCCAATTCCCGTCTTCTCCTTCCGTAAAAGCAACCGTACGGCCGCCCTCTGCTTGCGTGCGGACGCCGTTTTCAACGGTCCAATAGGTAAGCGAAGCGCGCGCAAAATCCTGCTCGTTCTCCGCGCCCGTATCGATGTACGCGATGTACTTCATCGCGATATTGCTCTTATTTGTAATTGTCAGCGTAAAGCGCGCCCCCGTGCCTTCTCCGAGACCGGTAAGAGAAATCGCCTTTACCGTTCCTTCCGCGGCGCCTTCCGCAGGGTCGGCAATTGCGACCGTTCCCAGCGTTCCCCCTTCGCTGACGCCGTCGGGTATGGTCATTGAATCCGAACCGTCCGCATTGGGGATCAGTTCAGGTTCGCTCTGCGTGCCCGATTGGCGCAAAACGCCGTCCAACGATACCTGCGTCTCGATGGCGATATCGCCGCTGCTGATATTGATCGGGTATGTATCTCTGCCGGAAAACAGCGCGAGAGTCGCGCCCACGATCAGCGAAACACAGCACAAAACGACCAGCACCGAAAGAAATATGGCTGACTTTTTTGTCCTATTTTTTGTATTCATGGAATTCACCTCTGCATGAATGTATTCTTCCGCCCCGCTATTACAGAGCGGCAAATTATCGTACGACCTTCCTGCAAACGCCGTTTGCGCAGGTATGGCTTATCCGAAAAAACTTCGGTATGCCGAAATCGATCTTTCCGAAATACGGCCGGAAGCACTGCGGCGTCCATAAACCCCGCCGCTTCCCTCTATCGTCCGCCGCGGCACCGGCCGCGGCGGGCTGAAAAGCAATGAAAAAATGTTTATCCGGCGGCAGCGCACAAGTGCGCTGCCGCCTTGTTTTGCAACACAAAACAAGTTTTTCCGAACAGGCGCAAGGCCTTGCGCCTGTTCGGAAATATTCATTATCGTTCAAAAAATTTACGAAAGAGTTACTTTCCCGCCGATCTCTGCGGCATAGCTGCTGCTCGCCGCACCTAAAAGCCATGTGCCGTTTTCGTTTACAGTCAAAACGAACCCATATTCTTCCCAACCCTGCGGCACGGGAATTTCCTGCTGCGAAATTGCCGTTCCGATGGGATAATCATAGCCTGCAAGCGGAGCTGCAGAATTAAATTCGTTCCCTTCACCGAGGATAATCAGTCCGTTGCCGGAATCTCCATCCCCGTATTCATAACCGATATCTCTGCCGACAGACCAACCCAAAGTAGGCGTTCCGTTAAAGGAAGTATTGCTGACGGTAACGGCATAATCGCCCCCGTCCGTATTGCGGAGCTGAATGCCGCGGCCGGTATAGTTTTCTAAAATTACGCCGTCAAGCGTAACATTATATGCGCCGTTTATATCGACCGCATGTTTGCCTGTATATTCGCCCGTACCTTTCAATGTAACGTTCTCGATCGAAACATTCGCTAAATCGGGGTCTGCGGCCGAATCGTACTGTCCGCTGATTTTCATGAGGCTGACTTTCGTGCTGTTTGAAACGTTAAACGTCAAATCGGAAATCGTAACGTTAGAAGCAATGACCGCAACGGAAGCCTGACCGCCGCTCGTAGAGGCGTTCAGAACGCTCTCATCGCGTCCTGCACCCTTCACCGTAACGTTATCACGCGTGATGCGCAGATCGTATGCTGTCAAATCGTATTGACCCTCGGAGATTTCGAGGGTCAACTCTTCATCTGAAGAGTTGGAATTGATTGCATCGAATGCGCTCGTGATATCCATAAACGTCGCGTAAGCAGCCGTCTCGCCCGAGCCGATCGTCATTTTGGCGTTCGCTTCGACCAAAATCCAGCCTGCCTCGTCGCCTTCCGGCCAGTAAGCCGTATCGGCGCTCGTGATGGCCGCCAGGCCGTACTGTTCATAGCCGGAGATCATCGCATAGCCGCTGCCGTATCCTTCATATTCGGAATAGGAAGCGCCTGTAATGTCGTCGCTGTAAATTTTATTCAGAGCAAATACGTTGCCCGCACCCAGCGTAACGTTGCTTATGGGTTCATCATAATCGTCGTCGTTTTTCCACATCAAACCGATATCGCCCCAAACGGCGTCGCCGGAAGCGTCTGTCGCTTCGGCAAAGTTCACGCCCTCGATGGTAACGCCGTCCGCAGCCGCAATGGCGATGCCGACTTTGCCGTAATTTTCGAGCGTAACATTGCTTACCGTAACGTTATCCGCATTGTGGATATTCAAAGCGCTCGCTTCGCCGTTCGCTTCGATCGTAACGTCTTTGATAACGATATTCTGCGCCGCGTCGCCGCCGACTTTCAGAGCGGAAACATTGCCGTCCCCGATCTCCGAACGCACCGTAATGCCTTCGATCGTAACGCCGGAGCCGCGCACGTACATACCGGCCTGATTGCTGATGGCGCTCGTCGTTTCGATGATCGTCGCACCCGCGCCGGATCCCTTGATGCTTACGCCGTCCTGCACGTTCAAAAGATCGCTCGACTGATATACGCCGCTGAACAGGTTCAGCGTTACGGGGCTGTCGCTCGCATTTGCGGCCGCCAAAGCCTCCTGCAGAGAGGTAAACGCCGTCCTGTTTCCGTTTTCGTCTACCAAAGTAGCCGTAGCGAGTTCTTCGTCGCCCGTCGATTCAACGGCATTGTACTGTACGGCCCTGAGGGTAAGCGTAAATTCACCGGTCAAAGGCCCGGTAATGTCGGCGTCCACCTCTTCGGTGAGCCAGGGCATCGAAATTTCAATGCCGTTCACGTTCGCATTTTCGCCGACCGAGAGGGGCATCCATTTTTCGTAAACGATGCTGTCCGCATTCTTATCAATCGACTGACCGTTATATGTAAACTCAAAAATTTCGAACAGCTGCGCATCCTGCGTTTCGAGCGTTACGAGATAGCGGATATCGATGGAGCTTTCATTGACGATCTCCAAATTCAAGCTGACCGTCTCGCCCTGCGCGATCCCCTGGATAGAAACGTTGCCGTTATCGTCCACAGAGGCGCTGCCGCCGTTCAACAATTTAGCGTCCGTCGTACCGTTTTCGAACACGGTCTCATTGTAGTTTCCGCCGTCCTGATCGGAAGAGGAAACTTTGCCGATCGTAAGGTTCCCGGTTACGTTCACTTCGCCGGTCTGCACGGAAATATTGTGCTGATCGGAAGAGGTAAACAATGCCAGGGTCGCGCCCACGATCAAAGAAGCGCACATCAAAACGATCAACAAAGAAAGAATGATGGTTTTGCTTCTTGTTTCACCTTTTTGCATCTTTTTTCTCCTTTTTATTTTTTCCCTTTTTTATGTGAACAACTTACGTTGCCGCATTCCTGCTCTCTCAGTTCAGATGAAAAATTTCTTCAAGATCATCCGTCGAAGCGTTGCTCTGGCCGGCATACACGGTAAACGCGATCGTGCTTTGAGCCGTCCCTTCACTCCCGAACTGATCCGTCGCATCCGCAGGAAGCTCTACTGTGATCGTAATATCGGCAGTGCCGCCCACCGCCAGCTTGCTCCAGTTTCTCTCACCCTGCGAAGCGCCGTCGATCGAGATCGCTATGCCGTTCGCGTTGGTGATCGCGTAATCCACACAGTACAGAATTTCCACCGAAGAGGTGTTTTTGACTGTAAGCGTGATTTCCGCTTTGTCTCCGGGAACGACGTTCGTGAGCTCGAGCGTGGCGTTCTCTGCGTTGTACGCAACTTTGCCGCCCAGCTGGAAGGTATCGCTGCTCTGCAATATCTCCTGCGTTCCTTCGACCAGGCTGGAAAGCGTCGGATCATCACCGAAGTCCGCCGCAATCGAAACGTTGCCCGTCGTAACCGTAACGTTTCTGCTCTCGGTTTTGCCGAACAGAGCGAAGGTCGCGCCGACGATGATCACGGCACAGAGAACGATCACGAGCGATGCGGTTAACAACGCAACTCTTTTCGTCTTCATTTTCTTTTCTCCTTCTATTTTTTCTTAATTTAATACTTTATCAATATATATAAATACAATAGAGCCGCAATGATCGGGCGCCGCGCTTAAAACGCCGCGCACCCGCTTAACGTCAAGCCGTTTCGACCTTTTGCACCGCTTTCAGCGTAATATCGAAATCGACTTCCGCGTTCATGATCGTGCCGTTCGAACCGTCGTCCAGCACGCCCTCGTTCGCGGGCAGTTCAACTTTGATCTTGAACACGCCCGCCTCGTTTTCCTCGATCAGAGATCCGAGCGCGATATCCCCGCGCAGTTCGGCCGCCGCCAAAGAAAACGGCTCCACGATCTCGTTGCCTTCCGCGTCCGTTACGGTAACGCGCAGCTGTTCGGTAAGGTTCGCTTCGGGGCTCCCCTCCGCGTATTCTTCCGTTACCACAAGGGCGACGCTGTAATCGAACGCCACGGTGCCTTTGTTTGTAACGCGCAGAGTAACTTCCTGCCATATTCCGGGCACGCAGTTCCCCAGTGAAAACACGGCCGCCCCCTCCTGCGTCAGGTCGACGGGCTGCGCATATTCCGTTGTCGAAGGCTGTGCGGGAACTATGCCGTGCTCATCGGCAACCAAACTCGTTTCGGCGATTTTTTCCAGCCCCACATCGAGAGTCCCCGCTTCGAGACGGTTCGTCGTCTTCGCCGAATCGGAAAAAAGCGCGAACGACGCAACAACCAGCAGCGCTACGCTCAAAAGAGCCACCGCCGCCGCCAATACGATCGCCTTGGTCCTTGTAAACCGCATAATAATTTCCTCCTGTCCGTACCGACGCTCCGTCCGTACGGGCGCATCCCGCACGATTCAGAAACCGTTCGGGATTCAGTAGCGCATATTATTCTTCGTTTTCGTTCTCGGCATTCTCTTCGTCGAAAATTTCGGCGTTTACCCCGTCGTCTTCGTCCGGGTCGAGCTCGCCGAAATCAGCCGCCTCATCCGCGTCTGCCGCGGCCGTCTCTTCCGCCGCTGATTCATCTGCAAACGCGGGAGTTTCTTCCGCAGCGGGCTCCGCAGCCGCACTTTCGGCCGCGGGTTCTTCGTCCGCGCCCGCTTCGTCGGCCGCCGCCGCTTCCGCAGCGGCTTTCGCGCGCTCGCGCGCCAGGCGGCGCTGTTCGCGGCGGAGGGCCTTTTTCTCCTCTTCGCGGCGGCTGCGTTCGGCCGAAAGATCGCGATAGGTGATATCGATGATATCCTTCACCGCCGAAACCATTTCGGGTTCTTCGATCTTGACGTCGACGGGCTTTTCCTTAATATTTAGGCCCGCGCTGTCGGTATATGCGATAAAGTCGTTGTTCTGAACGGTCAGACGCGCGACCACCGCGCCGCGCTTGAGCATGATGCGCACGACGAGCTTCTTGCCGAGATAAACGCTGGCGCTCTTATCGTTGACGACTTTTTTCACGCCCTCTTTCGTCTCCGCATAGTCTAAAATTTCGTCTACAAACCCTTTCTGCCGCAAAGACAGGCGCCGATACGCTTCCGGATACGGCACTGTTTCGTTGCGGCGCAGCATAACCATCCCCTCCACGTCGGCATCATCGATCGGGGCAGCCATGGCCAGTTCGTCGTTTTGCGGTACCGCCGCCGCTTCCGCCTGTTCGGGAGCCGGCTGCGGCTGTGCGGCTGCAGGAACATATACCGCCCCTGTCGCCTCTTTTCCGACGGGCACAAGTTCGTACGCCTGGTCGTCGACGACTACGATCTTTCCGATCGCGCCTTTCGTCTTGTTCTGGCGCACCAACGAAACGATGATCCAAACGACAAGCGCCAATGCCACCGCGCAGATCACGCATACGCAAACTATGAACAACGGTTCGTTCATTCTCCTCTACCTCCGCTTTTTTTTATTTCATCCAGCTCGCGGCGGAGGCGTTCGATCTCCTCTTCGCGCGCGGCGGCTTCTTCCTCTCTCTTTTCTCGCTTTCTCTCCGAAAGGATCCGCGAAATGTGGATCACTTCATACAACAGTATCAGCGCTGCCGGCAAAATCAGGCATACGACGATGCCCACATTCGTGCGGAAAAACTGTACGACTTTGCCGAGCGCCAGGTTATCCCATTCGACGATCCCGATAACGTCCTCTTCGTCGACATGCTGCACTTCGCCCTCGTCGGCCGCGTCTCCGTGGCAGACGAACGTCCGCCCCGATTCTCCTTCTTGGATCTCGACGATGCGGTGCGTTACAACGACCCCTTCATTATCTTCGTCCTTATCTTCGTTCTTTTGCGGTATATTATACCAATCATAAAATGTGATCACGTTCCCGACTTCCAGCGAATCCATAAAGTTCTGCCGGGCTTCGCCGTCTTCCATATCGGGTGCAGTATCGATGCAGACGATCGCGCCCGTCGCGATCTCCGGCTCCATAGACCCCGTAGTTACGATGCGGAACTGCCTTCCGAACAATTCGCCGTCTTCACCCTGTATTTTATAAGAAATCGAAACGAAAAGACAAGCGACCGCAAGAATCAAAAAAAGAGCGATTACAATGCCCGATAAAACCGAAAGAACCTTTTTAGCCTTTACCGTCATCTTGATTAATCGCCCTCCAAGCTGTATTCAGTTATAATTTCGCATGCCAAACCCTGCGCTTCGTTTCCGACGGAAGCGTCGAGCATAAAGATCACGTCAAAATCAAATTTGCCGGAAACACTGCAGGAAACTCCCGTCTCCGCACAGTCCGCATATGTACCCGTATAAACATTTTCGCCGTTCACGTTGACGGCGATCGTAACATA
>CALVXE010000038.1 GCA_944368795.1 uncultured Clostridia bacterium | reverse complement strand
GCTGAACACCTGCTGGGTCGCGCTCACCTTTTCCAAACGCCTCGCCAAAAAAGCGCTCGGCCTCGCGCGCGGGGAAAAATTGGTCTGTGCGATCGCTCTCGGTTACGGCGAAACGCAGGGCACCGCCCATAAAAGCAAGTCGTTCGAACAGGTCTGCGGAGAAAAGGATCCTCCGGCGTGGTTTTCCGCGGGGATCGAGGCGGCGCTGTCTGCTCCCACCGCTATGAATCAGCAGCATTTCTTTTTCAGCAGGGAAGGGGAGCGCGGCGTGCGCGTCCGCAGTACGGGCGGCTTTTATGCCAAGCTCGATTTAGGCATCGTCAGGTATCATTTCGAGCTCGGCGCCGGCAGAGAAAATTTTGAATGGGTCGAATAAAGCTCCGTACGTTTGGGGCCGGGCGTCTCCGTTTTGAGACGCCCGGCCCCGAATGCGGTCATTCCGTTTTCAGCCGCCGCAGCATCTTGGCAAGATTTGCGGCGTTTTCCTTGTCGGACAGTGTGGGGTCCTTGGTGAATTTTTCACATGGCAGCGCCGGGCAGGCGCCGCAGTCGCGCATGTTTTTTCCTTTTACGCAGCATTCGTACACCGCGCATACCGCCCGGCCGGTGTAAGCGAGCCAGTATACCCGTCCCTCAATGCTGCGGCAGCCCGCGCATTCGGCGGGATATTTCGCGCATTCCGGGCACAGCGCGCCGCAGGGAGAAACATTCGTTCCTTCTTTCATTCGTGCTTTCCTCCTGTGTTTGAAGTTCGCTCCGGCGATGCCCGTCAGCCTTGCGCCGCGGCGATCTCTTCCTCCGCATGCCGGTCGGGCGTTACGAGCAGCGTCTGAAAATCGGTATATACGACAAATCCCGCCTTCGCTTTGGGCGGCTTTTTTACGTATCTGCGCTCGCAGTAATCCACGGGGATCTTGTCGCCCGCCTTTCCGTCCGAAAAACAGGCGCAGATCTCCGCCGCCGCCAGCAATACGCTTTCCGGCACCTTTTTTCCTTCCGTCCGCACGACCACGTGCGAGCTGTGGTACTTCTGCGTATGCAGCCAAAGGTCGGAGGGCGCGGCTTCGCGCAGCAGCCTGTCGTTCTGCACGTTGTTCCGCCCCGCGAATACCGAAAAACCGCCGATGCGGAATGCCCGGAAGGGGACGGCTTTTACCGCCGCCTTCTTTTTCTTTTCGGGAGGAAGCAGCCCCGCTTCGCGCAGCTCTTCCTCCGCGTCGTACAGGTCGAGCATGTTTTCCGCCCGCGCCAGAAACGAGAGCATGCTCTCCGTATAGCGCAGGTCGGCCTCCGCCTCCGCTCTCTGCGGCCCCGCCGCCGCCAGCGTCCGCTTCTGCTTGTTGTATTTTTTAAAATATTTCTGCGCGTTCTGCGCGGGCGTAAGGTTTTTGTCCAGCGGTATTTTCGCGGTGCCCCCGTTTTCGTCGTAATAATTTGCCAGTTCGCACCGCTCCATGCCCTTTTTCAGCGCGTAGATGTTCGCCGTGATCAGTTCGCCGTAAACGCGGTTTTTTTCCATGTCGCCGCATTCCCTTTCCCGTTCCAGCAGGATCGCCAGTTTTTTCTCTTCCTTTTTCTTTCGGGAAAGGAGCAGGCTTTCCAGCTTCCGCCGCTTTTCAAAGAAGTCGCGCTTTGTCTCCCGCTCGGTATAATAGGCGTCGGCCGCGGCGAGCACGCTGTCGTACCGTTCGCCGCGCGGATTGCGTGCGTAAAAGTCCTTCGCCTCGCCTCCCGCCCGCTCCACGGAAGGGCAGGTCTCGTCCGAAAATATAAAATCGCGGATGCGTTCTGCGTATTTTCGCGCATTCTCCCCGAACGGTCCGCAACGTTCCCCCGTGATTTCTTCGGCGATCAGCCTGCACGTGGGCAGCGCCAGGCCGGAAACATGGCCGAACAAAAACTCCGCGACGTCGCCGCCCGCAAAGGCGGAAAGCCGCTCGGCCAGCGCGTTTTCGTCCGCGGGGTTCGCCTTGTCCTGCGGTTCGGGCGGCATGTATTTTACGCCGGGGAACAGCGCCCGCTTAAAGTTTTCCTGCAGAGAAGAGATCTTCAGCGCCCCCGTGATCACGCCGTTTTCGGTCAGAACGAGGTTGGAATATTTCCCCATGATCTCGGCGTACAGGATGCGTTCGGCGCGGGTAAATTCTCCCGTACAGTCAAAGGTGAACGAGAGGATGCGCTCGAATCCTTCCTGTTTCACGCGCACGAGCGTCGCGCCCGTCAGGTGCTTGCGCAGCAGCATGCAGAAGTTCGGCGCTGTTTCCGGCGCGCTCCGCGGAATATCCGAAACGCACGCCCGCGCGAACGAAGCGTTGGTGTTCAAAAGCAGTTTGCGCGTCCTTCCGCCCGCATAGAGCAGGATGTCCGTCTCGTCGCGCGAAGGCTGGATGATCTTATTCACTTTTCCTCCCGCGAGCATCGCGTCCAGTTCCCGCGCGATGTGCCGCAGGGTAAATGCGTCTTGAGGCATGTCGGTTCCCGTCTTTTTTGAATTTCGAATTTATTATACCGTATCTCGGAGGGAAAAGTAAAGAAAATGTGCCCGTTTTTCGGGCAAAGACCGCCAAAAACAAGAATGCAATAATTCTTTGAGTAAAAATATTTTTGCAGAAGGTTGACGAGCTCCGTCGGAGATGTTTATAATAGAAGGCGATCCAAGGATACGATCGACGGAGGAGGACGTTTTCATGCCGACAGAAAACAAGATCGGGGCGAATATCGCCTCGCTGCGCCGCGCCCGCGGCCTGACGCAGGCGGAACTGGCGCGGCAGCTGCATTATACGCATCAGACGGTTTCGAACTGGGAACGCGGGATATCCGAGCCGGATGCGGAAACGCTCCTGCGCCTGTCCGCTTTCTTCGGCGTTTCGGCAGACGAAATATTGATAGGCAGGCAAGGCGCCGCATTCGCCGAAGAAGGGGCGGAAGAGGAAAAAGAAGACCCGGGCGCAGCCTCCGTTCACATCCGCGGTTTCCGCGTCTCGCCGACGAGTGCGCGCGAGCACGCGGTTTCCCTCGATGCGGAGGCGTTTTCCCTCCGGGAGTCCGCGGCTGCCGCCGAAAAAGCGCGCACCGTCCCCGTCCGGCGTAGGCGCAGGGTAAAAGCGAGCGATCTCCGCACGGTGCTCATCGTGTGCACGGCCTGTACGTTCGTGCGGTATTTTTTCTCCCTGTTCGGCAACGCGGCGGCTCTTGTGTTCATTGCGCTTTCCGCGGGGCTTGCAGAGTCCGCCTTGCGGCTCGCCGCCGCGATCCTGTTCTTTTTCGTCAAGGCCCCGTCTTCGGTGCCGGCCTTCGTTTCGATCGCCGCGTTTTTTGCTCTTGGCGAAGCGGGAGGGGTCGCGCTCCTGTTTCTGCCCTCCGGATCTCCCGATCTGATTCTGTACTTCTCCGTCGCGGTGCTTGTCTGCACGGCGCTTTGCTCGTACGCGTTTCCCTTCGCGTTTCGTCGGGAGCGTGAAAGCGCGTGCAGGAAATGGTATTTTATTTTCGTAACGGCGCAAATCGCCTTTGTGCTCATGGCAACGTTTCTGACGCCTGCCTGGGGAAGCGGCGTTTTCGGATTCCTCGCCCGGGTGTTGGAGGTGATATTGCCCTGGTGCCTGTTCTGTTGGCTGGAGAACAGGGAAGAATGCGCACGCTGAAGGTGCAGAGCCCGCCGTCGCAGGCAGCGTTTTTTCAAACGCTGCTTTTTTATATGGTCGGAAAGTTCTCTGTAAATTAATTTCGGTATGCCGCGCAAAAATGCTTTGCAAAACGCTTGCTTTGTGCTAAAATACTGTAACGAGAAAATTGTCAATTATTTCTGTCAGGAGAAAGATCATGAATTACAAAACAGAACCCTCCCAAAAAAGCACGGTGAAGATCACCATGACGTTCGACAAGCAGGAGTGGAGCGACGCAAATCAGAAGGCGTACGAGCAGACGCGCGGCAGATATTTCGTAAACGGATTCCGCAAGGGCAAAGCTCCCAGGCACGTCATCGAACTCAACTACGGCAAAGGCGTGTTCTATGAAGACGCTCTCAACAATCTCTTCTCCGATCACTATTACGACATCGTCGAAAAGGAAAAAGAGAACTTTACGGTGGTCGGTCAGCCCGAACTTTCGGTGGAAGACATCACCGACGACGGCGCCGTTCTCGTTGCGGTCGCGCCCGTCAAACCGGATGTAAAGCTGGGCGCGTACAAGGGTATAAACATTCAGAAAGTAGAGTATAATGTAAAGGACGAAGACGTGGAAGCGGAACTCAAGCGCCTGCAGGAGCGCAATTCCCGCCTCGCCGACGTCGAAGGCCGCGCGGCGGAAAACGGCGATACGGCCACGATCGATTTTTCCGGCAGCGTCGGCGGCGAAAAATTCGAGGGCGGCACGTCCGAAAATTATCCGCTGGTCCTGGGCAGCGGCTCCTTCATCCCGGGCTTTGAAGAGCAGGTCGTCGGCATGAACGTCGGCGAGGAGAAGGACGTCAAGGTCAAATTCCCCGAAGATTATCAGGCGGAAAACCTCAAGGGCAAAGACGCGGTGTTCGCGGTAAAGCTCAATAAACTCCAGAAGAAAGAGCTGCCCGAAGTGAACGACGAGTTCATCAAGGACGCGGCCGGCGCCGAAAGCGTGGAAGCCTATAAAAAGGAAACGCGCGAACGGCTGGAAAAGCAGGCGAAGGAAAAGGGAGACGCCGAAACGGAAAACAACATCGTCAAGGCGATCACCGAAACCGCCGAAGTCGAAATTCCCGACGCCATGGTGGAAAATCAGATGGATTTGATGGTCCGCAACGCCGAATACCGTTTGGGCATGCAGTACGGCGGCATGAAGCTGGAAGACTATCTCAGATACATGGGCAGCAATATGGCCGATTTCCGCGAAGGGTACCGTTCGCAGGCTGCGGAGACCGTCAAAAGCCAGCTCGTGATCGATAAGATCATCCGCGAAGAGAATATCAAGGCGGAAGACGCCGATATCGAGGCAAAACTCGAAGAGTTCGCCAAGTCGGCGGGCAAATCGCTCGAAGAATATAAAAAGGACGTCGGCGAATCGCAGCGCGAATACATCGCGAACGACATCGTCGTCAACAAATTGTTCGACTTCCTCAAAGCGAACAACAATCTGACGGCGGCGGAAGAAAAGCCCGCTAAGAAACCGGCGGCGAAGAAGCCTGCGGCGAAAAAGGCGGACGATGCGGAAGAAGAAAAGCCCGTCAAAAAAACCGCGGCGAAGAAACCTGCCGCGAAAAAGGCAGACGATGCGGAAGAAAAGCCCGCCAAAAAGCCCGCGGCAAAGAAATCGTCGGCGAAAAAGGCGGACGACAAGGCCGAGTGATAAACGAGGCCTGAACAAGCCGCCGGAAGGGGGCCGAACGGCTTTCTCCGCAGCCTCACGGAAAACCGCGGGCGTCTGCTCGCCGAGGATTTCGTGAAAAAATAAAGGAGCATTTTATGGACGATATAAAAATGAATCTGATCCCGATGGTCATCGAACAGTCCAACCGCGGCGAACGCTCGTACGACATATATTCGAGACTTTTGGAAGACCGCATCATCTTTCTGTCGGGAGAGATCAACGACGGCATGGCGAACACCATCGTCGCGCAGCTGATCTACCTCGAAGCGAAGGATATGAACAAAGACATCAGCCTCTATATCAACAGCCCGGGCGGCAGCGTTTCGGCGGGGCTGGCGATCTACGATACGATGCAGTATATCAAGTGCGACGTATCCACCATCTGCATCGGCCTCGCGGCAAGCATGGGCGCGTTCCTGCTTTCCAGCGGAGCAAAGGGCAAGCGTTTCGCCCTTCCCAACAGCGAGGTCATGATCCATCAGCCTTTGGGCGGCGCGCAGGGGCAGGCGAGCGACATCAAGATCCAGGCCGAGCACATCCTCAAGATCCGCGATAAAATGAATCGCATTCTCGCGGAAAACACGGGGAAATCGGTCGCCGAGATCGAGCGGGATACCGACCGGGACAACTATCTCTCCGCCGAAGAAGCGCAGAATTACGGATTGATCGACAAAGTTTTCTATAAGCGGTAAAATGCTGGCTCCCGAACCGCAAGTATGCGGAACGGGGGCGGAAAAGCGCCGCGGCGGAGTGCGGATACGGGCACTTCGGCAGTGCGGGCGTTTCAATTATACGAATTTCAGTTACGGTATTCACAGGAAGGACCCGAATGCAAAGCGTACGTGTGCGCCGCACATTGGGGCTTTCTTTTTCAATACGCGCGTTTCGCCTGTTCGGCGGAAGGGCGCGAAAGGAGGTCATAGAATAATGAAAGACGAAGAACAGTGCTGTTCTTTTTGCGGCAAACCCAAAAGCCGCACAAAAGTTTTGATCAGCGGGCCGAACGGGCTCGCGATCTGCGACGAATGCGTAGAGATCTGCAACGAAGAGATCGACGCCGCCACCGAGCGCAAGGGCGGCGGTTCGGCGGTCGAACTGAAAAAGCCGTCCGAGATCAAAGCGGAGCTGGACAAATACATCGTCGGGCAGGATAAAGCGAAAAAGGTGCTCTCCGTCGCGGTATACAACCACTACAAGCGCATCAACAGCGAAGTGAATAAAACCAAAGACGACGTCGAGATCGAAAAGAGCAACATTTTGCTCTTAGGCCCCACCGGGTGCGGCAAAACGCTGCTCGCGCGCACGCTCGCGCGCATTCTCAACGTGCCGTTCGCCACGACCGATGCCACGACCCTCACCGAGGCGGGATATGTCGGCGAAGATGTGGAAAATATCCTTTTAAAGCTCATTCAAAACGCCGATTACGATATCGATAAGGCGCAGCGCGGCATCATCTATATCGACGAGATCGACAAAATCGCGCGCAAGGGCGAAAACGTCTCCATCACGCGCGACGTCTCCGGCGAAGGGGTGCAGCAGGCGCTCCTGAAGATCATCGAAAGCACGGTCGCCAGCGTTCCTCCGCAGGGCGGGCGCAAACACCCCCAGCAGGAGTGCATGCGCATCGATACGACGAATATCCTCTTTATCTGCGGCGGCGCGTTCGTAGGCTTGGATAAGATCGTGCAGGCCCGCAAAGACGACCGCTCCCTCGGCTTCGGCGGCAAGATAAAGGTCGTCGGCGAAACGGACTACCGCCTTTTGGAAGAGGTCAAGCCGCAGGATCTTACGAAATTCGGTCTGATCCCCGAATTTGTCGGCCGCATTCCCATCGTGGTCAGCCTGCAGCCGCTCGACGAAAGGGCGCTCGTAAAAATTCTCACCGAGCCGAAAAACGCCCTCATCAAGCAGTATCAGAAGCTCATCGGGCTGGACGGAGTCAAGCTTTCCTTCGAGCCTTCCGCCGTCAGCGAGATCGCGAACACCGCCATCAAGCTGAAGACGGGCGCCAGGGGACTGCGCACCATCATCGAAAATCTCATGACGGACGTGATGTACGAGATTCCGTCCGATTCCGAAATCAGCGAAGTCAAGATCACGCGCGAATGCGTGCTCGGCAACGCGAAGCCGGAACTCATCAAAAAGAGCGCGTAACGCGCGGTGCATAGCCGAGGGCTGCGGGATATCCCGCAGCCCTCGTTCGTTTGTCCGGAAAACGTCCTTCCCGCGTTCGGTTCGAGCGCCTTTTGTATGCGCGAAAAAGCGCCTCTCTTTTCAATCGACACGATTCGACAAAAAAAGACCGCAGCTGACAAAACCTCCCATGCCCGTTCCGCTCCATTCGCTTTGCGGAAAAGGTCGAAAATGATATAATAAATATGTCGGAAACGGCAGAAAAATCGCGAAGGAGGACGTTTTATGGAAAACGTGAAAGAAAATCGGGATCGCTGTTCGGTGCGGCAGGATATAGCCGACGATTTGTTTCGGTACATGCAGGAATTTTACATCGGAGCCTTTCAAAGGGACGAAAAAGGCTTTACATACACCCTCGAAAGCGGGGAAAAATACAGAATATCCGTCGTCCGTGAGTAAAAAACGGCCCGCCGCATTCAAGCGGCGGGCCGTTTTTGCCCGATCGGCGGCTCCCGCAAGGAAAAAGAGCGCAAAGCGGTAAATTTTTCTTGCCCGCGGGGGCGGAAAATGCTTGAAAAAAAACGCACGGTCTATTATACTATATAACGTATTTTTTCACGAGCAAATACCCAAGAATAAAGGACGGTCAGGTTATGTATAAGATCATAAAAAAGAGAGAACTCAATCCCACCGTTACCCTCATGGAGGTCGAAGCCCCCTTCGTCGCGAAAAAGGCGGAGCCGGGTCAATTCATCATCCTGCGCGTAGACGAAGAAGGGGAAAGGATCCCGCTCACCGTCGCCGATTTTGACCGCGAGAAGGGCACCGTAACCATCATCTTCCAGATCGTCGGCGGCACGACGGAGCGCCTCAACCATCTGAACGAGGGCGAAAGCATCTGCGACTTTGTCGGTCCCCTCGGCGAGCCTTCGCACGTAGAAGGTCTCAAAAAAGTCGCCGTCGTGGGCGGCGGCGTCGGGTGCGCCATCGCATACCCCGTCGCCAAAAAACTGCACGGCCTCGGGTGTGAAGTGCACAGCGTCGTCGGCTTCCGCAACAAAGACCTCGTCATTTTGGAAGAAGAGTTCCGCGCGGTTTCGGACGTTTTCGAAATGATGACGGACGACGGCAGTTGCGGGAAGAAGGGGCTGGTTACCGACGCGCTCAGATCTCTCATCGAGGCGGGCAACGCCTACGACGAGGTGATCGCCATCGGTCCCGTCGTGATGATGAAATTCGTGTCCCTCCTCACCAGACAGTACGGGATCAAAACGGTCGTCAGCATGAACCCGATCATGATCGACGGCACGGGCATGTGCGGCTGCTGCCGCCTCACCGTTGCGGGCAAAACGAAATTTGCCTGCGTCGACGGTCCCGATTTCGACGACCACGAAGTGGATTACGACGAGATCCTCAAACGCGCGTCCACATACAGAGATTTCGAGCAAAAAGAGCGCGAAAAGGCGTGCAACCTTTTCAAAAAAACCGTGCAATGAGTCCGCGCGTCTCCCCGCGCATAGCCTCGTTGCGGCCGAACGGCAGGTGAGCGATGCGCGCAGAATTTATCTGTCATCCGGAATTTGCCGAGCTGCGCCCCGCCGACGTGTTCCGCCGCGGGCAGGCTCCTTTATCCGCGGCGGAAGGGGATATTCGCGACCGCCATATCCTGTTCCGAAGAAAAGTTTTTCTTCCCGCGGCGAAACGTGCGTTTCTCCGCATCACGGCGGACGATTATTTTAAACTGTACATCAACGGCGAATACGTTGCGCAGGGGCCTCCTCCCTCTTATCCGCAGCACTATTATTATATGGAGATCGACGTTTCTTCCCGGCTCAGAGCGGGGGAAAACGTCTTTGCCGTGCATACCTATTACCAGGGCCTCATAAACCGCGTGTGGGTATCGGGCGATCTTCGCGCCTGCTTTTGGTGCGAACTTTTTGCGGACGGGAAGCAGGTGCTCGTCAGCGACGGGCTCTGGCGCTGTTCCCTCCATTCGGGGTATTCGGCCCGCGGCAAGATCGGGTACGATACGGCGTTTGCCGTGTCGTACGATTCCTCCGCGCCCGAAGTCGGCTTCGAAAAACCCGGCTTCGACGATTCGGCATGGAGCCGCGCGGCGGTGCGGAAGTATGCGGACTACCGCCTCGCAAGGTCTCCCGTCCCGCCTCTCTCCGTCTATACGGTGCCGCCGGCAGTCCTTTCCCGCCGCGGCGGCGTCCTCTTTGCGGATTTCGGCGCCGAACGTGCCGGCCAGCTCCGCGTCGAGGCGAAAGGGCGGAAGGGCGATCGGCTGTATATCCGCTGCGGAGAAGAATTAAATCCCGACGGCAGCGTGCGCTTCGACATGCGGTGCAACTGCCGCTATGAAGAGGAATGGGTCTTGTCGGGCGGAACGGACGTCTTCGATCCATACGATTACAAGGGTTTCCGCTATGCGGAGATCGCCGTGCCGGAAGGCGCGCATGTCGCGCGCGTCGAGATGACGGTGCGCCATTACCCGTTCGAAAAGAGGGCGGTATACGAAACGCGCAGCGAGCGTTTGCGGCAGATTTTGAAGCTCTGCGAAGATACGGTGCATTACGGCACGCAGGAAGTGTTCATCGATTGTCCCACGCGCGAGAAGGGGCAGTATCTCGGCGACCTTTGCATTTCCGGCAGGGCGCAGTGCGTGCTTACGCAGGACGCGCGCCTGCTCAAAAAATCAATTCTGGATTTCTGCCGCTCGTCGTCGGTCAGCCGCGGCGTCATGGCGGTCGCTCCCGCTTCTTTCATGCAGGAGATCGCGGATTATTCCCTCCTGTTTCCGGCGCTCGTGCTGTGGACGTACAAGCAGGACGGCGATATCGGATTTTTGCGGCAGACGTGGTCCTGCCTGCGGGCAGAACATGAATATTTTCTGCGCTTTTGCAACGCGGAAGGCTTGCTCGAAAATGTGAACGAGCAGTGGAACATGGTCGACTGGCCGGAAAATCTGCGCGACGGGTACGACTTTCCGCTTACGATCCCCGTCGGCGGCGGGGTGCACAACGTGATCAACGCGCTGTGGGTCGGCTTTTTGCAGGCGCAGGACGAAATACGCCGCATTCTCGGCAAGCCCGAAACGGGCAGGACGGCCCGCGCAAAAGAGGCGTTCGTTTCCGCCTTTTACAGCAAAGAAAAGGGTCTGTTCTGCGATACGCCGCGCAAAACGCATTCCGCGGTGCATTCGAACATCTTTCCGCTTCTCTTCGGGATCGGCACGGAAAACGAACAGATCAGGCAAAACCTCGTCGGGTTCATCTGCGAACGGGGGCTTCCGAGGATGGGCGTCTATATGGCGTACTTCGCCTTGGCGGCGCTCGTAAAATGCGGCGAGAGGGAGCGTGCGGAGCGCCTCGCCGTCGATCCGCGCGCCTGGCCGCGCATGCTCGCCGAAGGGGCTACGACGGCGTTCGAAGCATGGGGCAAAGAAGAAAAATGGAACACGAGCCTGTTTCATCCCTGGGCGTGCGCCCCGCTCATCGTCTTCGCGAAGGGCGCGATCCCTTATTGACGTACAGATAAAGGAAAAACGGGAAAGGTTTCCCGTCGAAAAACAGCGATAGAGATCGGAAATTGTTCCGGCAGAGTTACGAGATCACGATAATAACGAATTTTTACAGTCGGAGGGCAACTATATGCCGAATATGAGTTTAAAAAAGAACGAAATGCCTTCGCAGGCGCCGGAAGTGCGCAGCAAAAACTTTTTCGAAGTAACCTTCGGGTATACCGCCGAAACGGCGATCGACGAGGCAAAGCGCTGCCTCAACTGCAAAAACAGGCCGTGCATCGGCGGCTGCCCCGTAAAGATCCATATTCCGGATCTTATCGCCAAAGTCGCCGCCGGCGCCTTTCAA
>CALVXE010000037.1 GCA_944368795.1 uncultured Clostridia bacterium | reverse complement strand
CCCTACCTTTTGTCAATAAACTGTTTTTTTCATATTTTGCCAATTTATTTAATACACTAAAACTTTACCGGCCGATTTTTTATCTCGTTTGAATCCATCCTTCTCATAAACCTGCCCTTCGGTTTCTTCGGATAAATTTCAGGCGAAGAGAGGCCTGCGCCTCTCTTCGCCTGAAATAAATAAGAATCAATTAAATTCGAGAGTTCCGCGCAGCTCGTTGATATCGGCGATGCCGTGCATATCGAGCCAACGATTCAGCCCCTCGATGATCTTCGGCATTGCCAAAGTATCGGTAAAATTCGCCGTGCCGACCTGTACTGCGGCCGCGCCGGCGATAATAAATTGCAGGGCGTCCTCCGCACAAGTGATGCCACCCATCCCGATCACGGGTATCTTTACGGCACGGCAAACCTCGCTCGTCATCCGAACGGCGATCGGACGGATGCCCGCTCCCGATACGCCTCCCGTATTGTTGGCAAGCAGAGGTCTTCTCCTTTCGATATCGATGACCATGCCGGTCAGCGTATTGATGAGCGAAACACAATCCGCCCCGCCGCGTTCGGCAGCCAACGCATTTTCGGCAATACTTTCGACATTCGGCGAAAGTTTCACGATCAGCGGCGTCTTACGCAGGGCACTCTTTGCCGCCCGCGTTACCTCTTCCACGCTTTCGGGCCGAATGCCGAACGCCATTCCTCCGCATTTGACGTTGGGGCAGGAAATATTCAACTCGATCAAATCGACTTTCCCGTCCAATCGTTCGCAAATACCCGCATAATCTTCGATCGTTCGCCCCGCAACGTTCGCAATAATCGCAAGATTTTTGCTCTTCAGAAAATCCAAATCGTCGCGCAAAAATACATCTACGCCCGGATTCTGCAACCCTACCGCATTGAGTATGACACCGTACCCTTCCGCAATGCGCGGCGTCGGATTGCCGAGGCGAGGTTCCAGCGTAAGCCCTTTCGTGCTGATACCGCCCAACACGCCGATATCGTAAATATCCTCGAATTCTTTGCCGAAGCCAAAGGTCCCGCTCGCCGCGATCACGGGATTTTTTAATTCAACGCCGCAAAGATTTACCTTTAATTCCGCCATCAGATTTCCACCTCTCCGATTTTAAAAACAGGGCCGTCTTTGCACACGCGTGCATTTTCGCCGCCGCTCTTTTTACAGACGCAGACCAGGCATGCGCCGATCCCGCAGCCCATTCTTTCTTCCAACGAAACATAACAGGGTATATTGATATTCCTGTCGCGCAATTCATTTTTTAATGCGCGCAGCATAGGCACCGGCCCGCATGACAGTATGAGATCCGGCTTTGCCGCAGACAGATCTGCCAAAAAAGCAGAGACAGCCGTCGCCTTTTCGCCGAAAGAACCGTCGTCGGTTACGATTTTTGACCGCTCTGAAAGCGCCGCAAAAGTTTCCTCCATACAAACCGCGCTCGCATTTCGGAAGCCCATATACGAAAAGAACTTTTTATCCGTCCCGGCAAACTCACGCAGAACGGAGATCATGGGAAAAATGCCCACGCCGCCGCCGACCAGAGCCACGCGCTTCGCCTGACCGACGCTGAATCCGTTGCCGAGAGGCAAGACGCAGGAAAGGGTATCTCCCGCTTCTACTTTGCTCATCGCCCGCGTTCCGTCGCCCTTTATCTGATAACAAATCGTTACGGTGTCTCCCGAACAATCGCAGATTGCGATCGGACGGCGCAAAAGATGGGCTCCGTCTCCCACGGAAATATTCACAAATTTTCCGCAGAACGCCCCATCCAGTTTTTCGGGAAGAGCAAAGCGCATTTTATAAATTCCTGCCGCAAGCGGCACGTTTTCCAATATCCGAACTTGTAACTCTTTCATGGCAATAAATCCTATTTTTACCGTATTATGCCTCACATAATACTTAATTTTAACCCTTAATCGCGTTATTTAAATCTTTTTGCATATCGATGCAGGCATGCCGCGCCGCGCTTGCAAAATCAAGCCCCGCGTATTTTTCCTGCTTGTAGGCACACAAAATACCGCGGGAAGAATTTACGATGCCGCCCGTCCCGTCCTTTCGGAAGCATACCTTCAAATCATCCGCCTTGCCGCCCTGCGCCCCGTAACCGGGGATCAGGAAAAAGGTATGCGGCATCTGCGAACGCAAAATCTCTGCCTGTTTCGGATGCGTCGCACCGACGACCGCACCCACTGCGGAATACCCGTATTTTCCGACGCTGCCCTCTCCCCATTTTTCCACAAGCGAGCCCATGTATTCGTACACGGTTTTCCCGTTTTCCAATTTCATATCCTGCAGTTCGCCGCTGGAAGGATTGGAAGTCTTTACTAAAACAAAGATGCCTTTATCTTTCTTTTCCATCCAATTCAAAAACGGCTTGATACCGTCTGAACCTAAATATCCGTTCACCGTCAAAAAGTCCGAATCGAACGCGGTCATCGTCCGCTCGCCGACCGCCGTTTCCCCTAGATATGCCTTCGCATAGCACTCCGCCGTAGCGCCGATGTCGTTGCGCTTGGCGTCCGTCATCACGAACATGCCTTTCGAAGAAGCGTAGCGCACCGTTTCCGCAAACGCGCGCATCCCCTCGACGCCGTACATTTCATAATAGGCGATTTGCACCTTTACACACGGAACAATATCGCAGATCTTATCGACGATCTCCTTATTGAAGCAAAGAACCGCATCCGCAACGCCCTTAAAATCTTGCACACCCCTCTTCATCTCTTCAGGCAAATACTCAAAACTCGTATCCAGCCCCGCCACCGTAGGATTCTTATATTCTTTGATCCGCTCGATCAATGCATCTACTATCATGTCTGCCTCCCAAAATTCGTTTGCACAATTGCCCGCCGAACGACGGACTCAGCCTTTCGGCCCGTTTCCATAGAATCTCTATAATCTCGTCTGCCGCCGTGCCACAACAAACTGCCTCTTACGCCAGCCGCCGACCACTCAATATTCCGCGCCGTACCTTGCCAAATATTCGCGCATTGCGGGAACATGTTCCTTCCCGGAAATCACGCCGGTTTCCAACGCTTCGATAATGTCCTTTACCGTTACGATGGAATACACCCGAACGCCTTCCTCCGCAAACGCCTGCTGTACCGCAGATTTTTCACTGTTCAGCGCCTTCTCCATGCGGTCGACGGTGATCACCATTCCGGTAATATCGACATCCGCCGCACCGCGAAGTTTGGGGAGAACTTCCTTTAAAGCCTTGCCGCTCGTCATCACGTCTTCCACGATCACGATCTTCTCGCCGTCCTGCGGCTGTTTTCCGACAAACATACCCCCTTCGCCGTGGTCCTTCGCTTCCTTGCGGTCAAAACAAAAATTGACGTCTATACCGTACTTTTCATACAGCGCCACCGCCGCGGAAAGCGCCAAAGGCACTCCCTTATAGGCGGGCCCGAACAGCGTTTCCAAGGGAATATTATTCTCACAAATACAGTCGGCGTAAAATTCGCCCAGCCGCTTGATCTGCGCCCCCGTCTTATACTCGCCCGCATTCAAAAAGTACGGTGCGACGCGCCCGCTCTTTAAAGTAAACGTTCCGAATTTTAAAACGCCGCACTCCGCCAAAAAGCGGATGAACTCCTGTTTATATGCCGTCATGCCTGCTCCTTTGCATAATTTCTATGGATTATGCCACACATAATACTAAATTTTTTGAGTTTTATATCGCTATTCTGCAAATTTTACCGCTCCGTCCACGATCGTATACTTAACTTTTCCGTACACTTCGCGTCCGTTAAACGGCGTATTTTTTCCTTTGGAAACAAATTTTTTACTGTCGATGACGTACTTTTCATTTAAGTCCGCGATCATGATATCCGCAACACCCCCTTCTTTCAGCGCGCCGCCTTCCAAATTCAGAATACGCGCAGGGGCCGCGCTCATGCGCTCGGCAAGCTGTTCGAGAGAAAGCACGCCCCCCTTCACCAAAGCCGTATAGGAAAGAGAGAACGATGTCTCAATGCCGCTGATGCCGAACGCCGCCGAATTGTATTCGACGTTCTTCTCGTCCGCATGGTGCGGCGCATGGTCGGTAACGATGCAATCGAGCGTGCCGTCCCGCAGTCCCGCCTTGATCGCTTCCACATCCTCCGCTTCCCGCACAGGCGGATTTACTTTCGTATTTGCATCGAATGAGGTAATGATATCGTCTGTCAGCGTAAAATAATGCGGGCAGGTTTCTGCAGTGATCTGCACACCGCGCGCCTTTGCCTCACGCAATAACTGCACGCCGCCCTTCGTCGAAACATGGCAGATATGCGCACGCTTGCCGAGCGTTTCCGCAAGGATGATTTCGCGCGCCAGCATGATCTCTTCCGCCGCGCGGGGAATGCCTTTCAGCCCCGCCAGCGTACTGTTATATCCCTCATTGACAACACCGCCGTCTGCGAGATCTTTGTCTTCGCAGTGCGAAAGACAGATCAGCCCGAAATCGGAAGCATATTCCATCGCCAAGCGCATGATGCGCGCATTGGAAACCGGCCTTCCGTCGTCGCTGATCGCAACGGCGCCCGCCTCCTTCATCTTGCCGATCTCGGCGAGCTGTTCTCCCTGTTCGCCTTTCGTGATCGCACCGATCGGACGTATCTTGCACAGACCGACCTCCTTGCCGCGCGCGACGATATATCCCACGACAGCCGCATTGTCGCACACCGGCTGCGTGTTGGGCATACAGCAGACTTGCGTAAACCCGCCGCGCACCGCCGCCGCGCTGCCGCTGGCAATATCTTCCTTGTATTCAAAGCCCGGCTCGCGCAGATGCACGTGCATATCGATCAGACCGGGGAAAACATGCATGCCGCACGCATCGATGACCGCGGCCCCCTTTGCTTCATCCCGCCCGATGTTTCCGGCGATTTTGATGATTTTTTTACCCTCGATCAGAATATCGCATTCCCTGCACCCGTCCGCAAATACGGCCGTGCCGCCCTTGATCAAAAGCTTATTCATTCGCATTGCCTCCCTGTCTGTTTTTGCAGAGCAGGAACAATAGCGCCATGCGCACGGCGACGCCGTTTAAAACCTGCTCGGTAATTTCGCTGTTTTCGGCGTCAATCACGTCCGAAGTAAATTCCACGCCGCGGTTGACAGGACCGGGGTGCATTACGATGCAGTCCTTATCCGCATATTTCAGATGTTCTTCGCTCACGCCGTAAAACTTGGCATATTCGGAAAGGGACGGGAACAGCCCGCCGTGCATCCTTTCAAGCTGAATGCGAAGCCCCATCACTACGTTCGCGCCGCGCAGAGCCTCTTCGCGCGACCTCGCAACTTTCGCCCCCATACGCTCGATGCCCTGCGGCATCAGGGTCGCGGGCGAAAACATCGTAACTTCCGCACCCAGCTTTGTAAGCCCGAACAGATTGCTCTTCGCCACGCGCGAATGCTTGATGTCCCCCAATATCGCGACTTTCAGCCCCTTGAACGAACCGAACTTTTCGCGCATGGTGTAAAAATCCAAGAGCGCCTGCGTGGGGTGCTCGTTCATGCCGTCGCCGCCGTTGACGACGGAGGCCTTTACATGCTTTGCCAAAAGATGCGGCGCCCCGCCCATGGGATGACGGATCACAATGATATCGTTTTTCATCGCGTCGAGGGTGTAGCCCGTATCGATGAGCGTTTCCCCTTTCTGCACCGAGCTGGACGACGCCGATATATTCACCGTGCCCGCACCGAGATATTTTGCCGCCAATTCGAACGAACAGCGCGTCCTGGTGCTGTTCTCATAAAAAAGCGTCGTAACCGTCCGCCCCTGCAAGTGCGGCAGTTTTTTCAGATTCTGCGTGAGAAGTTTTTTCATCCCCACAGCCGTATCGAGGATAGTTACGATATCTTCCGCCGAAGTATCGTACAATCCGAGCAAATCCTTTCCCAACATGGCGTATGACCTCTGTACAAAATTTACGATTGACGATCGGTTATCCCGAGCGCATCTTCTCCTTCGATTTCCTGTAAGCGCACATCGATAAATTCCGAACGCGCAGCAGGGATATTCTTCCCGACAAAGTCGGGGCTTACGGGCATTTCGCGGCCGCCGCGGTCGCACAGCACGAGCAGGCGCACATTTGCCGGCCGCCCCAAATCGAACAGGGCCTCGATCGCCGCGCGAACGCTCCTGCCCGTATGCAGAACATCGTCGCACAAAACGACGTTTTTTCCGTCGATCGAAAATCCCAGCCGATTTACCTTGGCGTCCGGCACAAAGTAACCGCTTACCAGATCGTCGCGGTACAGCCCGATATCGATGCCCGCGCAAGGCACTTCGACATCGTAAAATTTGCGCAGCAACGCCTGCAGTCTTGCCGCCACGATCTCACCGCGGCGTTTGATCCCCACAAGACAGAGATTTTCGCAACCTTTATTCTTTTCGACGATTTCGTGCGACAGCCTCGCCAACGTGCGCGCGATCGCCGCTCCGTCCATCAGAATATGTTCGGACATGCGTTCCTTCCCTCCCGTTTTAGCGGAATAAAAAAATACCCGCGCACGGAATATGCGCGGGGTACGTTCAAACAAAAAACGAAAAATCGCTTGCATTGAAAACTTTCTTCGTATGCTCGTTCGATTGCGGACTTCGCGGCATCTCCGTACCGTACTGTTAAAGTCTTTTATCGGACTTTATTGTAACACATTTCACCCGCCCTGTAAAGCATATGGGAGAAATTTTTGCGTAAAAATTAAGATTCATCCGCCGCGCCATTGAGAATGCGGAAGCGCTGCAGCGCTTTCCGGCGAAAATCTAAAAGCAAAAAACGGGCGCGGCGCATGCCGAACCCGTTTTGATTTGTTTTAATAAATTTGCGCAAGCTTAAAGCCGAGCAGATCGCACGAAGTTAAAAAATAGCGTATTCCGTTCCGTTCGCATTCGCGCGGATACGCACCGGCATTTTGGTGCAAATGCCCGTATACCACAGCGTCCGCCCCGTATTTTTCAAACAGATCGGTAAACAGCGTGCTTTCTCTCTTTGCATTGAAGGGAGGATAATGTATCATACATACGAGCTTGTCCCCTTCTTCCCGCACCTTTTCCACGTGTTGAAAGGCAAGGCGGAAGCGCTCCCCTTCGCGGCGATAGATCTTTTCGTCCTCTTCCGTAAATTCCGCGCTCCCCGGGCACAGCCATCCGCGCGAACCGCAGATCACGAGCCCGTCAAACCGCACGCAGTCGTTTTGCAGGAAATAAAAGGAATCGTCCGGCGCATTCCTGCGCAGAGCCGTAATGCCCGACCACCAATAATCGTGGTTGCCGCGGATAAAAATTTTTTTACCCGGCAAACCCTGCATGCTCTGCAAATCGACAAGCGCGTCGGGCATCGCCATCGCCCAGCTGATATCGCCGGCAATCAGCACTGCGTCGTCCGCCCCCACGCACGCCAGCCAATCGGATTTTATTTTTTCGAAATGCCCCTTCCAGTTCCCCCCGAAAACATCCATCGGCTTTTCTTGGTTCCCCGGCAGGTGCAAATCGCTGACCGCAAACACTTTCATGCTGTATCCTAAAAAGTTGATATGGTTTATTGTACCATAAAACCCGCCTATTTAAAAGCGTTTTCACCGCCGGAACAATTTTCTCTCTGCGTTTTTTTCACCACATAATCTTCTATATCGCACAGAGCCAAACTTTCGCGGCAGCACTCGCAAAGCTTCCCTTTGGCGACGGGCGAACCGCAGATCATGCAAAAAAGTTGTTCCGTGCAGGACAATTCTTCTTTCATTTTTTCTTCCCCCTCAAAAATAAAAAAGCCGATATAAAATACCGGCTTTTTTATTTTATAAGCCATTTATTTGTTGCAGTTGTTGCAGCCGCATCCGGCGGCATTTCCCTGCGGGTACAGCGGCAGTTCAAAAAATCCGGCGCATACCTCCTGCGAATATTCCTGTGCCGGCGGAATTACGCAATACCCGTATGAAGGGACGAGCAGATCGACGTTGATCACGATCTTCAAAATGACGGTAATGCACATATCGACGACAAAAGTATTGTTTTCAGAATTGAACGACCCTTCGGGCGATACCGCGCTCACCACACACTGCACTTCGTAAGGCATGATGGAGGGCTGCGGCACGAACAGAATCACGTCTTCCGACACGGATACGACCGCGCTCGCTTTGCCTTCGACCCCGTTGGCGTCCGTATAGATCACTTCGACGGGAATATCCACACTGCACTGCACGCGGGCGCAGTTTGCCCTGTCGGGCAGGCGGTCGATCTGGAAGGCGGTAACCGTCCCGGTCGTGGACGTGCTTCGCGCACTGATAAACGTGAGAGGATATGTAGGATTCGCCGGAACGGGATTGGTAATATTCAAAACGATCCCGTCGCTCTGCCCCTGCTTAATGCAGGCATCGAAGACCCGTTGCGCCTGGACGCATACTTTCTCGTTCAGGCCGTTCAACGGATTCCCGTTGATGGGA
Organism: uncultured Clostridia bacterium; assembly: GCA_944368795.1. GTDB lineage: Bacteria > Bacillota > Clostridia > Christensenellales > Borkfalkiaceae > Borkfalkia. The sequence continues at coordinate 3,093 of CALVXE010000037.1, read as the reverse complement.
CCGGGACATTTATCCGTTTGGAAATTGGAAAAAAACGACATTTTTAACCTCCGTTTGTTAAAAATTCAAGAAAAACGCCTGGCGCTTTCCATAATTCAATATATGAAAAAATCTTCGCGATTGTTACCTTTTCCGAACATATACGAGCTGGGTCGGATACACATATGCGCAGCCGTTCATCCGGAAAAATTCTTCCTCGCTCATGCCGAATTTTTCGCATACGGAAGCCGCGGTTTCCCCCGCCCGAACAGAATACATATCCGCGCATTGCTCCGGCAATACCAACAGCGCTCCCGCCTGCGGAAATTCCCGCAAACCGTTCCGAGCGATCAGCGCGGACGGAGGAACACGGCACGCTTCGCACACGGAAGACAGAGTATCATGCTCTTTGACTTCATATAGCCCGAGCGGATTTGTTCCGCAATTTTTCAATTCATACATCGCGCAGCCTCCCGAAACAATATATTGTATGCGGCAATCGCCCGATTATGATTGCGAAATTTGTCCTTTTTTCGCCGGAATAATCCCGCATTCGGCAATATATAATACAATATGGCAAAAAACGACGCGGACAGCGGCGGCTTTCGAGGTGAAATTTGAGCAGGGAAAATATTTACAGAACGGCGGCCTATGTTACCGCGTTTTCGATCGTCGAAAAATTTTTCGGCTTTTTATACAGGGTCATTCTCTCGCGGACGCTCGGTTCGGAGGGGATGGGAATCTACCAAATCGCACTTTCGGTGTTTGCGGTATTAGCGACGGCCGCCGCTTCGGGAATTCCTCTCACCGTTTCGCGGCTGATCACGAAATACCGCGCCAAAAACAATAAAAACGCGCAGCAATCGGTCGTATCGGCGGCGCTCGTAGCAGCGCTCTGCTTTTCCGTCCCTGCGTTCTGCATCCTTTTTTTCGGGCACGACCTGTTCGACTTTATTTTTTCCGACCCGCGCTGTATGAGCATACTGCTGATACTCCTCCCCAGCCTTACCTTTAATTCCGTCTATTCGGTTATCCGCGGCGCGCTTTGGGGAAACAAGCAGTTTCTTCCTTACTGCGTGATCGACCTTGTAGAAGAACTCACGATGATGACAGCCGGCGTGATACTCGTCGTCGGCATGACGGACGTATTCGACGGCGCCAAGCGCATCGCCTTCGCGATCGTTCTTTCTTATCTGGTCTCCTTCACTCTCTCCGCCGCATACTATTTTCTAAAGGGCGGAAGACTGAAAAATCCGCGGCGGCAATTGAAGCCTTTGCTCTCGTCCGCGCTCCCGATCACGGGCATGCGGACTTCCAATTCGCTCATCAATTCGGCGATCTCTCTGCTTCTCCCCGCGCGGCTCATCGCCGCGGGCTTCACCTCTTCCGAAGCGATGAGCGAAATCGGCGTCGCAATGGGCATGAGCATGCCCATCCTCTCTATCCCCGCAACGCTCATAGGGTCTCTCGCCCTCGTCATGGTGCCCGAACTCGCCGAAAACTTTTTCCGCGGACAACATACAAAACTGCGCGATAACATCGAAAAAGCTTTAAAAATTTCCGCATTAATCGCCTGTCTTCTGATCCCCCTGCTCTTCGTTCTCGGCAAAAACATCGGCATTTTGCTCTTTTCCAACGAACACGGCGGCGAAATCATCCGGAACAGCTGCTTTATGCTCCTGCCCATGAGCATCGGCATGATCACGACAAGCATTTTAAATTCCCTCGGATATGAAAAGCAGACCTGTATTTACTTTTTTATCGGCGCCGCGGCGACCCTCCTCTGCGTGTGGCTCCTCCCGCAATTCGCGGGTATCTATGCGCTCGTCATCGGTATGGCCGCAAGCCACGTGATCACAATGGTTCTGAACCTGCGACTCATTTTAAAAAAGAGCAAAGAAAAAGTGCGCTTTTTAAAGCACACTCTCCTCTCTGCAGCGAGCATCGCGCCCGCCGTATTATTCGGTTCTCTGCTTTTGAATTTGCTGGACGCCGTCATGCCGACCGTTGCCGCAACGATCCTCTGCGGCGTTATCTTGGTCGCCGCACACGCCCTGTTCCTGTTCGCCGTCGGGGTAGCCCGCCCGCGCTGGATCAAAGTTCTCGTTCGCCGCTCTTGAAACAATTTTAATCATTCCGGAAAAGGCGCAGTCTTACGCTCAGCGGCAATACAAGAAAGCACAGGGCGACGTTGACCGCATACACGACGGACTGGAAAGCTATGCGCCCCCCGAACCAGACCCAAAAAGCCTTTTTGAATACGCCGTTCCATACAAAAATATAGACGTAAAAATAGTTTACGACAGAATTTACAACGCAGGTAATGGCGACAAAGCATACCGCAAACGCGATCGCAGCTTTTCCGTACAGCCATCCCTTTCCCTCGCGGCGGATTCCGTTCATGATCAACCCGGATAAAAAGCCGAACAGACCGAGCGTAACCCCGAAAAACCAATATACCCCGGAAGGAACCAGCAAAAAGCCGATCGCATCGCCGAGCAATCCTACGATAAAGCCGGGCGCAGGCCCAAGCAAAAAGCCTGCAAAAAAGCAGACAAAATATGAAAACGTGATCTTGTTGCTCGCCGTTACGTCGATTCCGATATAGGAATTCGCCAACACGCTGAACGCTACAAACACCGCAAGCAACGAAATCTGCGTCGCCGAAGAATAGGATTTGAACGCTTTTGTGAACATAGAAAAAAACCTCCCGTTTTGAGAGGTCCGAAGAAAAACAGGCTCGCCCTGCGGCGGCTTATCCTTGCAACGGACGCGCGTCGGCACCGCAGGAAAAATCCTTTCGTTTGCGAACAACGTCCCGTTTCGCAACACTTAACGCGCCTCGGCTACTCTGCATTTGTTGAAAGCATTATACGACCTTTTCAAAAAAAACGCAAGCATATGCGAGCGCATTTTCCGATTTTTTTAAAAGCAGACAAAAACTGTATAAATCCGCCTCCGTTTTTCATACTAACGGTATGGGACTGATATTTTTGCGCACCGCAGTCATCTTTATCGTGCTGCTCGCCGTGATGCGCCTGATGGGAAAACGGCAGATCGGCGAAATGCAGCCCTTTGAACTGGTCATCACGCTGCTCATCGCCGAACTCGCCT
>CALVXE010000036.1 GCA_944368795.1 uncultured Clostridia bacterium | reverse complement strand
CTTGCGGGCGGCAAAATCTGTATACGTAAGCCCGTCTTTGCGCCGACCGGTGCGCGGGTCCAGTTCGAGGATGCGGATGCCTCCGTAAAACGAACCGTACGTCATGAACATCCGCCCTTCCCCGTCGTAGAAAATCTGCGCGTCGATTGCGTTCGGCTGAAGCCCCCAATCCCCGCCCGTGAGCACGAGCGTATCGGCGTAAACATACGGCCCTTCGATGTTTTGCGCGTTAGCCAGAAAGATCGCCGAATAATTTTTGCCGAACGCCGCCGTATAACAGCCGTACAGCCAGTAGCCGCCGCCCTGCGCGGGGACTATGTCCGGCGCCCATAAAGTATCGTTTTCCGTTCCCTTTCCGTAAACGCGCTCCACGGCCCGCAAAACGGGCGCCAGGGACGCCGCGATCCCGGCCGGGAAGGCCTGCCCCGCATACTCCCAATGGATGAGGTCGTGCGAACGCCGTATCTGGTAATAGTTTTCGCCGAACGTCCCCGTGGAAAAGGCATAGTATGCCCCTTCCGCGAAAATCAGCGAAGGATCATGCGCGCCGAAGGCGCCCCAATTGTTCGGAGCGTCCGCTCTCCCCGCGAGAGGAGCAAAGTGCGGATCGCCCGGATATTCAAACCGCATATTCTGTACCTGCCTGTAAGAAGCGGGCCGTCGGCCCGCATGCCGCGTTATGATACCATACGCGCGCAAAAAAGGCAACCGTTTTCGGCGAAAAAATGCGGGCGGAGGCGTTTCTTTCAACGATGCCTCGCCTCTTTCGTTTTTCCGTCTGAAAACCGCCCTCTTCATCGCCGCGCTGAACGATATGCCCGCACAGAACGCAAAGAAGGCGCCCTGTTCGGGCGCCTTCCGGATTTTGCATTGCCGGGCATCACTCTTTCGAGCCTGTCAGCATGATCGAGCCGATGATCGTCTTTTGGAAGACTGCAAACAATATCAGGATGGGCAGCAACGCCAATACGGACGCCGCCATGACTGCCGGGGCGTTGGTAACGTCGGTACTGTACGATGTATCCAGCTGTCCGATCGCCAGCGTCAGCGGTTTCCACATATCCGAAGTGATGAATACCTGCGGCGCGAGATAGTTGTTCCAAGACCCCATGAAACTGAGGATGAACTGCGCCATGATGGCAGGTTTTGCCAGCGGCACGATAAAGGAGGTAAACTGCCTCCAATACCCCGCCCCGTCAATGCGGGCCGCCTCCAGGATCGAAGTGGGCAGGCCGTACAGATATTGGCGGATAAAGAACGCCGTGAGGATCGCGCCGAAGCATCCGGGAACGATCATCGCCAGGCCGTTTTCCGTCCACCCCATCGCCGAATACACGCAGAACTGCGCGATCATGATGGAGGGGAAAGGGATCATGATTGCCGCCAGGCAGTAGAAGAATACGAAATTTTTGCCCTTAAAATTCAGCTTCGCGAAAGCGAACGCCGCCATTGCCGAAGTGAACACGCCGACCGTAACCGGAACGAGGGAATACACGAGCGTATTGATGATCGAGCGCCAGAACGCGTACGCGTGCCCGCCGATGGTTACCGTCTGCCATGCGGAATTCAAAAGCGTTACCGCATTTTCATAGTTATAGAGCAGCCCGAACTGGCTGGTTTCGTCCGGCCAGAAGATGGTCGTGATCATGACGTTGAGCGCCGAATCGGTAACCGTTACGCCGTCTGCCGCCATCACCGGCCCCGCGAGCGACGCCGCAAGCATCCACCAGAACGGGTAGAGCATCGTAATGCCGCCCGCTACGAGGAGCACGTAGCCGATTACGTCAAAGAACACCTTTTTCCTCTTTTTATTGGAAGTATATCCGAAGGTGCCGAAGCCGAACCAAGAACAAAATCTGCCGATCGCCTTGCGGCAGTTTGCGGGGAAATTCACGAAGAAATTTTTGAACGCCCTGCCGATTTTGCGCATAAAATTGCCGAACTTTCCGCCCTTGTTTTCGGGGGACGCCGTTTCCGTATGATTCGTCATACCTTATCCCTCCTCGAATCCAAACCGAACTGTATCAGCGTCAGCACAAAGATGATGATCGCCAATATGATGCCGAGCGCGCTCGCATGCGCCCACTCGCCGTTGTTGAATACGCCGAAGATAAACCCGACGAACGGTATATTGTACCGCGTTCCGCTCGTGGCCTGGTTGCCCGTCGCCGGATAGTTGCCGAAGATCAGGTTCGGCTCGACGAAGATCTGCATACCGCCGATGACCGAAGTTACCAGCACGTAGAAGATCGTGGGATACAGCTGCGGCATCGTGATCCGCCAGAAGATCGACCAGGCGTTCGCGCCGTCGATTTCCGCCGCCTCGTGATAGCTGGCATTGACGCCGTTCAGCCCCGCGACGAACAGGACGACCGTACCGCCCAGCCCCTTCCACACGGTCAGGATGATGACGCAGGCACGGTTCTGCCAATACGTCGAATCGTTCGCCAGCAGGCTGAGCCCGAACAGCGAATCCATCAGTCCTCCGTCGCCGAAGAGGTTCGTCCACATGACCGTGATCGAAACGGTGGACGCGACGGTGGGAATGTAGTAGATCACGCGGAAAGTTCCGGTTCCCCGGATATCCCGCGAAAGAAGCACCGATATCCCCAGCGAGAGCACCATGCCGATCGGGATACCGATCAGATAAAACACCGTGCTGCCGAGCGTGTTCCAGAAGTCTTCCGATTCCCCCGCGATGCCGAGAGGCCCTTCGGGGCTGAACATGTATTGGTACCAATGGAACGCGCCGTCCGGATGGATGCTGCCCAATCCCTCCCAAAACGTCGTCATGATGAACGCGTCGTAGTCGGTAAAGGAAATCCATACGGATAAGATGAACGCGATATACGTGAAGACCGTCGTTCCGATCAGCAGGAAGGAAACGAAGATCCACCCCCAAATATTTTCTTGCAGTTTTGCGCGGTTGATACGCTTTTTTTGCCGTATCGGCTCCGTCAGGTCAAGCGCCTGCACCGCCGCCGCGTCCTGCGCATAGGAAACTGTATTATTTTCCATACGTATTCTCCCTTTTCAAAATTTTTTGCGGGGAAGCCGCGCTGCCGCGGCTTCCTTGCGGTGAGGTCTTATCAATCTTGGTTCGCGATGGATTCTTCGCGCGCGACCGCGTTGTCCAACAGGGCCTGCGAGCGCCTTACGATCCAATCGCAGAAAGCGGAAGGCGTAAAGAACCGTACGTTCCCTGCCGCAACGTTGGGCGGGTTGATGATCAAAGAATCGGTCATGGCGTTGTTCGTCGCCTCGTCAAACCAAACTTTCGCGTAGGTTCCGGGCGTCCTCGTGGCGTCGTACGCGATCAGCGAATAGCCCTTCGTCGCTCCGAATTCGTCGATCCACTGCGAATTGTAGGTGTACATGCACGAATCGAGCGCGCCGTTGCCGTCTTCGCCGCTGACCATCCGCAGCTGCAGGTTCCTGTCTTCATAGTTGAGCGCGATGAGGTTCAGGCACTTGAAGGCATAGGCGATGGAAATCACCGACCCCATCGTGGAATCTTTGAAGTAGTCGTTCAGATAGGGAACCAAAGACGGGAATTCGTTGGTGATATATTCGGTTACGTTCCGCCAGCTCGTCGTCGTGTGCTGATTGTACATCGTCGTGGCGACGGCCGTGGCAAACGTCCAAACCTGCGAATCGTCGCGCAGCTGGTTGCTGCCGATCTCGCTGTCGGCGGGGGAAGTGAGCGTTACCGTTGACGCGTTGCCCGGATTCAGCGTGCTCGCAAGCCCTGCCTTTTCGATTTCCGCCGCGCTGACTTCGAGCGTTCCGCTCGCGTTGCCGTCCGGCGTGATCATGTTTTTGAAGTTATACGCTTCGTCCGTCTGGTACGATTCGTCCTGATAATACAGGTACGATTCGCCCTGATCGACGAAGGAGGTGAGCTGCGAACCCGAATAGGTCATCGCAAGCTGCATTTCGGGGTCGAGCGTGAGATAAGCGCACAGGTCGGCGCACGCATCCACCTTCCACGCTTCGCTTCCCGTATAGCGGGTCAAAACGTCCGCGTTCACGCCGTATCCGACGGTATCCAAACGGGCCGCCCATGCATCCTGGCGAGGCTGCTGGAAAGAGACCCAAGCGCTCGTGTAATTGCCTTCCGCATCCACGAGTTCGCTGCCGATCACGGGACCGCTGCCGTCCTCGTCGTACGTTACCGACGTATAATCGGCTCCCTTGACGCGCGCATACGGCGAATAGTCTTCGGAAACGGGTTCGGGCATGATCCCGACGGACAGCGTGCTCTGCACGGTGGAATTGAACGTGGCCATATTCCATGTGCCGCAGCCGTAGAAGATGCAGCGGCCGCTGTTAAAGGTGCCCCACCCGCCGATCGTAAGCGAACTTTCGCCCGATCCGCTGTAGAACGAGTTCGCGTTCCAATCCGAACCGAAAGCGAGGAAAGCAGCATACGCTTCCTTGAACTCGTCGCTGTTGATGCCATATTCGCTCGTCGCTTCTTCACCCGCGGGCGCGGTTACGGATCTGTAATCGTCGCTGATGATATCGACGTCGTTGCCGAGCAGCCACGCCGTGAGGTACAGCGTGCCTTCGTATTGGTCGTTGCCGTAGACGAAATCCGTTTCGATGCAGTTGCCGTTGCGGTCGTTCAGCCAAGTCAGCAATTTATGACTGCCGCGCGCGGCGCCGACCGTGCGCGAACCGTTGGCGGCATACGGCGTATCCACATCGTACGTGTTTGCATAATATCCGACCGCCCAGGCCATCGCGCTGTATTCCGCATACGTATACGTTACGTACCCGATGGAATCGTCGTACGAAGTAGTCGGATCGTCCGCAAGACCGGTGTCATACGTCTCGCCCGGCCAGCCCATGATCGTAACGTCGTAACCGCCGACGCTTTCGGCCGCCTTGGCGATGGGATCCTGCGCGTCGATCGCCACCTGATAATTCGCATATTTATAATAGTTAAAGGGATAATAGCGGACGGTCTTGCCGATATTTATGATGTTCGCCGCGTCGCCCGTCTCGTTTCCGCTCGCGTCGATCTCGCGGATCGCCCCGCCCGTATCGGCCGTGGACGTATAGGCGTCGCGCAGTGCCTGCGTAAAGAAATTGCGGTTGTACGCGAGGCCGAAAGACGAAAAGTCCTTGGGCAGCGCATATACGCCGGCCGTCTTTCCTTCCGCCGTTTGGAAGCTGCCTTCATGACCGCTCGCACCGGGGTCGCCCACATACGTTACGGGGTCGCCGATCGTCCCGTCTTCCTCGACGAACGCATACGCGCCGATCGCGGAGCTCCAGATCCCGTTGGGATCGTACCGATTCCAGTCGACGTAATCGGTAAGGTCGAGGACCGCGTCGTTGAGCGCAAACGATTTTACGTATTTCGGGGAAACGTAAAACACATCGTCCGCCTTGCCGGAAGCGATCTCCCTCTGCACCTGCGAAAAGTAGAGGTTGGTATCGCTTTGGAAAGAGATACCGACGTTGATATTGCTCTTTCCGATCTCGTCCGCGTGCGCTTCGGCGTACTGTTCGGCCCAGGTATCGATCAGGTCTCGGTTGGTCTCCTGGTCGGCGGCTCCCGCAAATATGAATACCGTAAAATCATAATTGGTGATTGCCGAAACATAGGAAAACACGAGAACACCGACCATGACGGCGACCAAAGCGATCACGATGACTTTGTTCCAAATTGCCTTCATGCTGTTCCTCCCTGTTTTATTTTGCCGATCCCGCACGCAGGTATACGCTCAAACAGGCGAAGACGCCGCGTTTTCCTCTGAAAACGCGGCAGAGGCGCCCCTGCCGAACGGCCGTATGCGAAATCTTGGTTTCTGCGGCGGAATAAAAGCGCGAAAAATAAAAAAACGCACGTATTTTACCGAATCCCGGTTCCCTTTACTATTGCCGAACTTTGGACCTTCGATAAAATATGCGCGTGTTTCCCCCTCTCGACGCGAGCGCCGCTTCAATTATGTTCTTATGATAACATACAATCGGGCACCTGTCAAGACTTAATCTAAAATTTATTGTTAAAATTTGTAATTTTTTTCTCTATTTTTTGGCTGAATCACTCAATTAACGTTCACTTATAACATCGTTCGACTTTTTCCGCAAAAGGCGTGCGGCAAATTTTGTCGTCAAAAAGCGATTCTTTTTTAAAAAACAGGCATTTTTCGGCCGCATTTAGCGAAACGTTCACCTATCGTTCATCATTTTTGCGCAATTCGGAAAAAACGGGGCTTTCCGATAAAAATGTTACTTTTTAACATTTTTTACACCCCTCCCGGCCGTCCGCTCCGGCGTATCGGCAGACGGCGGCACCGCCGCGGAAAGCGAGCCGCTTTTCGGGCCGCCGCGGAACGGGGCGAAAGGCGGAAACCGGGCTTGGCTTCCGCATGGCCGCGCGTTTTTCCTTTTCCCGCCGATGGCGGAACGGTTCGGGGCGGATCTGCCGCCTGCGGGTACATTTACATTCCCTTCTCCTCATTTTTACCGCACGATAAAAGCCCGCCGTTCGGCGGGCTTTGTTTTCTTAAAATTTTTCGCTCTTGTCCACAAGATCCACGATCTCGCTGATGCGGTCGAGGTCGTCCGTGTTGTAGTAATCGATATAAATTCTCCCCTTTCTGTCGTTGCCGATCAGGGATACTTTCGTTTTAAAGGTGTGCCGCATGCGCTCGATCAAGTCCTTCAGCTCGATGGAGACCTGCTGCTTCTTTTTATCTTTTTTATCGGCAAGTTCTTCGGGGGAAGCGAAATAATCGCGGACGCTTCGCTCGATATCGCGCACCGAAAGGCCGTCTTTGATCGCGTCTCCGGCGAGCTTGTACTGTGCGTCTTCGGGCAGCGTTACCAAAGCGCGCGCGTGCCCCGCGCTGAGCCGGCCTGTGGAAACGAGATCGATGACTTCCGGCGAAAGAGACAGAAGCCGCAGCGTGTTGGTAACGGCCGGCCTCGATTTCCCGATCCGCTCGGCCAGTTCTTCCTGCGTGAGGTGATATTCGTCCATCAGCTGTTTCATCGCGTTGGCGGCTTCGATCGGGTTCAGATCCTCGCGCTGCAAATTCTCGATCAGCGAGATCTCTTTGATCTCGCGGTCGCTGTATTCGCGCACGACGACGGGGATCTGCGTTTTGCCGGCGATCTTTGCCGCACGATAACGGCGTTCGCCCGCAATGATCATATATTTGCCGTTCTGCATGCCGTTGACGACGATCGGCATGATCAGGCCGTGCTTTTTGATGGAGGCGGCCAGTTCGTTGAGCGCCTCTTCGTCAAAATGTTTGCGGGGCTGGTTCGGGTTCGGCCGCACCAGATCGATGTCGACCTCCATAAGCCCCTTGATATCTTCCGGCAGCGGTGCGGAAGGGATATCTTCCGTGCCGTATTTCGCCGCATTTTCGTAAGCCTCTTCCGTATCGGAAAAGAGAGCCGACAACCCCCTGCCCAATCCTCTGTTCTGCGTCTTCATTTCTTACTCCTCGTTTCGCGGTCGAGATATTCCTGCGTAAGGGCCTTATACGCGCGTGCCCCCGTGCATTTCGGGTCGTGCATCATGATCGGCTTTCCGTACGAAGTGGCCTCTACGAGCCGAATGTTGCGCGGCACGACGATTTCGAAAACGCGCTTCGTAAAAAATTTGCGGATCTCTTCCGCGATCTGTTTGGAAATCAACGAGCGGCTGTCATACATGGTCATCACCACGCCGTCCACTTCCAAAGACGGGTTGAGGTGCTGTTTCACGAGCGAGATCGAATTCATCAGCTGGCTCAGCCCTTCGAGCGCGTAATATTCGCTCTGGATCGGGATGATCACCGAATCGGCCGCCGCGAGCGAATTGATCGTCAGCAGGCCCAGCGAGGGCGGGCAATCGATCATTATGTAGTCGTACCGGCCGCGCACCTCTTCCAACGCGTTTTTCAGAACTTTTTCGCGGCTCTTTTTATAAACGAGCTCGACCTCTGCGCCCGCAAGGTCGATGTTCGAAGGCAGAAGGTCAAGATTTTCCGCCTCCGTCTTTAAAATATTGTCGGAAACGCGCTCGTCGTCGATGAGTACGTTATACACCGACTTTTTAAGCGAACTTTTCGAAAAGCCCATGCCCGTCGTTGCATTTCCCTGCGGGTCGATATCGACGAGCAAAACTTTTTTGCCGAACGACGCGAGATACGCCGCCATGTTTACGCATGTGGTCGTCTTTCCGACGCCCCCCTTTTGGTTCGAAAACGATACGATCTTTCCCATTTTCAACGTCTCTCTTTATCTGAAGTTTTTTTGCCGCTCCTTTCCTCATTATTATACATTATTATATTATAAGGAAAGGAGCGGGTCTTTGCTTGGTTTCACGGCGCCCGGACCGGGCGCCCCTGTTTGCCGCCGCGGCGGCCTTATTGTTCGCCGCCCGCTCCGCCATCGCTGCCGGAGGGCCCGTCTTCACTGCCGGAACTTTCGCCGCCCGTAACTTTGGCCACGTCTTCGCTGACGCTCTTTTTCGGTTCCTCTTCATCGCCCATAAAGCGTTTGAAAGGATTTTCTTCGGCCTTCTTTTCTTTCGAATCCATATATTTATAGATGTCGTCCACCGAAGCGCCGTCCAAAAGCATATCCACTTCGTCGGTATAAATCGTCTCGCGCTCGATGAGCACGCGGGCCATATTGTCGAGCACGGCGCGGTTTTCGCTCAAAAGTTTCACGGCGCGTTCGTGCGCGGATTCAATGATCTTGTGCACTTCTTCGTCGATGATGCCAGCCGTCTCTTCGCTGTAACTGTTGTGCGTTTCCATGTCTCTTCCGAGGAAGATCGGGTTATCCGAACGATAGGTTACAAGGCCGACCCGCTCGCTCATGCCCCACTCGGTTACCATCTTGCGGGCGATTTCGGTTACGCGCTGCAAATCGTTGGATGCCCCGGTAGAAACGTCCTTGATCACGATCTCTTCCGCAACGCGGCCGCCGAGCATCTCGCAGACGAGGTCGGTGAGCTTCGCCTTCGTCATGTGATTATCGTCGTTGTCGGGGCGGGTCATCGTATATCCGGCCGCCATGCCGCGGGCGATGATGGAGACCTCCTGAACGGGATCGCAGTTCTTGCACAGTTTCGCGATGATCGCGTGGCCGCTTTCATGGTATGCCGTAATGCGCTTATCCGATTCGGTTACGAGCCGGCTCTTTTTCTGCGGCCCGAGAAGCACTTTATTGATCCCTTCGAACAGTTCGTGGTTGCCGATCATCTTTTTATTCGCGCGGGCGGTAAGGATCGCCGCTTCGTTCAGCAGGTTTTCCAAATCCGCACCGGAAAAGCCGCTCGTCAGGCGGGCAAGGATTTTAAAGTTGACGTCGGGTGCCAACGGTTTGTTGCGGGCATGCACTTTTAATATCTGCTCTCTTCCGCGCACGTCCGGCAAGTTCACGTGGATCTGCCTGTCAAACCGTCCGGGACGGAGCAGTGCGGGATCGAGGATGTCCGCACGGTTGGTCGCCGCCATGACGATGATCCCCTCGTTCGTCTCAAAGCCGTCCATCTGCACGAGCAATTGGTTGAGGGTCTGTTCGCGTTCGTCATGCCCTCCGCCGAGGCCGGTCCCTCTCTGGCGGCCGACCGCGTCGATTTCATCGATGAACACGATGCAGGGCTGGCTCTTTTTTGCCGCGTCGAACAGATCTCTGACACGCGAAGCACCGACGCCGACGAACATCTCCACGAAGTCGGAACCGGAGATGGAGAAGAACGGCACGTTCGCCTCGCCGGCCACGGCCTTGGCAAAAAGCGTTTTACCCGTTCCGGGAGGCCCGACGAGCAAAATGCCTTTCGGGATGCGCGCGCCGAGATCGGAGAACTTGCGGGGAGCCTTTAAAAACTCGACCACTTCGGCCAGTTCCTGTTTTTCTTCCTCAGCGCCGGCCACATCCGAAAAGCGGACCTTAATGTTCGAATTCACGCGCGCCTTGGTTTTTGCAAAACTCATCGCCTTGCTGCCCCCGCCCTGCGTCTGACGGATCAGCAGCCAAAACACTACGCACACGAGGATGATTCCGATCAGCGGAATCAGATACGTCATAAAGCTGCCGGCATTCGGATCGGTGTAGGAAACGTTTAATCCCTTATTTTTTACGGCATTCCAAAAATCTTCGTAAATAACATTTCCCGCATCGCCGCGCGGCCCGACGGCTTCATAGACCGAAGAATTTCCTTTTCTTCCGATATAGATGTAATCATCGACCAGAATGGAATCGATCTCATCCGTCGTTTCGATGATCTCCGTCAATTCGGTCAAACTGACTTCCCGGGGTCCGCCCAACATATTTGACAGAACGACCGAAAGGATCAGGACCAGCACTACTCCGAGCAGAACCCAGAGCAGTATTTTTGAAGTTTTACTCATTCAGCTTCTCCTTCTTGTAGCTTACAACTCAAATTGATAAATTAATTTTATAGAATATTGAATAGCGTATGCCGAAGCCGCGGCAAACGCGCACTCGAATATTGCCCTTCTGCTAATTATAAATTCTGCACTGTATTATTGTACGCAATTCAAGGCGTTTTTAAACGAACAATTACCGGCGCGCCCTTTTAGATGGCGGCTTCGGAAACTGTTTCGCCTTTATTGATACTATGTATCATCAACGGCCGATCGCGCTCGCCTTAAGCGCAAGCCTGCCGTTCGGCGCAAAAAAAAACGTTTGGCCTTCCCTTGAACTTTTCGTATAATTTTTGCGCCTTTACGCCTTTAAAGCACCTTTTTGCGCCATAACGTAAAATATGCGCTTCAATAAAAACGGCAATCAGGTTCCACGAAGCCGGTCCGACGACGGTTATTAAAGCGCCGTTTCGCTAATATGCCCCACGTTCGGTTTTGTAATAATCATACCATAATATACAAAAAAACACAAGGGTTCCCGCGATCTTTTTTCGCAAAGTTAAAAATTTTATGAATTTATCATCGTAAAATCACAATTTTCAGCAAAAATCTGCTGAGCGCATAGGCAAAGCAGGTCGATTTTACCCTTTAAAATGTTTCATATGAAACTTGTCCGTTATACAGAATGTTTCACGTGAAACATTATTTTTAAGCATTAATTTATAGGCGCGCGTGTAGATTTACCATTGATGTCAACTGAATGTTTCATATGAAACATTCAGTTGATCGGTACTCCCCTACCATAATTTTTTCTGCACATATTATTAAATCTAAATATGCGCAAAATATTGGCAGCAAGAAACGGAGCGACTAACTTTTAAATTGATACAAAGCGCCAAACGCCTCGATGTACTGTTGCATCAATTCCAGCATCTGATTGCATTTGCAATATTATGCTCTAATTTTATTAAAATAAGCGCGGTCGCTCTGATGTACGGTGGCATATATTCAGAAAGACCTTTTCTTATCCGATTTTACGCATAATTATTTTTGTAAATTTTCTATGAAGAATAACTTGGCGCATTTATGATTAGTAACGCTATTTTTAATTTAAAATTAAAGCGCTATATTTTTCTAAATTTTTCTTTTTTCTGCGTACCAAAAGCAGTCAATGTTTCATATGAAACATTGACTGCTTTTGGTACGC
>CALVXE010000035.1 GCA_944368795.1 uncultured Clostridia bacterium | reverse complement strand
TCCTTCCCGAAAAAAAATATTGTACCGACAACGCCGCCATGATCGCCGCGGAAGGTCTCGTGCAGTACCGTGCGCGCAATTTTTCCGATTTGTCGGTCAATGCCGCCGCGCATATCCCTCTCGGCAAAAAAGGGAAACAATGACGCGTCGGCGAATGCGGCGCCTGCCGCCGTTTTTTGTCCCGCCGTTCGCTCTCCTTATATTGAAAGGCCGCGTGCGGATTTATGCCTTGCCGCTGTCGCATTTTCCGAAGCGGGCGGCCCGCACGTTTAAACTTACAGATTTTTGGCGATAACCGCCTCCGAAAAGAAATCGGAGGCGGTTTTTTATGTTAAAAAAAGCGGGCAGGTGCTGTATCGTCCTGTGTACGGCTTTTCTGTGCGCGGCGCTTCTCGTCGTGCCGCAGATTTTGGACAAGGGGCTTTTGTTCGAAGGGGCGGAGCAGTATACGTTTTATTCGGGCAGCGAAAGTTCGCAGGCGCATATCACGCTTGCCTCCGCTTCCGAAGCGGCCGCGGTAAAACTTGCCCTGTCCGACATCACGGGCGAAAGCGCCCGCTACGAAAGCGCGGAAGAAGCCTTTCGGCAGGTCAAAAAATACGGGGGCGAATTGGTTTGCCGCGAAGATGCGGCGGGCGTTTCCAACTATTACTTTTATTCCCGCCGCCTCGGCGGGGGAGTAGATTTGTACGGGGCGCGCGTCAATCTGCACGTTGCCGTGCGCGGCGGCGCCGCCGCCGTGGGCAGTCCGCTCATTTTCGGCGGTTATTAAAAATTTTTTCGATGCCGTGTATAAAATCGGAAGAACGGTCAAAAATCAAAACATCAAATCTTTTCGGAGGAACAGAAATGAAAGAAAACAAGGTCAACGAAAACGAGAGCGAAACTCCCGTAAAAGTTAAGAGAAAAAGTCTCTACTACATCGTTCTCGCGGCGTGTGCGCTCATCCTCGTCGCGGCGATCGTGCTCACGGTGGTATTCGTAACGCAGAGCGGCGAGCCCGCGATCGAAGCGCCGGTCGATCCCGACGGCGGCAATACCGAACAGCCGGAAGACCCGGAAGAACCCGACGAGCCCGACGAGCCGGACGAACCGGACGAACCCAGCGATACCGAAGTCGTGTTCTCCATGCCCGTCAGCGGCTCCACCGTCGGAACGACGTACACTTTCTGGTACAATTCCACGCTCAACCGCTATAACCTGCATACGGGCATCGATTTTAAAGCGGATGCGGGCACAGAAGTTACCGCGGCATATGCGGGAACGGTGGAAAGCGTTACCGATACCCTTTTAGAGGGCGGAAAAGTCGTCATCGACCACGGCAACGGCTTAAAGAGCGAATACGCGTCCATCGACGTCGCGGCGGGCCTGCAGGCGGGAGATACCGTCTCGCAGGGGCAGCTGATCGGCACCGTCTCCGCGGCGGCGGACGTCATGGGCAACGAATACAACGAAGGGTCGCATCTGCATTTCGAAGTTACGCAGGACGGCAAGAGCATCGACCCCGCGTCCTATCTCGATCTCGACGAAAAATAATTTACCCGTCTTCCTTTTCCGAAGCGGCCCGCAGCAGTGCTGCGGGCCGCTTTCCGCATAAGCCGCCGCGGCGCAAAAATAGCGCGTCCCCGGCAAAATCAGGGCAAAAAAGCTTGTAAAATGCGGCGCGGATATGGTACAATAAAGGCAATATTTCAAAAGAGCGAACGGTGAACTATGCACGAAGGACACAGAGAGCGCATGCGCGAACGCCTGTACGAACACGGCGGATCGCTTACCGACCACGAACTGTTGGAAATTTTTCTCTACGAGCCGATCGCGCGCCGGAACACCAATCCGATCGCGCACCGCCTTTTAGAAAGTTTCTGCGATCTCAACGGCGTATTTTCCGCTTCGCCCCGCCTTCTGGAGGCGGTCGCCGGGGTCGGGCCGCAAACGGCGGAATACATTTGGCTGATGGGCGAGTGTATGCGCCGCATGCGCGGGCGCGAACGCGAAGAGGTCAGCCTCTACAATTACGGGATGGTCGAGTCCTTCGTGCGGGCCCGCTTCGAAGGCTGCAAAGCGGAAAAACTCGAACTGTATCTGCTGGACGCAAACAACGTCCTTCTCTGCACGAAGACCATCACGGAAGTCAGCAAAGACAGGGTAACGCTGGACGGCAAGGCGCTCGGCGCGGTCATTGCGGAAGTGGCGCCGGCCAACGTGATCGTCGCGCACAATCATCCGAGCGGCTCGTGCGAGCCTTCGGAGGAAGACGACCGCTGCATCCGCGAACTCAGCTATATCTGTTCGGTGCACGGCGCGCGCCTGTGCGACAGCGTCATCGTCGGCAAAGAACTGTACAGTTATTATCACACGGGCCGCATCTATGCGGTGCGTGAAGACGGTTAAAACAGGAAAAAGGAAAACGGTATGAAAGAAGTAAGAACGAGATTCGCGCCCAGTCCCACGGGCTACATGCACATCGGCAACCTGCGCACGGCATTGTACGGGTATCTGTACGCCAAAAGCCAAGGCGGCAAATTCATTCTCCGCCTGGAGGATACCGACAGCAAGCGCTATGTCGAAGGCGCCGTGCAGATCATCTACGATACTTTGAAAGACGCGGGCATTTTTTACGACGAAGGCCCCGATATCGGCGGCCCCTGCGGCCCGTACGTGCAGAGCGAGCGCGCCTCCATTTATAAAGAATACGCCGAAAAGCTTGTCAGCCTCGGCGGCGCGTACTACTGCTTCTGCGACAAAGAGCGCATCGATTCCCTCAAGGACGAAAACGGCGTCGGGCGGTACGATAAGCACTGCCTCCGCCTTTCCAAAGAAGAGGTGGAAGAAAAATTGAAGGCGGGTGTCCCGTACGTCATCCGCCAAAACGTGCCCGAAGAGGGGAGCGGCAGTTACGAAGATCTCGTGTACGGCACCGTTACGGTCGATTTCAAGGACGTCGAAGACGGCATCCTGTTAAAGAGCGACGGCATGCCCACCTACAATTTCGCCAACGTGGTCGACGATCATCTGATGGGGATCACGCACGTCATCCGCGGCAGCGAATACCTGTCTTCCACGCCGAAATACAACCTGATGTACGATGCGTTCGGCTGGGAACGCCCCACGTACATCCACCTTCCTCCCATCATGAAAAACGCGCACGAAAAGCTCTCCAAGCGCAACGGCGACGCGAGCTATCAGGATCTGGTCGCCAAGGGGTACTGCAAAGAGGCGATCGTCAACTACATCGCGCTGTTGGGCTGGAGCCCCAAGAGCAACGTCGAAAAGATGACGCTCGCCGAACTGGAAGAGCATTTTTCCCTCGCGGGCCTGAATAAGTCTCCCTCCATTTTCGACGAGCCCAAGCTCCGCTGGCTTTCGGGGGAATATTACCGCGAAATGCCCGCCGAAAAATTCGCCGCGCTCGCCGTACCCTTCCTGCAAAAGAGCAAGGCGTACGGCAGGTACGACGAAGCCAAGCTGCTGCGTTTGGTGCAGTCGCGCACGGACGTTCTCGAAGATATCCCCTCCAAGCTGGACTTTCTCGAAGAATACGGCGCCGTCGATCCCGCGCTCTATTTCAACAAAAAAATGAAATCGGATGCCGAGCTTGCAAAGTCCGTCCTCCCGCAGGCAGCCGCCGCGCTCGAAAAGCTGGAAAAGTTTGAAAACGCGGAAATTTACGCGTCTCTGTGCGAATTGGCGCAGAGTCAGGGCTTAAAGAACGGCAGCGTGCTCTGGTGCGTCCGCATCGCCCTTACCGGCCGCGAAAACACGCCGGGCGGCGCGAGCGAGATGGCAGAGCTTTTGGGCAAAGAGCGCTGCCTGTCCCGCCTTGCGTCCGCGGCAAAGGCTCTCTCCGCATGAACGGCGGCAAAGGGCAGGGCGAAAACAGAGTGCAGAAATGGCTGAAAAAGCCGCTCGCGGAACGGAACATTCTGCAGGCGATCCGCCTCGTCCTGCTCGTCCTTCTCGTGATCGTCATCTTCATCGTCGTGTTCAGCGCGGTCGAGCGCGGCAGGGGACCGGTATATATTTCCATACCCGTTTCCGCGCTCCTGCTCTTTTCCATGGCGATGAAAGTCTTTGTCTTCCGCACCTTCAACCGCAAGCTCGCATGGTACGTGCTCGACAGCGTCCTTCTCATCCTTCTGAATTTCTTCTCCGGCTGGCGGGTTTCGGTGGCCACGAATTCCTTCTGCTACCTCGTCTACGTGCTCGTGCTGTCCGAATACTATCTCTCCGCGCCGACCCTCCGCGACGATCTCATCATGTTCGCCGTCAATCTCGCGGCGTATACCGCCTCCTATGCGGTCATAGCCGTCATCAACGACGAATTCGGCTCCGCGTTCGATATCTCCTCTCAATATTTCGTCGCGCTCATCGTGCTCGTCCTGCACTTCGTTATGTTCAATTTCGCGATGACCGTATCGCGCAAAAACAAACAGATCGAAAGCAGCCTGCACGAGTTGGAAGAGAGCCGCAAGGAGCTTTTGCGCGCCTACGATAAACTGGAAGAAGCCACCGTCATCGAGGAGCGCAACCGCATCGCCAAGGAGATCCACGATACGGCGGGGCATTCTCTCACCACGGTCATCATGCAGACGGAGGCCGCAAAGCTCGCCCTCGGCAAAGACGTGGCGGAGGCGGAACGCTGCATCACGGCGGCGAATATCCAGGCGAAGAACTGTTTGGACGAACTTCGCCTCTCCGTTCACCTCCTTTCGGGCAAGCGCGAAAACGTTACCCTGAAAGAGTATCTCGAGGGCATCCTCGAAGAGACGGCGAACGGCACCTACTTTACCGTCCGCAGCAAGATCGACGACATCGAACTCACGGAAGAGGCAGAGCGCTTTGTCAGCAACACCCTGCGGGAAGGCATCTCCAACGGCATCCGCCACGGCGGCGGCACCGCCTTTCTCTTTGAGCTTAAAGACATGGGCAACTATGTCGAATTGCTCCTGTCCGACAACGGTTCGGGCATCGATATGAAGAATTTCAAAGAAGGGTTCGGCCTGTCGAGCATGCGCGCAAAGGCAGAATCGCTCGGCGGCATGATCCGCTTTTCGTCCGAGGAAGGGGAAGGGTTCGAAATCGAGCTCAGCCTTCCGGGAAGTCTAAAAGTTTCCGATCCCGAAAAAAAGGAGGAGAGCAATGAAGATCAAAGTAATGATCGTTGACGATCAGCCCATCCTGTCGGAGGGGATCCGCAGCGTCCTTTCCTCGTCCGGCAGCATCGAGGTGATCGCCGTGGCAAACGACGGGCGGCAGGCGCTCGACAAGATGGCGGAAGGGTATGTGCCCGACGTGGTCCTTTTGGATATCCGCATGCCCAACATGAACGGCGTCGTAACCACGGGCGAGATCAAAAAGCTGTACCCCGACGTCAAGGTCCTCATGCTAACCACCTTTGACGACAGCGATTATATCCTGAGCGCTCTCAACAACGGTGCGTGCGGCTATCTTTTAAAAGACATCAGCGCTCCCGCGCTCATCGACGCGATCAAAAATGCCAACGCAGGGGATACGATCCTGCCCGCAAAGATCGCCAAAAAAATTTCCGACGCGGCGAAAATGGTAACCTCCGACCGCGAGATCCGCCTGCGCAAGGCCTTCGGGCTCTCCGACCGCGAGGTCGAGATCGCCGTCATGATCTACGAAGGGTTCAACAACCGTCAGATCGCCGCCGCGCTCAACCTGTCGGACGGCACGGCGCGCAACTATATCAGCGCCATCTATATGAAGCTCGGCAGCGACGGGCGCGCGTCCGCCATCGCCAAGATGAAAGAGGCTTTGGGCAACTGAAATATGCGCCGTGCGGCGCGTGCCTTTAAAGAGGCGGCCGTCGGCCGGTCTGAGGGAAAGGCGAGTCCTCCCCGCCGGAATACCGCGGTTTTCCGCCCGCCTGTGCGGCGGCGCATATGCGCCGCCGCACAGGCGGGCTTTTTTTGCGCGCTTTTGCGCATGTCCGGGCTCTGCATGCGCCGCCGCGCATATGTCCGGGGGAAAATAAAAATTTTTTGCCTGCCCGCCGTCTATTGTCTTGACAGATGTAAATTTTTCGTGTATAGTTAAACGAAAATGAACGCAGGCCGCAAGCCGCGCCTGCGTCCCGCATTCGGGCAGGTTGGTCTATGTTTACGGAAGAAATCGAAAAACTGAAAAAAAGGGAAGACGCGGTGATCCTCGCGCATTATTACGTCGACGGCGCCGTGCAGGCGGCTGCGGATTTCGTGGGGGATTCCTTCTATTTGGCGAAGGCCGCCGCGCAGACGGACAAGAGCACCATCGTGTTCTGCGGCGTCCGCTTCATGGGCGAAAGCGCGAAGATCCTCAACCCGCAAAGGCGTGTGCTTTTGCCGGACGCCTCTGCAGACTGTCCCATGGCGCACATGGCGGATGCGGAGCAGATCGCCCGTCTCCGCGCCGAGGTCTCCGATCTGGCGGTGGTCTGCTATATCAATTCTTCCGCCGCCCTGAAGGCGCTCAGCGACGTCTGCGTTACTTCGTCCAACGCGGTGAAGATCGTCTCCTCCCTTCCGAATAAAAACATTCTGTTTATCCCGGACGAAAATCTCGGCAATTTTGTCCGTGCGCGCGTCCCGGGCAAAACATTTTACTTTTCGGGCGGATATTGTCCCGCGCACGCCTCCGTGCTCTCTTCGGATATCGAAAGCGAGCGGAGCGCGCATCCTGCGGCGGAAGTGCTCACCCATCCCGAATGCCGCGCAGACGTCTGCGCCGCCTCCGATTTTGTGGGCAGCACGGCGGAGATCGTCGCCTATGCGGAACAAAGTTCCCGTTCCGAGTTTATCGTCTGCACCGAACCGGGCGTTCTGTACGAGCTGGAACGCCGCTGTCCGGGCAAGCGCTTTTATCCCGTCGCGCCCGTCTGCGCCGATATGAAAAAGATCACGCCCGAAAGCGTCGTCCGCTGTCTGGAAAGGGGCGAATACACCGTCGAACTGGAAGAAAAAGCCGCCGCGGCGGCGCGCAGGCCGTTGGAGCGCATGCTGGAACTCGGCTCGCGCAAATAAAAGGCTCATCGCATGAGAGATATCATGAAAAATTCCCGAACGATACAAAACTATGACGTGCTCATCGCCGGCAGCGGCGTCGCCGGCCTGTGCTGCGCGCTCGATTTGCCGCAGGATATGCGCATTCTCGTACTCAGCAAGGCTGCCGCCGACGAAAGCGATTCCTTTCTGGCGCAGGGCGGCATCTGCATGCTGCGCGGCAAAGAGGATTTCGACAGCTATTTCGAAGATACGATGCGCGCCGGGCACTACGAAAACGACGAGGCGGCGGTGCGGCTGATGATCGAAAGCTCTCCCGCCATGATCGCCGAACTCGTCCGCGACGGGGTCGAATTTGCGCGCGACGGGGAGGGGAATTTCCGTTTCACGCGCGAAGGCGGCCATTCCCGCCCCCGCATCCTCTTCCACGACGACGTTACCGGCAAAGAAATCACGAGCAAGCTGCTCGCCCTGGCAAAAACGCGCCCGAATATCGAGATACGCGAAAATACCGAGCTGTTGGACGTCATCGCACGGCGGAACGAATGCTTCGGCGGGATCGTCCGCAGCGGCGGTACGGGCGCCCTTGCGGCGGTATACGCGCGCTTTACCCTGCTCGCCACGGGCGGTGTGGGCGGCCTGTACGAACACTCCACGAATTTCCGCCACCTCACGGGCGATTCGCTCGCCATCGCGCTGGAAAACGCGGTCGAGGTGGAGCACCTCAACTATGTGCAGATCCATCCGACGACCTTTTATTCGCAAAAGCAGGGCAGGCGGTTTCTCATATCCGAATCGGTGCGCGGGGAAGGCGCCGTCCTCCTGGATAAGAACGGGAACCGCTTCTGCAACGAGCTTCTCCCGCGCGATATCGTAACCGGCGATATCCGCGAACAGATGCGGAAGGACGGCACCGATCACGTGTGGCTGGATATGCGGCCGGTAGGGGAAGCGACCGTCCGCGGCCATTTCCCGACCATCTATGCGCACTGCCTCGCGGAGGGGTACGACGTCTTGAAGGAACCCATTCCCGTCGTCCCCGCCCAGCACTATTTCATGGGCGGCGTAAAGGTGGATCTCGACGGAAAAACGAGCATGAAGCGCCTGTTCGCCGCGGGAGAAACGGCGTGCAACGGCGTGCACGGCAAAAACCGTCTGGCGAGCAATTCCCTGTTGGAAAGTTTGATTTGGGCAAAGCGCGCCGCGGCCGAGATGGCCCGCCTGCGCGGCGAAAGTTTCGGCGAAGCGCCCGCGCCCGCCTTTGAAAAATACGCTGATTATGCCGCGCTCAAAGAAAGGTATGCGCGGCTCATCCGTGAAGAAACGGAAAGGGAGGAATGTTTTGATTGACGAAATGACCATGCGCATCCGCGCGGACGAACTCATCCGCGCGGCGCTCGCGGAAGATGTAACCAACGAAGATGTGTCCACCGCCTGCGTGCTTTCGGGCAAACAGCTGGGCGAAGCGGAACTGATCTGCAAGCAAGACGGCGTGATCGCGGGCCTTCCCGTGTTTGCGCGCACCTTCGAACTGTTGGATAAAGAGGTGCGCGTCCAATTTTTCGCCAAGGACGGAGACCGCGTCCTGCGCGGCCAAAAACTTGCGACCGTGCGCGGCGACATGCGCGCCATCCTCACGGGCGAACGCACGGCGCTCAATTTCCTGCAGCGCATGAGCGGGATCGCCACCTACACCGCGGAGATCGTCAGGCTGCTCGAAGGCAGCTCGCTGAAACTGGTCGATACCCGCAAAACCACGCCCAATATGCGCATTTTCGAAAAATACGCCGTGCGCGTGGGCGGCGCGGGCAACCACCGCTACAACCTGTCCGATGCGGTCCTGCTCAAAGACAATCATATCGGCGCGGCGGGCGGCGTCAGGCAAGCGGTGGCGCGGGCGAAGGCATACGCTCCCTTCACGATGAAGATCGAGGTAGAGACGGAAACGCTGGACATGGTCCGCGATGCCGTCGAAGCGGGGGCGGATATCATCATGCTCGACAACATGACCGCGGAAGACATGCGCGAAGCCGTCCGCCTGATCGGCGGCCGCGCGGTCGTCGAAATTTCCGGGAACGTTACCAAAGAGAGCGTCTCCCGCCTGAAAGAGATCGGAGCGGACGTCGTGTCATGCGGCGCGCTCACCCATTCCGCGCCCATATTGGACGTATCGTTAAAGAATCTCCATCCCGTCCGCTGAAAGGGGCGCCGCCGCTTTGCGCGGCAGCCGTTTTCGGGAACAGAAAACACAGAGAGGTGCGTATATGACAGGGGAAGAACGCCGCCGCGCGATCTCCGGGCTGATCGGCAGCAGCCCGCGCACGGCCTCCGGGCTTGCCGAACTGTTCGGCGTTTCGCGCCAGGTGATCGTGCAGGACGTCGCGCTCCTGCGCGCCGAAGGCGCAAAGATCATTTCGACCAACCGCGGCTACGTCGCGGAAAATCCCTCGCGCGCTTCGCGCGTATTCAAAGTGCGGCATACCGACGCGCAGGTGCGCGAAGAGCTCTATCTCATCGTCGATGCGGGCGGCCGCGTGGAAGACGTGTACGTCTGGCACAAGGTATACGGCAAGATCAGCGCGCCGATGGGCATCGACTCCCGCCGCAAGGCGGAAGAATTTGTCAAAAAAATCGAAAGCGGCGTCTCCGCGCCCCTCAAAAACATCACGGGCGGCTACCATTACCATACCGTTTCGGCGGAAAGCGAGGCCGTGCTCGACGGGATCGCCGCCGAGCTTCGCGCGCACGGATTTTTCGTCGCGGAAGAAAATTGATAAGCGGAAGAAAAATTGAAAAACCGCGGAAATTTGTTTGACAAAATTCTTTCCGTTGCGTATAATCATATCATCAACCGAATAATCCGTGGGGGAGTAGCGGGCGCGCATCCGCGCGCGGCAAGTCTTCATCCCGTGCCGTTCGGCACAGGCTTTGCCTTAAATCGCAAGACCCATATACGAACGCTTTGCGCGTCCTATATGGTAGAAGGTCCCTCTTTGTATTCTCAGCCGTATGCGCGCAGCGCGTGCGGTTTTTTTTCATGTCTGAAAACCTGCAAAATGTCGCAAAATATCCGGGAAGGTTATTCATATGAAGTATTACGATCAAAAGAGCGAAGAAGTCGTCGCCGCATTCGGGTCGGACGCGCACAGGGGCCTGTCCGCCGAGCAAGTGAAACGCAATGCGGAAAAATTCGGCAAAAACGAATTTACGCGCACCAAGCCCAAGTCGCTGCTGCGCCGCATTTGGGAAGCCTCCACCGAACCGATGCTCATTCTTCTCTTTTTCGCCTGGCTCATCACCATCGCGGTCAACATCGTCAACGTTACGCAGGGCGAATCGTTCGACTGGGCGGAATGCGTGGGCATTCTCATCGCGATCGCCATCTCCGTCGTCCTCACGGTCGTCATGGAAGGCCGCAGCGCGAAGGCGTTCGAAGAGCTGAATAAGATCAAAGAGGGGGTCGAGATCAAGGTCGTGCGCGACGGGATCGTCCAATACGTTCCCCAGCAGGAACTGGTCGTCGGCGACGTCGTATATCTCGAAACGGGCAACAAGGTCGCGGCCGACGGCAGACTGCTCGAAAGCGTCTCCCTCCTCTGCGACGAATCCTCCCTCACGGGCGAATCCGCCCCCGTCGAAAAGGATGCCTCCGCCCGGCTGGAAGGGGAAGTCCCCGTTGCCGAGCGCGTGAACATGGTCTATTCCGGCTGTTTCGTAACGGGCGGAACGGGCCGGATGGTCGTAACCGACGTGGGCGATTGCACCCAGTTCGGCCTCATCGCGCGCGAGATCCAGGGCGAAACGGAAGGGCAGACCCCCTTGCAGGAAAAGCTCGGCCGTCTCGGCAAAACCATCACGATCATCGGCGCGGTGTGCGCGGCGCTCATTTTCATCATTCAGCTCGTCGTCTTCCTCGTCCGCGGCGAAGCCTCGTTCGAAAGCATTTCCGGCGTGTTCATCACCAGCATCGTGCTCATGGTCGCGGCCGTGCCGGAAGGTCTTCCCACCATCGTCGCCATATCCCTCTCCATCAACATTGCGCGCATGGCAAAGCAAAACGCCCTCGTCAAAAAGATGGTCGCCTGCGAAACGATCGGCTGCGTCAACGTCATCTGTTCGGATAAAACGGGCACGCTGACCGAAAATCGCATGACCGTTGTCGACGTTTGGGCGCACGGCGCCTTTGCGGAGGTCGCTTCTTTCTGCGATATCCCGATGCTGAACAACTATTGTCTCAACAGCACCGCCGACCTGTACGAAGATGCGGGGCAGGTCCGTTTCGTCGGCAACCCCACCGAGGGCGCGCTTCTCGTCGCCGCGGGCAAGTGCGGCGCGGATTATAAGCAGAAGCGCGAATCCGCCGATATCGCCGCCCTCTATCCCTTCTCGTCCGATACCAAAAACATGACGACTTGCGTCCGCGTTTCCGACGGATTCGAAGTATATACCAAAGGCAGTCCGGAAAAAATCCTCTCCCTCTGCGACGTCGGAGAGCCTCTCCGCCTGCAGATCGAGGGGGCGATCACCGGCATGCAAAAGCGCGCCCGCCGCGTATTGGCGTTTGCGCATAAACATACCGATTCC
>CALVXE010000034.1 GCA_944368795.1 uncultured Clostridia bacterium | reverse complement strand
AAACCGAGGATATAACCGAACGTCGACTGAATAACAAAAACAAAACCTCCGCCCTTCGTAAAGACCGGCAAGCCGACGATTCCCATAAAAATGTAAATGCCCACTGCAGCCGTTCCATAGAAAGGGCCGAGCAAAAGTCCTGCCAATACCGCCATTACCGTTTGAAAAGAAAGAGGCACAGGATAAAACGGTATATTGATAAAAGCGGAAACGATCATCAGCGAAACGAAAACCGCGCACTTTGCAAGATCCGCCGCGACGCGCCGCCGCTTCACCTTTGTTTTGACTTTGAAATCCAATTCTTCAGATAACGCAATCTGCTCATTTTTACTGTTTTTCATTCAATTATACCAGACATAATACTTGGATTATTGCACTTTTATGCTGACTTCACCGCCGGAAAGCAATTTTTCACTGCCGTCATCCAATTTAACTTTTAAAAAACACTGCTCGTCGATATCCTGCACAATACCGCTTTTATTCAGGTCTCCCGAACGAATCTCCACACGTTTTCCAATAACAAAAGAGCGCCGCTTGTATTCTGAATAAAAGGCTCGCCGCGGAATCCCTTCAATATAATAGCGAAAGCGCTCCAACAATTTTGCCGCGATCTTTGCGCGCGTTTCCGCAGGACATTCCACGCCTTCAAAAACGGACGTTGCGATACTTTTCAATTCGGGCGGAAACGCCGTTTCACGTATGTTGATCCCGATGCCGACAACCGCCCTTTCGATCCCTCCGCTCTCTACGCTGAACGATGCTTCCGTCAAGATCCCGCATACTTTCCTGCCGCGAAGAAAAACATCGTTTACCCACTTGATTTCACAAGAATCCGAACAAACGCTCTCGATCGCCTCACAAACGGCAACCGCCGCACTCGTCGTTATAAACAGCGTTTCCGTCGCAGAAAAATCGGGGCGAAGAAGTATGCCTATATACAATCCGGCGCCCTTCGGCGAATAAAAAGGCCGCCCGAATCTGCCCCGTCCTGCCGTCTGTTCCTCTGCGATGCGCACGCTCCATGCAGGCGCGCCGTGCGCGGCGGCCTGTTTCAAATCGTCGAGGACGGAACCGGTTGAATCGACAACAGAAATCTGATATTCCCCTCCCGACAAAAACTTTTGGATGCCCGAAACGGTAATTTTATCGTTTTCCTCGGCCAGTGAGTACCCTCGGTTCGGCACGGCGGCAATAATAAACCCCTCTGCCTGCAAACTTTTAATTGCCTTCCATACGGCGTTGCGGCTGACGCCAAACTCTT
Organism: uncultured Clostridia bacterium; assembly: GCA_944368795.1. Classification (GTDB taxonomy): domain Bacteria; phylum Bacillota; class Clostridia; order Christensenellales; family Borkfalkiaceae; genus Borkfalkia. Next base: position 10,630 of record CALVXE010000034.1, on the reverse strand, counting down.
CCGCCAGTTCCTCACCCGAAAAGCTGCGCCCTCTTGCGCCGTCCAATTTACAAAAAATTTTTTCTTTTAGTTTCATACCCCTATCCTATCAAAAAACAAAAAAAATGTCAACCGTATTTTTATAAACGGTTGACATTTATCTTTTATGCCGTTTCTCTGCCGCCTGAATATCCTTTCCCTTTTCAAGACAGAGCCGATACTTTCTTCTTTTGAACAAAAGGCATCCGCCTTGCGACAGGCTGCAATAAAAGCCTTTGAAGTTTACGGGGTAACGCGATTGATATCGCGCGGGAACATCGACGCATACCGAACGTTTTTAAAATTTAACAGATGCATCGTGATACGCTCCAGCCCGAGGCCCAATCCGCCGTGCGGCGGCATGCCGTATTTATGCGCCATCAGATACCCTTCGAAATCATCCGGGTTCATCCCGCGCGCACGCATTTTTTTGACCTGCTCGTGATAATCGTGGATGCGCTGGCCGCCCGTCGTTATTTCGATACCGCGGAACAGCAGGTCGAAACTGAGCGTATAATTCGGATCGGCAGGATCATCCATCGCATAGAACGGCCGCTTTTCGGAAGGATAATGAGTAACAAACAAAAAGTCGCTGCCAAATTCCTGCTTCGCCCATTTGCCGAGGATCTGTTCTTCCTCCGGCTCGAAATCGCGGTAATCCGTGATCTTCTTTTTATACTTTTTGGTGATGATCTCTTTTGCGTCCATAAACTTGACGACGGGGATCTCTTCAATCTGCGGTAAATTTACGTTCAAAAGAGAGATCTCTTCGGCATATTCATCCTTCAGCAATTGCATGATATACTTCAACGCACCCGTTTCCATATTCATGATATCATAAAAGCTGTCGATAAACCCCATCTCGAAGTCCATACTGATATATTCGTTGAGATGGCGGGACGTATCGTGATGCTCGGCACGGAACACAGGCCCTACCTCAAATACGCGCTCATAGACGGGCACGAGCATCTGCTTATAGAACTGCGGACTCTGCGCCAAAAAGACCTGTTTCCCGAAATAATCGAGCCTGAATATATTGGCGCCGCCTTCCGCGCCCTGCGCGTTTATCTTCGGCGTGCGGATCTCCGTAAATTTTTGCGAAAATAAAAATTCCCGGAACCCGCGCGCGATCCCCTCCTGGATCTTAAACACGGCGCGCTCTTTCGGATTGCGCAGCGTTACCGGGCGCAGGTTCAAATTGAGGTCCAACGGAATATTATCGAGCTGCTTTTTGTTAATCACGATCGGCATCATTTCCGCCGGAACGGAGAGCACTTCAATGCCGTGAATCTGCATTTCGAAACGATCATCGCGCGTTTCGTCTTTTACGATTTTACCCGTAATTTTTACCGCACAGCCCTCAACAACTTTTTCATCCATGCGATAATCCGAAAAATCGGGCGAATACACGCATTGAATTACATCGCGCGCGGTACGTATTATCACAAACGCAAAGCCTGTCATTTCGCGGATGCGATGGATCATCCCCTTTATCGCCACAACTTCATTGACGTGGGCGGGAAAATCTTTGTAGTCTACGCATCCCGAATTCATCATTCCGTCGATCTTCTCCATACAATGAAAACCTCTTACATTTTTATTACTCATTTATTTTAAACATTTATAGCCGAAAAGGCAATCGAACTTATGCCATATTTGGAAAAATATTTTTTGCCGCGGGTTTATTTCCCGTATCCGCGGCATACAAACGTAAAAGGGACGGATACAGCCGCCCCTTTTCGGAAATTTATAATCGGACATCTTTTAATACGAAACAACGTAACAAGCGCTCGGGATCCATTTATGCTGCGCAAAATCTCTGCCCAAAACAAGAACTTCGTTTTCATAGACGCGCACGAAATATCCCTGCGAACCGTCCACCGAAACCTCTTTATCCGTCGTTGACCAAAGATATCCGACAGACGACGTGTTAAAAATATTCGGAAGTTGATTCGAGGCAAAATAAGCGTTGCGGTACGATTCCATGATCCAGTGGCTGTGCCCGTTAAACAGGAAAACCTGCGGATATTTTGCAAGGATCGCACGAAGATTTTCTTCATCTTCAGAGCGGATACCGTTCCAGTCCTGATCCTTCAAACTTCCGGCGATCGTATCGTACATGGATTGATGGCAATACACAAAAATCGGTTCGCCCGGCGACTCCGCCGAAATTGCGGCAAGCCTTTCTTCCAGCCAATCGAGCTGATCGTCATACATTGTCGCCACGAGGCCGCTGCCGCCCGAAGGAGAAGCATTGTTGGTATGCTGCGCCTGACTTCCCAGCACAAGATGGTGCATGCCGCCGATGCTCGCCTCATAATAAACTTTTTCCTGCCCCGAATATCGTAAAAAGTCCTGAATCTTTTCCGCATAAGGCGTGCTCGGCTCATACAAATCGTGATTTCCGATCGTATAATATACGGCAGGAATGCCGTCTACGGAATACATGATCTCCTCCGCCATCGCCCATTCGGCCGAAAGTCCGGAGTTCGCGATATCGCCGACGATGACCATCGCCTCGCTGTTCGGGCTGACCGCTACGATATCTTCACATGCGTTCAAAAAATTCGGGTTATACACGTCGGGTTTCCCGTTATGCGACGTAGAAGTCGAAATGTGCAGATCGCTTACGACATTCATTTCGAACAACAGTTTTCCCGCCGTATGCGCACTGCCCTCGGGAAGCATCAGTTCGTAATACTCTTCGCCGAGGCCGTTAACATTCTTCCCGTAAAAGCGCAGACACGTGGCCTCCGCAGGAATCATCACATTGTCGAGCGGCGCAAATTTCATGACTCTCCCGGTAACTTTCTGCGGCGCAAACGGTTCATAATCCGAAAGAATCCCCTTATCGTTCGCCCAATACGCCACGACCTCCGAGGCATTGAAATCCGCCTCGTCGAAAGTCAGTGTAAGCGTACCGCCCGCCTTACCGTTGCCCGGTTCATCCAATTCATAGGTTGCCGATGCAGGAGGCGCGGCCGTTCCCGCCGAACCGCTTACGATTTGTATGGGGATCTCCTCTGCCACACTCGACTGATTTTCGTTCGCAAATAAAACGACCTTGTAATTACCCGCCGGGAAAGGCGTATCGCTCGAATATCCCGAACGATTGTATTCCGCCGTCCGCTGCAAGATATAGCTTTGCCCGGACAGACATTTATCCCGATCGATATAATACCAGCAGATAGACGTCGTCCCCGAACCGGGCGTTTCCCCTTCACGGTACAGCCCGACCCAAGAATTCCCGCTTCCTACGGCGGTAACCACGATATCTTCCCCTTGCCTGAATACGGTTTTATTGACAGCCGCCGCCTGCTCGACGACGGACACCTCCGCCTGCGCCTCGACCGACTCCGTTCCCGCATCCGCAAACAGCACGATTTTATAATCGCCGACATCCAGCCCGTCATTTTCCGTTATGACATAGCGCATCCCCGACCGCATTGAATTTTGATTGACGCTGTACTGAACGGCAGGCGCCGCAACGGCCGGATCGGCATCTTCATGAAACACGCCCACCCAAGAGGCATCTCCGCCCCCGGCAACAACGTAAATATTTTCCCCTTTGTAATAGACGTCTTTATCCGCCCGAACATAATAGTCCGGTTCTTCCTGCGGCAAATCCGTTCCGCCCTCATCCGGATCATCCCCGTCGCTGTCTCCGTCCGTTTGCCCTTCATTGCCGTTATCGGAGCCGTTGTCTCCGCCCGGCGTATCGCCTCCTCCACAGCCGGCAAAAACCAGCATGCAACCCAAAAAAAGCGCCAAAAACACGGCGGTCAACCGCAAAAATACTGCTTTTGATTGCAGTTTCAAAACTTATCGCCTCCTTTTTCTTACAGCTCCTTTTAAGTAAAGAACATTACAATTATTATACTATAAGCCTGCGGACGATTCCATTGCAAATTCGCGCAAAATGTATTGTAAAAACGCGCAAAAGTCGGGCGATATCGCCCGACTTTTCATATGATAACATTCTTTGAGATGCCTTTGCCGAGTTTCCCCCATCGGATCTTTCAGGCAACTCATTCTTCCGGCACAGGCCGCCGCCTCCGCCGACAGAGCTCCTACAATTTAATGGTGATTTTCAGCCTGCCGTCCGCCCATCCGGCGCCGATCGCGCCGCCGTTTTTTTCGACCAGATGCTTCGCGATCGATAACCCGAGCCCCGTCGAACCGCGCGCATTTTCCACCGTAAAAAACCGATCGAACAATTTTCCCGCACTCACTTCATCCAATCGGGAGGCCGTATTTTCAAAAGTTACGGTACCGTCCTCAAACAGCTGAACGCAAAAATCGCCGTCCGAATACCGCACGGCATTGGAAATGATATTCCCGAAAATGCGAGACAGCGCGCCCCGCTCGATCATACGGAAAACGCGCCCTTCGCATATACGGATTTGCGGTTCGATGCCGCGCTCCGCAAAAGCTATATAAAATTGCGTGAGAGAATCTTCCAATAAATCGTTTACACATTCCTGCGAACGCTCTGCACTTTCTTCATCGGAAACAACGACGGAATATGAAAGCAGTTCTTCGGTCAGCGATTTCATCGCATTCAGTCTTCCTTCGATGATTTCGGCATATTCCGCCTGCTTCTCATTCAGTCCGCATCCGCGCAACAGCCCTAAATAACCGGACGCCGAAGTCAGCGGCGTTCGCAGATCGTGCGAAACGTTGGTAACCGCGCGAAACAGTTCGCCGTTCCCTGCCGCATAGCGGCGCTTATCCGCAATCACGGCATCGATTTCTCCCGTCAGTTTCGATGCGAGTCTTTGCACGTCTTTATCACGCGACTGCGGCGTTAAAGGGACGTTGGACGCCGCTTCAAATTTTTCCGCCGCCTGAACGGATATTTCGCGCAAAGAGAGCTTTAGTATGCGCACTTTACAAAACAAACAAATCGCAATGACCGCCGCCAAAACCGCAAAACAACCTAAGAGATACACCATTTTATTAAACCCTCTGAATTTAACGCAACTGCTTTCGGCGAAAGGAGACATTCCCGACCGCCGCACATAAAGCAGTGAAAAGACAGGATAAAAATATGTACAGCGGATAAGCCGAGCCGCCGGCAACCAGCATTTCCAAAACGCCGCGCGGGAACAGCAAGGTAAAAAAGACCATTGCCAGCTTTGAAAAAGGAACCCCTATACCCATTTCGATCATGAAAGCATCCAATCGGATAAAAAAATTGTTTAAATAAGCTTCGCCTATCAAAAACAGCGCGCAGAGGGCAAAAGCCAAGCTACTTTTTCCCGCAGCAAAAGAAATCCCCGTGCAGGCGGCGGCATACGCAAGATAAAGAGCGAGCCCGCACGGAAAAAGACACAGCAGCGATACGGCGCCTCCCGTTTCGAACCCGAATAAGGGAAACAGCGAACAACAAAGCGCAAAACTTATGCAATACAGCCCCGCCAGACAGAGAGACGACACTAAAAAATTGGAAAAATAGACCTGCCTGCGCGTATAACCCAACGAAATTTTTATTCGCGCCGCCGCAAATGACCGACAGGAAACGATTGGACAAAACAGGACCGCATTCAATGAACAGGGCGCCGCCGCTAAAAGAACCGCCGCCTCAACCGCACTTCCGGAACGGTTTCCGCCATAGCGCACAGAGACCGCACACAAAACCAATGCAACAAGAACCGCCGAGATGTTTGCACACACTAAAAATATCGCCCAGCGGCATTTGATAAGCCTGTAAAAATCAGCGCGTAAGAGATGCAGCATGATTTATTATTTTAAGTCCACTTTGCGGAACAACAGCGCTCCTCCCGCACCGGAAAGCACTACCCATACAGCAGAAAGCGCAATATACAGGCCGTAACGGCTTCCTTCTCCCATCGAAATTATCGCGGACTGACCCGAAGGCATCACATTGATGAAAGCGCGGGCCAACCATTGCAGCCAGGCGGGCCACCGGCAAGGCACGAGAATCGCGCCGTTCGGATCGTTCGGATCGGCAATATACTCGCCCTGCAACCCGCCGAGGAGAATCATTACGGCCATCAATACGGCGAGAGAACCGAGGATCCCGAAAATAAGGCTGAGAACCGTACTCTTTGAAAGCATCGAAATAAAAGTGAAAATGCCGCAATATGCGAGCGTAAGAAAAAGCCCTGCCAAAAACAGCATGAGCACATCGGAAAACACTGCATCCCCCCAGCCCAACAAAACGCTTCCGAGAATAAAATTTACGGCGTGATAGGAGAAGTATACCGCAACGCACATCACCGCAGAAACGATAAATTTTGAAAGATAAATTTTCGACCTGCCGCAGCCCACCATGATCTTATTGCGCATCGCGCCGCTCGAATATTCATGCCCGATGAATATCGCCACGATAATGGCGGAAAGAATGCCGAGAAAACTGAAGCCCCCGCCCATTCCCTGTTCAAGGACGCGGACGGCATTATACTGAACGCCGAACGCCATGCGATAGGAATACATATTCAACACACTGATCAATCCGACCAGCGCATTGACAGAGATCAGGAGATAAAAAATTTTAAAACGGAAAGCTCTGTAAAAATCCGCCCGCAGCAATTTGAACATCAGCCGACACCTCCCACCAAATTGAGAAAGTATCCTTCGAGGTCTTCGTCCTTTTCGCGTACGCGGAACAATTCGATGCCTCCCGCATGCAGGGCGAGGGCAACCTCTCCGATCTTGACGTCCGTATAAATTTCGACCTCGGTATCCGAAAGAATCTTAAAATCTGTCAATCCGAGACCGCGTTCGAGAATATACGGCACTTTTTCGGTATCGCTAACGCTCAGCCGAACACTCTTTCGGCAGGCCTCTTCCAACTCGGCCGCCGAGATCTCTTTGAGTAAATTTCCCTTTTCGATAAACCCGTAACAGGTCGCCAGCTTCGAAAGTTCGCCCAAAATATGACTGGAAATGAGTATCGTGATCGATTTTTCGCGATTCAAACGCAACAGCAGCTCGCGGATCTCAACGATACCCTGCGGATCGAGCCCGTTCACAGGCTCGTCGAGAATTATAAAATCCGGACTGCCGACCAAAGCCATGGCGATACCAAGGCGTTGGCGCATCCCAAGCGAAAAATTGCGGGCCTTCTTTTTCCCTGTATTTTCCAGCCCTACATATGCAAGCAGGGAAGGGATGACCTTTTCGTCGGAAATGCCGAGCGCCAGGCACTGTTCTTTCAGATTCTGATACGCCGTCATCTCCGGGTAAACCGACGGCGTTTCGATGATCGCGCCCGTACGGCGCCGCGCTCCGTTGATCGCGGCAGAACCGTCCGATTTCCCGAACAATTCGTACGTTCCGCCATCCTTCCCGATCAAACCGCAAATCAGCCGCATGACCGTGGTTTTGCCGGCGCCGTTTCTGCCGACGAAGCCGTATATTTCTCCTCGGCGGATGTTCATGGATACATTGTTTACGACCGAAACGTCTTTATAACGCTTTGTCAGCCCGTAAGTGCGAAGTACGTATTCCATTCTGTCTCCTCTCAATAAAAAAATTCGGCGGAAATTATTCTTTATGAGAATAATTTCCGTACCGTATTGTACGCCTTCGCGTTAAAAATCCGATAAATATTTTGTAAAGAAATCTTTAATCTTTCTCCCACGCCCGGCCCCGACAGCCGGGCCCGAACGACCGCCCTGCGTCAGCGGCCTCGGTACGACGGATCAACCGCATGCAACGATAATTTAAAGCCGATCCCCCATACCGTTTCGATATAATTCTTTTGCGATACCTCCTCCATTTTCTTCCGGAGATTGCTGATATGCACGCTGACGGAAGACTCTTCGCCGTCGGGCACAAATCCTTCGATATAATCGAGCAGCGCTGAACGGGAAAACACTTTTTTCGGATTTTCCAAAAAGGCACGGAGTATCGCAAATTCTGTTTTCGTCAAACGAATCGGCCGCTTATCGACAAACACTTCATACGTGTCGAAATTCATCTCGATATCGCCCAAAGAAAGCCGGCTGTCTTCCCCTTTGCCGCCGCGGCGGAGATGCACCGCCACGCGGGCAAGCAGTTCGTCGTTATTGAACGGTTTTGTAATATAATCGACCGCGCCCGCGTTGAGATTGCTGATTTTTCCGCGTACATCCGCCTTTGCGCTGACTACGATCACCGGACATATATCGGCAATTTGTTTTAAAAGTTCCTCCCCGCTCATGCCGGGAAGCATTAAATCGAGCAATACCAAATTCGGCCGCTGCTTTTCAAAAAGCAAAAGCGCTTCGCTGCCGGAATACGCGCGCAAAGTACTGTACCCGTTTGCCCCGAGCAATTCGGCAAGCATGTTGCCGATATAGAGATCGTCCTCTACGATCGCAATCGTCTTCATAAATTTTCAGACCCCGCCGATTTATTTATAGATACAGTATAAGGGGAATTTTTAAATTATTTATAAAGATTCAACCGCGGAAGGACGGCACAGTTACGGTACAGGCAGAAACGGATCGTATAACCGTTGGTCTCGATCGGTTCACCCTCCGATACCAGCGACCATTCCGCCTTTTTATCCAAATTTTCAAAAAATACTTCCGCGTCTCCGTCCGCTTCCACTTTTGTTACGACTGCTTCATCGCAATAAGGCAAAAGCGTCCTGTACATCATGGCTCCGCCGATCACATAAACCTCTTCCCCATGATATTTTGCAACTTCCGAAAAAAGCCGTTCCAAAGAATCGACGACGATGCAATCTTCTCTCTTTTCACCGCCCGGCCAAAGCACGATATTTGTACGGTTTTTCAGCGGCTTCCCCTCGGGGAAAGAAAGAAGGGTGTTGCTGCCCATAACCACAACTTTCCCCGCCGTCGTCTCGCGAAAATGTTTCATATCCGCAGGCAAACGAAAAAGCAAATCGTTCTTTTTGCCGATGCCCCAATTTTTATCCACTACTACAATAGCCCGCATAAGCTCTCCTTTTTCGTCAATTATATCTGACATAGTACTTAATTTTTATCAAAAATCATATCGCGACGGGGATTTTTTCCGTAAATTCGTTATATTTGTAATCTTCCAACACAAAGCTGTCTTTCGTAAAAGAATAGAAATCATTCACGCCGCTATCCACTATCAAACGCGGTGCCGGATACTGCGGATTTCGGATCAGTTTTTCGACGATCGGAACATGCCTGTCGTAAATATGCGCGTCCGCTACTACATGCACCAATTCTCCCGCTTCCAATCCGCAGGCCCTTGCAAACATCATCAAAAGAATGCTGTACTGTACCACATTCCAATTGCTTGCGGCGAGCATATCCTGACTGCGCTGATTCAAGATCCCGTTCAACGTATTTCCGCTGACATTAAAGGTCATGGAATATGCGCACGGATACAAATGCATGTCCTTGAGATCTGCCACATTGTACATATGCGCAATAATGCGGCGGCTTGCAGGATTGTTTTTTAAATCGAACAGCACCTTATCGACCTGATCGAATTTCCCTTCCGGATAGTCATACTGTATTCCGAGCTGATAACCGTATGCTTTGCCGATCGAACCGCTTTCATCCGCCCAGCTGTCCCAAATGTGAGAAGAAAGGTCATGGATGTTATTGCTCTTTTTTTGCCAGATCCATAAAATTTCGTCGATCGCCGACTTTAAATAGGTGCGGCGCACGGTGAGTATCGGAAACTCTTCCCTTAAATCATACCGCGAAATCTGACCGAATTTTTTGATCGTATGGGCGGGCGTTCCGTCTGCCCAACGGGGACGGACCTCCCGATCCGTGTCCCAGACGCCGTTATCGAGAATATCTCTGCAATTCCGAATAAAAATTTCGTCTGCTTTGCTCATAAAAACCTCCCTCCTTTACTTTCCCGAAGCAAGCTCTTCGGGAGAAACATCGAATTTCTCATTCCTGAAAAAATATATCCGATCGCGCTCGCCGATCGGGCGCAGAACGCGGCACGGGTTCCCCGCCGCCACGACATCGGCCGGAATATCTTTCGTAACAACGCTTCCGGCTCCGATCACTGTATTATCGCCGATCGTAACCCCCGGCAACACGACGGCATTTGCACCGATCCAAACATTTCTCCCGATGTATACGGGTTTGTTGAACTGCAATGCTTTTTCGCGCAAAAGCGGCAATATCGGATGCCCCGCCGTGGCTATTACGACATGGGGCGCAAGCATGACATAATCGCCGATGTATATATCGACGTCATCCACAAATGTTACGCCAAAATTCCCGTACACTTTTTTGCCGAGGTGAACGTGTCTTCCCCCGAAATTACTGTGAAGCGGCGGTTCAAAATAGCAATCCTCGCCAAGCTCCGCAAACATTTCCTTCATCAGGCTCTGCCGCTTTTCAACTTCGTGCGGGCGGGTACGATTGTATTCATACAACAACTCGAGGCAATCGGCCTGTTCCCTCTGAATCTCTCCGTCGCAAGGGTCGTATACCAACCCTTTTTGCATTCTTTCTCTCTGCGTCATGCACCTGTCCTCCTATACTTTCGACCGATACATATCACGGCCGAGCGCCTCTTCCCATTCGTAAAGCTTTTTTGCACGCAAAGCCTCTTCCATGTTCGGAAAAAACACCTTCTTTTCGTCGGCAAGCCCGCGAAGTTCCGCAATGTTTTTAAAAAAACCGCAGGCGAG
>CALVXE010000033.1 GCA_944368795.1 uncultured Clostridia bacterium | reverse complement strand
GAGCGCGGCGCACTCGTCCATCGGCACGACGCGGTCGGCAAAGCGGGCGATCCCCTTTTTGTCGCCGAGCGCCTCTTTAAAGGCCTGTCCGAGGCAGATGCCCACGTCCTCCACGCTGTGGTGGAAGTCCACTTCGACGTCCCCCTCGCACCGCACGAACAGATCCGCGCCCGAATGCACGGAAAACAGTTCGAGCATGTGGTTAAAAAATCCCACGCCCGTATCGACGGAAGGCGTACCGTCCCCGTCGAGATTCAGCTTTAAATCGATCTTCGTCTCGCGCGTTTCGCGCGAAATGCGTGCAGTTCTCACCGCCTCGTCCTCCTCCGCTTCGCGATCGGCGCACCGCGTGCGCCCTTTCTCTATTTATCCAAACGGACGCGCACCGCGTTCGCGTGCGCGTGCAGCCCCTCGCTCTCGGCGAGGCGCACGATATCTTCCCCGTCCTCCGAAATCGCCTCCCGCGAATAGCGTATCACGCTCATCTTGCGCAGGAACGTGTCGCGGTTGAGCACCTCGAAAAAGCGCGCCGAACCGCCCGTCGGCAGGATATGGTCCGGCCCCGCGAAATAATCGCCCACCGGTTCGGGAGTATACCTTCCCAAAAACACCGCGCCCGCATTGCGGATCTTTGGCAGCAGCTCCTCGCAGTTCTCAATCGCAAGTTCCAGATGTTCGGGCGCGATCTCGTTCGCCAGCGCGCACGCCTCTTCCTGATCCTTTACGAGAATGATGCCGCCCGAATATTCGCAGGCATATTCGGCGATCTCGCGGCGCGGAAGCAACGCGAGCTGCCTCTCCACTTCCTTTTGCAGGATCTTTGCAAACGCCGCGTCGTCCGTCAGCACGAGCGCGCGCGCGAGCTTATCGTGCTCCGCCTGCGAGAGAACGTCCGCAGCCACATAGCGCGGATCCTGTTTCCCGTCCGCGATGATGAGGATCTCGGAAGGCCCCGCGAGCATATCGATCCCCGCGATGCCGTACACTTCCTTTTTCGCCAGCGTTACGTAAATATTCCCCGGCCCCGCGATCACGTCGACCTTCGGCACGCTCTGCGTCCCGTAGGCAAACGCGGCGATCGCCTGCGCGCCGCCCGCCTTGAACAGCTTTTCGACGCCGCACTCCTTCGCCGCCACGATCACCGCAGGATCCACTTTACCGTTTTTCGCCGGCGTGCAGGCGTAAATATGCGGAACGCCCGCCGCTTTCGCGGGCAAAACGCCCATCAGAACCGAACTTACAAGGGGCGCCGTGCCGCCGGGCACGTAAATGCCCGCCCGCTCCACGGGCCGGATCAAATACCCCGTCGTGCGCCCGTTCTCCGTGCGCACGTCCCCTTCGTGCGGCGCGCGCGCATGGTAATCGTACACGTTGCGGATGGCCTTGCGCAGCGATCCGAGCAGTTTCGCGTCCACCGCGGCGTACGCCCGCTCCGTCTCCTCCTCGCTCACGCACACCGAATCCGCGTCCGGTCTCGCCCCGTCGAATTTTTCGCAGTATTCGAACAGGGCCTCGTCGCCCCGCTCTTTTACCGCCCGCACGATCTCCCGCACGGCGTCGGCGCGCCCGTCGTCAAAGCCGCCCCGCCGCAATATCTCCGCCGCTTCCGCGGCGCTGCCGTAAATCTTCATAGTTCCCGTCCTTTCGCCGCGCAAATGTTCTGCGGCCGCGCGGCCGGTATCGCCGCGCCTTTCTTCAGATGTATTCCTTCATCTTCGCGATCAGCGGCAGGATCTCGGCCGCCTTCGTCTTCAAACTCACCTTATTCGCCACCAGCCGCGCAGAGATGTCGAACACCTCTTCCAGCACGACCAGCCCGTTTGCGCGCAGGGTGCCGCCCGACTGCACGATATCGAAGATCACGTCCGCCAACCCCGTCAGCGGCGCCAGCTCGATGGACCCGTTCAGCTTGATGATCTCCGCGTCCTCCCCGCGCGAAAAGAAGAGTTTTTTCGCCGTATGCACGTACTTTGTGGCGACGCGCAGGTGCGGCGAAGCCAGCGCCTCTCTCTTTTCGGGGAACCCCGCCAGGCACAGCTTGCACTTTTCAAATTTCAAATCGAGCATCTCGTACAGGTCCGCCCCCGCCTCGAGCAGGGTGTCTTTGCCCACGATCCCGATGTCGGCGATGCCGTACTCGACGTACGTCGGCACGTCGGCGGGCTTTACGAAAAAGAAGCGGAAAGCCTTGTCCGGCGTCTCCAAAACCAGCTTCCGCGTCTCCTCCTTGAGTATCTGCGCGCGGATCCCGCACTTTATAAAGATATCGGCGCAGGAATCGGCAAGCCGTCCCTTTGCCAACGCCACATTCAGCATTTTTTCGCCTCCTCCGCTTCCAGCGCGCGCAAAACGCGCATGATGCCGACCGCAAACCCCACGGCGGAAAGGTCTTTTCCGAACTGCGCGCACAGTCCGTCGTATCTCCCGCCCGAAAGCACGGGCGCGCCCACGCCTTCCGCCAGCCCCGTGAACACCATACCCGAATAATAGGCCAGGCTCTTTACCGTGCCCAGATCGAAAGAAACGTATTTGTCCGCTCCCAGCTCTTTCAGATGAGCGTATACCTTCTTCAGATGCGCCAGCGACGAAAGCGCCAGCGCGTTGTCGGTCAGTTTTTCCGCCTCGTCGAGGACTTCCGCGCCCCCGAACAGGGAAGACAGCGCCAAAATCGCCGTCTGCGCCTTTTCGTTCGCGCCGTACCTCTTCAAGGCGATCTCGCAGTTCACGGCGTCCTTCGCGTTGATATAGCCGCGGATCTCTTCCGCCGCCTCTTCCGAAAGCCCGCTCTCCTCGAGCAGCCCTTTATAAAACCCGACGTGCCCGATGTCCACGATAAATTCGCGCAGTCCCACCGCTTTCAGGCAGTCGATCGCGAAGGCGACGGCTCTCGCGTCGGCAAGCGCCCCCTCTTCGCCGAAAATTTCCACGCCCGCCTGCGCGACTTCGCGGTCGCTGTTGCCGCCCGCGGAAAAATCGTATATATTGGAAAAATAGCACAGTTTCGCCCCGCTTTCCCCCAGTTTCGTCGCAGCGATGCGCGCGCATGCGAGGGTCATATCCGGGCGCAGTACGATCAGATTGCCGTCCTTGTCCGTCATCTTGAACATTTTCGACTGTTCGACCGAACTTTTGATGTTCGCGAACGTGTCGTAATATTCCAGCCCCGCCGTACGCACGGAGCGGAAGCCCGCCCGCTTGAATTTTTCGCGCAGCGTCTCCTCCGCCGCGTCCAGCCGTTCGCATTCGTCGGGCAGAATGTCCCGGACGCCTGCAGGCAGTTTAAAATAGCGCATCTCTTTTTTCCTCGCCGCAATTTCGCGGAAAGCGCTGCGATTTTCGCCCTTTCCGCCCCTTTTTACCGTATAATTTTACCACGTTTTGCGCGCGCGTGTCAATAATTATGGAACGGTTTTGCCCGCAACCCGCAAAAAACCCCTCCCCCGCAAGAAATTCGCGCAAAGATATTGCAAAGGGCGGAAAAATATGCTACAATACCTCTGAATAAAATGGCAGAGAGGTGTGAAAATGAAAATGCTGAAAATTTTGGCAATCGGATGTGCGGTACTGATGAGCGTAACGCTGGCGGCATGCAGAACGGATAAGAGTCCTGCGGAACACGTCCACGAATGGGGCGAATGGGTGGTGACGACGGAGCCGAGCTATACCGAAGAAGGGGAAGAGACGCGCGTGTGCGAGTTGGATGAAAGCCATAAAGAGACGCGGCCCATTGAGAAGTTGGTATATGTGGCGGAGCGGCTCAGCGTGGAGAACGGAGACAACATAACGGCTACGCACAATGTAAACAAAACATTGCAGCTCAACGTAAAAATCAAGTATGTGTATGACGCAACGGAAAGAGCGGCGACCGCAGAGGACGTAACGTACACGTCGAACAACCACGCGGTGGCGACGGTGGACAAAAACGGCGAGATAACGGTAGTGTCGGCAGGCGAAGCGGAAATCACGGTCGAAAGCGTGTATAACGGAAGGACTGGCGCAAAGCTGAAAAAGACGGTAAAATTAACGGTGAAGCATGCGCCGATTACGGAAATGACGCTGGCAAGCAGCCAAAGTTATAGCCTGACGCGCGGATTGGCGGATGAAAAACAGGGCGTAACGTCGGATGCGACGGCGCAGATCGAAGTGAGAGTAACGTATAAAGGCGGAAGCGCGGCGGCGGCGACGAGCGCAGACGTAGAGTATAAAACGAGCAATGCAGCGGTGGCGAGCGTAAATACAGACGGGCTGATCACCTTTAACGGGGTAGGAACGGCGACGATCACTGTAAAGAGCAAATACGAAAAGCAGGGAGGTGGCTATATGGAAAAACAAATTCCGGTAACGGTAAATGATCTGCCGGAGAATACAACCGGGTTGGAAGTCATAGATTTTGAATATGGTATTGATAACGATGGAAAAAAATATCTTGATTATACAGTAAAAAACATAACGGACAGCAGTATTCGTGTTATGTTTATAGATGTATATTATGTAGATGCGACAGGGAAAATATTAGGAGAGAACGACTTATATTGCGGAACTGCAGATGGAATTTCAAGAAATTTAGTCGCAGGTGAAGAATTTGAAACAGGTATAGCTGGAGGGATAAAGTTTCCAGAAAATACAGTAAAAATATTGATTTATAACCGAAGAATAAAATAGAGGAAAGCAATATGGAAGGAACAAGCGCAAGGTTCAAGACGTTAAAGTTAAAATACGGCGAGTATTACAGCCTTAAAATAACAGACAGCGGAAAAAACGTCATCAACAACGTTGAAATTACAGGCAATCAAATCACGACGGAACAAAAAGTTTTTTCCGAGCCGACATATACAAGTTTTTCTTCTGATAATACAGAGCGTTTAACCGAACTGCTGAATGGAGAAGAGCGTTTGCAAGAATTAAGGGCAAAGTCTGACAGCGAAGAAGGCTTGACGAAAGAAGAAGCTGCAGAACTGAAAGATTTGGAAGAAGAGTTTTTAAGCTGGACATATGAACGAATAGAAAACGTAGATGTATTTAAAAATCAAACTTTGCTTTTTATAAAATCACAATCTACCCCTGAAAGAGACGAAGAAGTACCGAAGCACGACTTAAAATGCGAAATACAGGTGGTGGAACGGAGACCGGAAACGGAACTTGTGGATGTTCCCATTATAGTGCGCATTCCCGTAAAGGTTTTCGGACTGACGCTGTGGCATTACGATAAGCAGATCGGCACACGCAAAGAAGAGAAAAAAACCGGAAATTGGATCGAAACATACCGCTGGGCAGACGAGTATACGATACCGCGCATTTATAAAGAAACGTTGACTTCTGCAGAATACAATATCGAACTCAACAACAGGCTTCTCAACACGGCATTGAGCGCGAATAAAGACCCCAACGAGCCAAAACGGTTTGAAATTTTGAACTGGCGGTACAAGCTGACGGGCGGTCAGATCAAAATCGAAAAGCTGCAAAAAGAAGTGATCATGGACGAAGAATCTTGCAATCTCCGCGGCAAAAATTCATATTCGTATCCCGAAAGCACTTTGATTGAAGCAAAGGCTTATATTAATGACACAAAATTAATCAAGCACATCGGCGACCATATCCTCGAACAGTACAAAGACGGGCGCGAGACGATGGAGATGACGTGGCAGGGCGACCCTACGATGACGCTGGGAGATCGCATCGTGATAGAGGACAAACTGGGTATCGAGCGGGAGTTTATGATCACGGGCAACGAATTCGTGCTGGAAAACAGCGGAAAGTTTTATATGCGCACGGAAGGGATCTCCGTGATCGCGGGCTGAAAAAATGATTCGGGCGGCTTACGCGTAGCCGCCCGGTAGAAAACATAAAACAGAATAAAATTTGGGAGTGGGGTATGTTTTTTGGATGAAATGAACACGTGGTCGGCCTTGCAGAAGGCGTGCGACGCAGATCTGATTCATATTTACATCGACAGAGAGGATGTGCTGGTAGTCGATAAAATCGATCAGCTGTAAAAGAAAATCGAGAATAATATTGCATTAAGGGAAAAAGAATGATAAAATAAATATAATGAAATATTATAACCTTGAGGTGTGAAAATGAAAAAGCTGAAAATTTTGGCAATCGGATGTGCGGTACTGATGAGCGTAACGCTGGCGGCATGCGGAACAGATAAGAGCCCTGCTGAACACGTCCACGAATGGGGCGAATGGGTGGTAACGACGGAGCCGACGTGCGTGGCGGAAGGCGAAGAGACGCGCGTGTGCGAACTTGACGAAAGCCACAAAGAGACGCGACCGATTTCGATCGACCCCGATGCGCACGAATGGGGCGAATGGGTGGTAACGACGGAGCCGAGCTATACCGAAGAAGGAGAAGAGACGAGGACGTGCAAGAACGATTCGAAGCACGTGGAGAGGCGGCCCGTAGATAAAGTCCCGCATGCGGCGATTACGGAAATGACGCTGGCAAGCAGCCAAAGTTATAGCCTGACGCGCGGATTGGCGGACGAAGATCAGGGCGTAACGTCGGATGCGACGGCGCAGATCGAAGTGAGAGTAACGTATAAAGGCGGAAGCGCGGCGGCGGCAACGAGCGAAGACGTAGAGTATACAACGAGCGACGCGGCGGTGGCGAGCGTAAATGCAGACGGGCTGATCACCTTTAATGGGGTAGGAACGGCGACGATCACTGTAAAGAGTAAGTACGAAAAACAGGGAGGCGGCTATATGGAAAAACAAATTCCGGTAATGGTAAATGATTTGCCTGAAAACACTACCGGGTTGGAAGTCATAGAATTTGAATATGGTATTAATGAGGAGGGAATGCCGGATTTAAGTTTTGTGGTTCAAAATATTTCAAGTAAAATTATTGAAGTTAGAAGAATCGATGTTTATTATTTGGATAATACAGGGAAAATTTTGGAATCAGATAATTTATATGTTGGAGATGCAAGCGGAGGTTTTCAAACATTAAAACCGGGAGATAAAATAAAAAGCGGTTTTACAGGTGGCGCAGGTTTACCAGAAGGGACTGATAAAATCTTTATATATAATTTACATATGTAGGTTTAAAGATGAAAACATTAAAACTAAAACACGGCGAGTATTACAGCCTTAAAATAACAGACAGCGGAAAAAACGTGATCAACAACGTTGAAATTACAGGCAATCAAATTACGACGGAACAAAAAGTTTTTTCCGAGCCGACATATACAAGTTTTTCTTCCGATAACAAGGCGCGCCGCGCAGAGACCGCATTCGGCGGACTGCGTGCAGTCGGGGCCGCATTCATCGGTGCCCCGCAAACAGCTTTCTTTTAACCGGATTCAGCCGCTGCCTCCGTAAGGTGCAGCGGCTCCTCTTCAGCAGTCAAAAACCGAAAAAATTCAGCGGGGCGGCTTTCGTATATCCGGAAGCCGCCCCGCCCTTTTCCCCTATCGCCTGCAAAACAATGTATGTCCTGCCTTTCCGTTTTCTTTCTGCCCGAAAGGCAGGGCGTCAGTTGAGCACCACGTCGCGCAAGCTCTCGTATTTTTTCAGCGCGAGCGCGCGCAGCAGCGAAGTATCCCTGCAGGAAACCGCCTCGTCCGCCAGTTTTTTCGCCTGGAAGATCACTTCGGGCGGATAGCGCAGATTTTTAATTTCCGAAAGCACGCGCCCGCTCTGCCGCGTGCCCATAAAGTCGCCGCCGCCCCGCATCTGCAAATCGTATTCCGCGATCTTGAACCCGTCGGTATTATTTTTCAGCACGGAAAGCCTCTCGCGCGCCTCTTCCGAATCGGAACCGAGCAGCAAAAAGCAGTAGCTCTTCTTTTCCCCGCGCCCCACGCGCCCGCGCAGCTGGTGCAGCTGCGAAAGCCCGAAGCGTTCGGCATTGTAAATGACCATAATGGTCGCGTCCGGCACGTCGATGCCCACTTCGATGACGGTGGTCGAAACCAGGCAGTCGTACTTTTTTTCTTTAAAGGCGTTCATGATTTCCGCCTTCTCTTTCTCTTTCATCTTCCCGTGCAAAAGGCCGAAGCGCACCGAAGGGAGCCTGCCGCACAGTTCTTCGTACAGCTCTTTCACGCTCATCAGCGATCCCTCTTCGTCCCCCTCGATCTTCGGGCACACGAAATAGCTCTGGTTCCCCTTTTTCGCCTCGTCCCCGATATACGCGAGCATGTCGTCGTATTTGCGCGAAGGTACGATCGCCGTCGCGACCGGCGCGCGCGCCTTCGGCTTGTCCTTGATCTCGGAAATATCCAGATCGCCGTAAAAAATCAGCGACAAGGTGCGCGGAATGGGCGTCGCGCTCATGACCAGCATGTCCGCTCCCTCGCTCTTTTCGCCGAGCGCGCTCCTCTGCGCCACGCCGAAGCGGTGCTGTTCGTCGCACACGCAAAAGGCGAGGTCTTTCGCCTCCACGTCCTCCTGCAAGATCGCGTGCGTACCGCAGATCACGTCGATCTCGCCCGCGGCGAGCGCGCGCTTGATCTCCCTCTTTTCTTTCGCGGGCGTAGAACCGGAAAGGAACGCCGCGCGGTAATCGGGCAGATATCTTTGCACCAGCGCGAAATTCTGTTCGGCGAGCACCTCCGTGGGCGCCAAAAACGCCGCCTGATGCCCGCTCTTTACCGCCATAAAGATGCCGCACAGCGCCACCGCCGTCTTGCCGCTGCCCACGTCCCCCTGCAAAAGCCGGTTCATGCGGCCGGGAGAGCGCAGGTTTTTGTATATCTCGCCGACGGCCGCCTTCTGCCCTTCCGTAAAGGGAAAGGGAAAGCGCGCCGCAAAGTCCGCGACCTCTTGCGCCGTGCACGAGTATCCGAACACGCGCGCGTCGTCCTTGCCCCCTTTGATGAACTTAAAGGCGGAAATCAAAATAAAGTACTCTTCCAGCGCGATGCGTTCGGCCGCCGCGTCCCGCGCCTCGAACGATGCGGGCGCATGGATCGCTCGGCAGGCCTCTTCCAGCGGCGGAAGGCCGTACTTTCTTACCAGCTCCTGCGGGATCGCCGTCCGGGGCGGGCAGAGGCGCAGCGCTTCTTTCACCGCGTCCCGAACGGCTTTCTGCGTCAGCGTCCCCTTCAAACCGTACACGGGCACGATCCCTTTCAGCCGATAATTCCGGTCGCACAGTTCGAAGGTGGGGTTGATCATCGACGGCGCGCCCGTCCCGTAGCGGTTGGATACCCGCCCGTAAAACAGGTACTCTTCCCCCGCCTTTAAATTATTCCGAACATAGGGCGCGTTGAACCAAATGGCGGAAAAGCGTTCGCCGCCTTGGTCGCACCATACTTTTACGAAGGGGCGCCTGCCGCCGTAAACCTGCTGCGGCTGCGAACTTACGCGGCAGGCGATCAGCGCCAGATCGTTGTGGTAACAGTCGGAAATGCGCACCCGCTGCGTCATGTCGAGATAGCCGCGCGGAAAATACCGCACGAGGTCTTCGGGCGTAAAGATATTCAGTTGTGCGAGATCTTTTGCCCGCTTGTCCGAGATCCCGCGCAAATCGGTAAGTTTCAAAGCACTCCCCCAGCAACCCGTTTTTTATGTCTGCGGGATTCCTCCCCGCCCGTTCCCTGTCTGAAACAAGCCCGTCCGCCCGTTCGGCGGCGCGCCGGCTTTCAGGCAGAGATGTCTCTCCCCGAAAGAAAACGGGCGGGCAAACAGCCCGCCGTCTTTTGCAATAAATTATTCGAGCGACACGATGTAGTAGTAGATCGGCTGACCTCCGAAATGGAAATCCACGTCGCAGTCGGGGAACTTTTCTTCCAGCCTTCCCGCCAGCGCTTCCGCGTCTTCCTCTTTCACGTCGATGCCGTAGTACAGGGTGATGATCTCGTGCGAGCCGTCTTTCAGCTTTGCAACGAGGTTTAAAAGCGTATCGCCCACGTCTTTGCCCTTCGCCAGGATCTTTTTATCGTCCAGCCCGATGATATCCCCTTCCTTCAGGCTGAACCCGTCCACATTCGTCGAGCGGACGGCATACGTTACCTGCCCGGCGCGCACGTTGTCGATCGCATGGATCATGTCCGTCTTGTTTTCTTCGGCGGAAGCCTCGCTGTTGAACGCGAGCGCCGCCGCAAAGCCCTGCGGCACGTTTTTGGTGGGGATCACGTGTATGGTGCGGTTGGTAACCAGCGCTTTGGCCTGTTCCGCCGCCAAAATTATATTCTTGTTGTTGGGGAAAACGAATACGTGCTCCGCGTTGATCTTCTGCACGGCGTTCGCGATGTCGCTCGCGCTGGGGTTCATCGTCTGTCCGCCCTCGATCACGCGGTCGACGAGCAGATCTTTGAAGATCGCCGCGATGCCCTCGCCCGTACAGATGGCGAGCATGCCCATTTCCTTTTTCTCCGCTTCGCGCTTTGCGCGCAGGGCGCGGTTCTGTTCGAGCATGTTCTCGATCTTCACGCGGTCCAGCTCGCCCAGTTCCACCGCGTATTGCAGCGCCTGCCCGGGGTTATTGGTGTGCACGTGCACTTTTACGAGCTCCAGATCGCCGATGCAGATCACGCTGTCGCCGATCTTCATCAGCTTTTCTTTCAGCTTGTCGATATCCGCCAAAGTCGTCTGCTTCTTTAAATTGATGATAAAAAATTCGGTGCAGTAGGCGAATTCGATCTCTCCCAAATCGAGATTGATGATGTCCGAATTGTCGCCGAACACGTCCTCTTCCGACTTCTGCGCGTCGGGAGCGACGTACTCTTCCGCGACCTCTTCGCCGGTAAGCACCCCCAAAAAGCCGCGGTAGATGCACAAAAGCCCCATGCCGCCCGAATCGACGACGCCCGCCTTTTTCAGCACGGGCAAGAGTTCCGGCGTCTGCGCGAGCGCCTCTTCGCCCCGCTTGATCACGCCTTCGAGGAATTCCGCAAAATCCTTATATTTCGAGGCGGACTGGCGGGCGAATTCGCTCATCAGCCTGGCCACGGTCAGCATGGTCCCCTCTTTGGGTTTGGAGACGGCGGAATACGCGACCTTCGTCCCGTTCTCCATCGCCTTCGCGAAAACCTTGATGGTGATCTCTTCGCTGTTTTTGATCTCCGCGCAGATTCCGCGGAACAACTGCGAAAGAATGACGCCCGAATTTCCGCGCGCCCCCTTCAAAGCGCCCTTGGAAACGGCGTCGCACAGCTCCTGCAGGCGGTTGGAAGAGCACATGGAAAGCTCCTTTACCGCCGACTGTATGGTAAGCGACATGTTCGTGCCCGTATCTCCGTCCGGAACGGGGAACACGTTCAGCGAGTCGACTTTGCTCCTGTTTATTTCGAGCACCTTCGCCCCGGAAAGGATCATTTTCCGGAACTCTGTGCCTCCGATCGATTTTGGCATTGAAATGCTTTCTCCTTGCATTACAAAAAACGGGCCTTACAGATTGACGCCGATGATGTTCACGTTTACCGTGTCAACGATCATGCCCGTAAATTTTTCGACGCGGTATTTCACGCCTTCCTTCAAAGACTCGGCCACCGCGTTGATGGATACGCCGAATTTGATGATGACGTAAACGTCGATGTATATTCTGTCACCGTTGGTCGTAACTTTTACGCCTTTGCCCTGCGGCTGCCTTCGGAATAATTCCGAAAGGCTGTCGGTAAAACGGCGCGAAACGGTTTCGACGATGCCGTAACATTCCATCGCCGCCTGCGACGCGACCTTTGCGATCGCCATATCCGATATTGTAATTTTGCCGTAGGAATTGCTCGTGTTTACAGACATAAAAAATACTCCCGTATCACAAATATTCTATACTATTTTTCCCCTTTTTGCAAGAGAAATTTTTATATATGCGGCGATTTTTTTCTTTTTGTCGAAATTTTATGCAAAATCAGGCAAAATCGATTGATTTTTTTTTCTTGTTTTGGTATAGTATTAACGCTCGCTCAGAGCGGAGCGTTTTTTTCGCTCGATCAACCGATTACAACCGCGGAGGTGAAAGATATGTCGAGAGTATGCAGCGTATGCAGCAAGGGCCAGAATTCCGGCAACAACGTGAGCCACAGCAACCGCAAGACGAGAAGAACGTTCAAAGCCAACGTGCAGAAGGTAAAAATCGTCAAAGACGGCAAGGTAGAATCCGCTTACGTATGCGCCCGTTGCCTGAAGAGCGACAAAGTCGAGCGCGCTTAATCTGAAATTCAATTTACAAAACGGAACGCACTCCCGTACGGGGGTGCGTTTTCACATGCCGCCAAAAAGCCGCGCCCGTTCGGGCGCGGCTT
>CALVXE010000032.1 GCA_944368795.1 uncultured Clostridia bacterium | reverse complement strand
CCTTTTCGGGCGATCGCGCTTTCCAAGCGCCGGACGATCAGCGCCACGGTGAACGTCGTGGGCGGGTCGCTGTATCGGGAAGGGAAAAAGGCGGTCTCGCGCGAATATCAGGTGGAGATGGCGGAACGGATCGGCGGCGGAGACGCCTTTGCCGCCGGAGTGATATACGGACTGCGCAAGGATTTCGGGCTGCAGAAAACGGCGGAGTTTGCGGCCGCATGCTGTTGCCTGAAGCATACCGTCGTGGGAGACTGCTGCCTCTTTTCCGCCAAGGAAGCGGAAGACCTTGCGGAAGGAAAGAATTCGTTCGGCGTGCGCCGCTGAGGGCGCGCCGCATAGAATCCGCCGCGATATTTTGCAGAGACGATGCGCCGGATATGATGCGCTGCGGAAAATAAATTTGAAAGAGAAAAGCCGTGGACCTTGTGGCAGGGTCTGCGGCTTTTTTGCGCGGCGGCTTCAGGAACGGGAGAAAGGACCGGAGGAGCGGGCAGGAGGAAAGGACGGAAGATGCAGCCCGGTTGCAAGCACGGAGCTTTCATAAAATCGGCGGAGCAAAATTTGTTGCCCGAATTGTAAATCGGGTATTGACAGAGAGGGATATGCATGGTAAGATAATAGGGCAGCGGAAACGGTTCAGCGGTACGGGAACCGAATCGATAAAACCGCGGATACGGTCATACTGTTTGGCTGCGAATTTTTTGGGGGGAACGATGCGAAAGGAAATGAATATCGGCACGCCGGCCGGAAACGAAGGTCAATGTGTTCCATGAGATCGTGCTGGAACCCGGGGAACAGTATACGCTGTACCCGGAGACGTGGCACTGGTTTCAGGCGGGGGAAGAAGGCGCGGTAGTATCGGAATTTTCCACAATGTCGACGGATGATACCGACCTCTTTTTCGACGAGAGGGTCGTGCGCTGACATTCGTCCGTTCTGCAAAGTGAGCATGTGTCAAAGCAGGGGCTCGTTACAATCGGTAACGGGCCTCTGCTTTTGACGATTATTATTCATATCGAACAGTACACCATAAAACTGGACAAAAGTTATTTGTTAACGAAGTCGTTTGTTTACGAGTTGCAGGCGAAAATTTAAAAAAGGAAAACGTCAGTCCTTTTTGCGGTATTTTTGGCGAAAAGCTGAGGGGGTAAGCCCCGTGGATTCTTTACACATGGCAATAAAGGCGTGCTTATCGGTAAAATTATTTTCCGACAAAATTTCGGAAATCGTCAAGTCTGTTTCTTTTAACAGATCCATGCAGTGTTCGAAGCGTATCAGTATTAGGTGGCGTATAATCGGAATACCCCAAACCGCCTTATACATATGCGAAAGATAGAATTTGCTTACATTCGTAAAATCGGCGACGTCTTGCAGGGTTATCCGTTTTTTAAAATTTTCGCGCAGATACGTCTCTGCTTGCAGAACAGGGAAGGGGGATTGTTGCGCATTGCCCGAACGGCACTGCTGATACAAAAACATCATAATCTCATATAGCCGAAGCGAAATTTGTGTTTCGTCTGCGAGCGGGAGAGAAAGCTGCTCGTGGATTTTGAGGATATTTTCGACGATGAGAGACGGATCAAACGCATCGGTAACATTGCCGAATTTTTTCAGAAACATCGTATAAAAGTCGGCTGCCTGGCTACCCCAGAAATAGACGTAGTAGTGGCACCAATTTTTTTGCGAAAGATTGCGCAGGACGTGCTTTTCGTTTTGGTCAAAAAACATGACACTGTTTTTATGCAGAGTATAGTCTTTGCCCCCGTAGGTCAGTTTTCCCGTCCCTTCCGCAGTTACGCTCAGGCAATATGAGTTGTACTTTTCCCTTTCGAGGTAATATCCGCTTTTCATTTCGAGATATCCCGTTCTTCGCGCGGTAAAGAGCAGTATTTCGTCCTTCTGCTGGAAGTTGTAGCGGTACAGGCGCGTTTTCCTGTCAAGCAGGGGAATAAGTTTTTCTTTCATGGAGCCTCCGATTGGCAAGATTCTACACAATAAAAGCAATACAGTGCATTTACAGAGCTCAGTTATTTTGTTAGTATATAAATAGGATACCATGGATGTATCTGATTTGTCAAATATTGTTGTATAAGGAGTGGCGAATGAAAGTAAAAATCGTACGCGCAGCGTTACTGTGCCTGTTGGCGGCGGCCGCAATGTGCCTCGTATTCGGTGCGGCGTCATGCGGAAACAAGAGCGGTAATGCAGATTTCACCGTACAGTCGGTAAACGGAAAGGAAGTTACGGAAAATGCCGTTACTTTAACGGTACAGGAGTATGAGGCTCTCAATCAGGCCGAAAACGTACTGGAAATAATTGAATACAGTGTTTCCGAGGGCGCTAGTGTTTGCGCCGTTCTGCGCGGGGGGATCATCGAATTTACGGTAACGGCGGAAGACGGAACAGAAAAGAGTTACGAAATCGAAATAATCGTGCTTTCGAACGACGCGTCGCTTTCGGTAAGTGAAGTGTGCGGCGTGCAGGTAGAAGAAGGAACGGTAAAACTGACGAAGACGCAGTATGCGTTGCTTTCGTCGACGGGAGACAAAGCGGAGCTGTGTGAATACGTTTTGGCGGCGGGCGCAGTACTGCAAACTGCGTTGGAAGAGAATATTTTAAATTTTGCCGTCCGCTCCGAAGACGGCGAGCATTTGCAGACGTACAAAATACAAATTTTGCTTTTGAACGACGCCGCGGAATTGGTTCTTTTGGGAGGAAAGGGCATAACCATGGACGGAGAGAAACTACGATGCACGGCGGAAGCGTTGGGAAAGTTCGAAGCGGCTTCGGATATCGGGGCACTGTTAGAATATCAAATTTCGGAAGGGGCAAAGGTTTCGTTTGAATACGACACAGATACGATGACCTTACACGCCGAAACAATTTCGGAAGACGGAGAAAACGTGAAAAATTCGGATTGGAAAGTCGGAAGGAAAGAAAGCTTTTTTGCGCAGAAAGCGCTTGCAATCGGCAGTGATGACGCCATTGTTTGGAATTTTGAAAAGGGATGCTATACGGAAGAATACAGTTCGGAAACGGTGCGCGCGGCCTATCTGCCGGACGGCAGCGCTCCGCTCGCGGGCCTGTATTACAGTTTCGGCGTTGACATAAAGATGGAAGAAGCGAACATCGACGCCGAATTCGTGATCGAAAACGTGGAAACGGCAGGCAGCAGGATCCGCTATTATATGCGCTATCTCGGAGAGGGGGATTATCGCGTTTATACCGATTACCTGTCGTACAATACCGGATGGAAGGGATTCCGCGAATTGGGCAGAGTCGAAAGCGGAACTGCGCGCATGGAGGTGATCCGCTGCGGCAATATGTTTCTCTTCCTTTTGGATGGAAAAGTCGTTTGGAAACAGGAAATCGCGTTCGGCGCCACGCAGATTGTATTGGGCGGAGAACGCGCGGTGAATATGCTTTGCGCCTTGGAAGAACAAACGGACGAGGCGGCGGTAAGGGCCGCGTTCGAAGCGGTTGCGGATACTTTTGAGGCACCGCATTTCGGCCGGGACGTTTTGGGAAAGAGCACTTCTTCTTTGGCGAATTTTGCCGAGGACGGCGGCGTATATTCTTTCTCTCCGAACGACAATAAAATTTATTTGGCGTTTGCCTATGATAACGGGACGGCGCTTGCGGGGCAATACTTGGAATATAAAGCAACATTCTCGATCGGAGAGCATAATAAAAAAATAAATCCTTCGGCGGGTTTGCACATATCGGGAAGCAACGGCGGTATTCTGCGCGTGTATTTACGGAGAGATACGAATACTTCCGGGTCGTACGATACGGACGATTACCAACTCGCGATCGATAACGGTTTGGGGAAAAAACAGGTACGCATACGATATTACGGTAACGAGGTAGAGCTGCGCGTTCTTTGCAACGGAACATATACGGCCGTATACGCGGACGGTGTGCTCGTTTTCGAGGGGAACGGCACGTCTTCGAGAATCGCTGACGATCCCAAAGGGCTTTCGTATACGGAAAGCACGGATATCGTGGGGGTTACGGGATTTCGGCATATCGGAGTGATCGTATGCGGCGCGGCTATTCGGCTGAGCGAACTCGAGTGCTGTGGATATACGCGGGTGTTGAGCACGTATGAAAACAAGATTCAAGCATACCTGGACGAGCGCACAACTGGTGCTACGGAGGCGGGTATCGTATTTGCGGGGTCTTCATTGATTGAATACTGGCGTACGCAACATGATTTTTCAGGGACGATGCAGGGAGTCAACGTCGGACTGGCCGGCTCGCACAGCGCCGATTGGCTGCAGTTGATCGACCGACTGATCGTTCCTTATTCGCCGGAAAAAGTGGTTTTGTATGTAGGAGGGAACGACGCGAGCAAGCAGGGCAACGAAATGGCTCCGTTTGTAGCGCAGTCGGTTATACGTCTGCTCGATATGATTCACGCGGCGTTGCCGGAAGCGCAGATATATTGGATTTCATTAATCACATTTCCGGCTTTGAATGAAAACAACGGCAAATCGATGAATATTGTAAACGAAATCGTGCAAAATTACATTTTTGGGAAGGATTATTTAGGATATATCGACATCGCCTCCGTGATTTGCCCGAACGGGACGGCAGATACAGTGTTTTTCGAGGGCGGAGACGGAACTCATATGAACGATACGGGATATGCCGTATTGGAGAGGATTGTAAAAGAAAAATTGGCCGAGAATTAAATTGAATAAGTACGAAGCGCAATGGGGGGGGGCGAAAATTTTCGCCCCCCATTGCGGCTTTGGAAGAGAAGAAAAGTTTTAAAAAGGGGTGTAGAGGAGAAAAAACTTTTTGCGGGGAAAACAGGATAAAGGCGGTATAAGCGGAAAAAAATTACGCATACTTTCCAATAGAAATCCGCCGAACGTATCGGCGGAAACAGGAGGGAAGTATGAAAGCAACGGGAATCGTAAGGAGGATCGACGAACTCGGAAGGGTGGTCATTCCCAAGGAGATCCGCCGCACGCTGCGTATCAAGGACGGCGACCCGCTGGAGATCTTTACGGACAGGGACGAATTGATGCTGAAAAAATATTCGCCCATCGCCACTTTGGAAAAGTTTTCGGAGGGGACGACGAAATCGCTCAACGATCTGAGCGGCTACCTCGCCGTGATCTGCGATACGGACGAAATTTTGTACGCTTCGGGCGACGGGAGAAAGGAATTTGCGAAGAAGCAGATCTCGCGTCAGCTGGAACACGTTATGAAAGAGCGCCGCAGCTATGTTGCGAATCTCGCCGAAGGCGGCGACATCATTCCGCTGACCGAAAACTCGTCGCTCAACGTTACGGCGCAGATCATCGTGCCCATCGTTGCGGGCGGCGATTGCCTCGGCGCGGTTTCGCTCCTCTCTGCGGAAGAGGGCGCGAAAATGGAGAGCGGATCGGTAAATCTGTGCCGCCTGACGGCGGATATCCTGGCTAGTCAGTTCGATTGACGGCCGGATCGACAATGCGTTTTCGCCAAAATCGGCGATGCGTTCCTGTCAAAAGTGCGCGCGTGCGCATTCGCGCACGCGCGCACTTTTGCATACATATGAAAGCACAAAGTTTTATCAAAGGCGCGCTCATCATTTCGGTCGGCGGTATCGTCGCCAAGCTGTTGGGCGCGCTGTATCGCATTCCTCTGACCAATATTCTCGGCGGCGAGGGAATGGGGATTTATCAGATGGTCTATCCGCTGTATTGCCTGCTGCTCACCGTATCCGCTACGGGCATCCCTTCGGGGCTGGCGCGGCTCGTGTCGCAGGCGGAATTTTCGGGGGCGCGCGCTTCCGCGGGCGTGCTGCGCAAATCTCTGTTTCTCTTTTCGGCGATCGGCATTGCCGGCAGTGTCGTCATGTTTTTGACGGCGCCGGCAATGAGCGCTCTGCAGGGGGAACCGGGGGCGGTAAACGCGTACCGCGCCCTTGCGCCGAGCGTATTTCTCGTTTCTGTCATTTCCTGCTTCCGCGGCTATTTTCAGGGCAAGAGCAATTTTCTGCCCACCGCTCTTTCGGAAATCGTGGAACAGGCGGTCAAGATCGGGTTGGGACTGTTTTTTGCGCGCGCGTTTGCGCAGGATGTGCGCCGCGCCGTGGAATACGCGCTGTTTGCCGTTACGGCAAGCGAGCTTGCCGCGTGTGCGTTTATGCTGATCCTCGCCGCGGGCGACCGAGGAAGGCGGCCCCTGTACCGGGAACTTCCTGCACAGCCGCGCGCCCTCTCTTTGCTGCGCGTAACGATTCCCGTTACCGTTGCGGCGGGGATTTTGCCCCTTTCCAATATTTTGGACAGCATTTTGATCGTCCGCCTCGTCGGGCAGTATGCGGAGAACGCCACGGCGCTGTACGGATTGTATTCGGGCGGCGCGGCGACGCTCGTGAACTTGCCCGTTTCCGTTTGCTACGGCCTTGCGGCGGCGAGCATCCCCGCCGTTTCCGCAATGCAGGCAGAGGGGAAGAACGCGGAAGCGGAAGAGCGGGTGCTCTTTGCGGTGAAGTGTACCCTGTACGTCGCGTTGCCGGCGGCGGCTTTTCTCTTTTTGTTCCCCGCGCAGATATCCTCTTTTTTGTTTCCTTCGGTAACGGGCGAAGAGGGGACCGCCTTGGCGGGTCTGGTGCGGGCATTGTCGCTCGCCGCCGTATTTCTCTCTTTGGTTCAGACCCTTTCCGCCTGCCTGACGGGGAGAGGAAAGCCAAAAGTTGCCGCCCTTTCCATGACGATCGCGGTGGCGGTGAAGATCGGGGCAGAGCTGATACTGCTCCGCATTCCGCAAATTTCCGTTTTGGGCGCCGCTTATGCCTCCGTCGGGTGCTATTTTGTTGCGCTTTTTATCAATTTGTTATATAGTATTAAGGAAAGAAAAAACAGAGTGCGGGTATACGGGCAGTTCGCGAAGTTTGCGCTTTTGGCTGCGGCCGCCGTTGCCGCGGCATATCCGTTCGGGAGAGTGCACGCGCTCGCCGCGTTTGCCGTAACGGCCGCCGTGTACGTCGCGCTGTCGGTGCTGTTCCGCGCGTTTACAGGCGAAGAACTGCACATCGCATGGAGGAAAAAACATGATAACCGTCGTCGGATTGGGGTGTAGCCCCGAAGATCTTTCGAAAGGGGCCGAGAAGGCTGTCCTTTCCGGAGCAAAGGTGTTTCTTCGCACGGGCGATACGCCCGTTTCCGAAGGGGTGCGCGCGTTGGGGGTGCCCTTTGAGACCCTCGACTACATATACGGCAAGAGCCGCAATTTCGATACGCTGAACAAAAATCTCGCCGCGGCGGTGCTCGAAGCGGCAAAGGGCGGAGACATCGTGTACTGTGTGGACGGAAGCGTTGCGGAAGACGTTTCGGCGCAGATCGTTTTGCGAAAGGGGAAAGACGTCCGCGTGTTCGGCGGCGTTTCCAAAGCGGACGCGGCGTTTTCGGCGGCGAAAATTTTTTCGCGCGACCGTACGGCGCTTTCCGCGTACGCGCTGGCGGAGAGGGAACGGCCGACCCTGCCTCTCGCGGTGTACGACCTGGACGGGGATCTCGTGGCGGGGGACGCAAAACTCTGCCTGTGCGAGTGGTTCGGCGACGAGACGCCCGCCTTTTTCGTGCGCGGGGGAAAAGCGGTCAGGATCAGACTGTACGAGACGGACCGGCAGAAAGGGTACGATCCTTCCTGCGCGGTCGTGATCGGGGAAATTCCGCTGCTGCAGAGGACGCGCTTCGGATATTCCGACCTCGTGGAGATCCTGCGGCTTCTGCGCGCGCCGAACGGCTGCCCGTGGGACCGTGCGCAGACGCACGAGAGCATCTGCAAAAATATGATCGAAGAGGCGTACGAGCTGGTGGACGCGATCGAAAGCAGAGACGATTCCAAAATTTTGGAAGAGACGGGCGACGTCCTGATGCAGGGGGCGTTCCATTCGGTTTTGGGAGAGGAGAGGGGCGCTTTTACGCCCGATGACGTTTTGAGCGAAGTGTGCCGCAAGCTGATATTCCGCCATTCGCATATTTTCGGGAAGGACAGGGCGGAGAGCGAAGAGGGCGCGCTGTCCGTTTGGGAACGAAACAAGACGGTGGAAAAGGGGCAGAAGACCGCGTCGGACACCGTGCGGGACGTGCCGAAAGTATTCCCGGCGGCGATGCGCGCGCAGAAAGCCGCCAAGCGCGCGGCCAAATACGGCTACGATTTTAAAGACGCGGCCGAAGCCGCCGAGAAGGTAAAGGAAGAACTCGGCGAACTGCTCGAAGCTGTTGCGGAAGGGAATGAGGCGCATATTTCCGAAGAGGCGGGCGATCTGCTGTTTTCGGCGGTAAACGTGGGAAGGCTTGCGGGCGCGGACTGCGAAGAGAGCCTGCAAAACAGCACGAAAAAATTTATCGAGCGCTTTTGCGCGACCGAAGCGTTGATTTTGAAAGACGGAAAGGCGATGAAGGACCTCGCGCCGCAAGAACTGTGGCAATATTACGAAAGGGCGAAGAAAGAGTATGGCGAACGCGACCGCTGAGATCGGAGACGGCATTCAGATCGGAAAAACGAAAATCAGGAACAATCTCTTCTGCGCGCCGCTCGCCGGATATACCGATTTTGCGTTCCGCAGGCTCTGCTATTCTTTCGGGGCGGGACTGTGTTTTACCGAAATGGTGAGCGCCAAAGGCCTGCGCTTCAACAATGCGGCGACGCGGGCGCTGCTTTATAAAGCTGCGGACGAGCCGCAGACGGCGGCGCAGATCTTCGGGAACGACCCCGCTGTCATGCGCGCCGCCTGCGAGAGCGAGGATTTGAAAGATTTTGAGATCGTAGACATCAACATGGGGTGTCCTGTGCCGAAAGTATACAAAAACGGCGAGGGGAGCGCACTGCTCGGCGATATGCCGCTCGCGGAGAAGATCATAGCCGCTTGCAAAAAGAGCGGAAAGGCGGTTACGGTAAAATTCCGAATCGGTTTGGAGAAGGGAAAGATCGTTGCGGCCGAATTCGCGAAGATGTGTGCGGGCGCGGGCGCGGATATGATCACCGTGCACGGGCGCACGCGCGACATGTATTATGCGGGCGAACCGGACTTCGGCGCGATCGCGGCGGCAAAACGGGCGGTCGATATCCCCGTGATCGCCAACGGCGGGATATTTACGCGCGAAGACGCGCAGAAAATGCTGCGCGAAACGGGCGCGGACGGCGTGATGATCGCGCGCGCGGCGATGTACGACCCGCACGTGTTTGCCGAAATTTCGGGAGAAGGAACGGAATGGGACAGGCGCGCCGCCATCGAGGCGCAGATCGCGGACATGCTTCCCTTTTACGGAGAAAAGTTCACCGTCGTGCAGATGCGCAAGATGGCGGCGTTTTATATCCGCGGCATGCGGGGCTGCGCGCAGTGGCGGAGCCGGCTGTTCGCGTGCGATACGCTTGCGGCCCTCCGCGAAACGCTTTGCGAAATTTTTTCCGGCGCCGAACAGTAAAAAAGTGAACGTTGGGTAAATTTTGCGGCGATTTTCGTACGTGCGATTGACAGAGCGGCCGCAAAATGATACACTGATATAGATGTACTTGAACGGAGTGAACGTAAAAGATCCGGGCAGCGCCGGATATAAAAAGATGACGCGCCGCTTTTCCGGCAGGGGCGAGGGGCGCTTTTGGGAGATCGACTTTCTCCGCGGGCTGTGTGTGATTTTGATGGTATTCGATCACCTGATGTATTGCCTGTGGGACATCATGCCCATCATCAACGATACGCTCGGCACAACGCTGTTTGCGGAGTGCGAAGAGCTCGGGCGCGCGTATTGGAGCTGGAATGTCCGCCTGTATGCGCGCGGGATCGTGATCACGCTGTTCTTTTTGCTGTGCGGCGTTAGCTGCACCCTTACGCGCGGAAATTTCCGCCGCGCCGTTCCGCTCGGATTGGTGGCTTTGGGCATAACCGCGGTAACCTCCCTTTTGAGCGAGTTTACCGGCTCGAACATGACCGTACTGTTCGGCGTGATCCATATGCTGGCCTGCGCGGTGTTTTTGTACGCCTTTCTCGACAATGCGGCCGTTGCCGCGGGGGACTGCTTGGGCGAGGGACGCGTCGGGCGCGGGGTAAAGAGCGCGCTGCGGCTTTTGCCGGGGCTCGTGGGCGCGGGGCTCTTGCTCTGGTATTTTTCTTTATCCGGCCTTGCGAGTTTTACCTTCGAGGGAGGGTACGGGCACGTCGTTT
This sequence comes from uncultured Clostridia bacterium, assembly GCA_944368795.1. Taxonomy (GTDB): domain Bacteria; phylum Bacillota; class Clostridia; order Christensenellales; family Borkfalkiaceae; genus Borkfalkia. The sequence goes on along the minus strand of CALVXE010000032.1, from coordinate 2,031 downwards.
CGGATTTTACGGGCGCGGCGGGCGTTGAGGAGAATAAATTTCTCGCCGTGTTTTTGTATATTCGGCCGGACGCGAGCAACGGCAATTTCAACTTCGAGCGCTATTCGGGGGATTACTTTCCTCTGCTGCCCTTTGCGGCGACCGTGCTTTTAGGCGGATTGATCGGCAGGATCGTTTATCATACCCGCGCGAAGTATGCCTTTGCGCCGCTCGACGGCGCTTGGAACAGCGGCGTCTGCTTTTTAGGAAGACATGCCGCGGTCATTTACATCGCGCACATGATCGTGATCCCCGTGCTGTTGGCGGCTGCGGCGTTCGTTTCGAAGGCATTTTTATAATACGAAAAAGAATTCAGGCGGCGGCCTGAATATCTGACAAGGACTACTTATGAAGCAACTACCCGAAAATTGTTCCATGTACGAGGCTATACGCCAAAATATTTCCGGCAGTGCCGTTACCGTTGCGATTTCGTTTTACGGAAGAAAATATACTTTTTCGCGCGTGCACCGCTGGATCGATACTCTCGCCGATAACCTTGCCGCCGAGTTTTCGATCGGAAAAGGGGATACGGTAACGCTGTGCATGCCCAATTCGCCGGCGGCGCTTATTTGCTTTTACGCGGCGAACAAGCTGGGTGCGGCGGTAAATTTGGTGCATCCGTTTATTCCGCCCGAAAAGCTGAAAGAGAGCGTTGAAAAGACGTCGAGCAAGCTTGTGCTGATCTACGACCTGTACAAGTGCGGCCGTTACGATTTCGGCGTGCCGACCCTTTTGAGCGACAGCTCGCACTACATGGGGGCTGCGGCGAAAGCGTATTATCGGCTTACGAAAAAACGCACGGCGTTCGGATATGTTCCCTTCGAAAAATATTTGAAAAACCGCAAAAACCCGTCGGCGCAGACGGCGGTCTTCGGCGAAAACGAGGCGGCCGTGTACCTCGCGAGCGGCGGCACGACGGGGGAGCCGAAGATCATCGCACACAACAACCGCGTGTTCAATACGCTGTGCGCGAAAGCGGAGGAATTTTTGAGCGAGCCGATCCAAATGTATCGCGCGCTGTATAACGTTTTGCCCATCTTCCACGGGTTCGGCCTGTGCATCAATATGCATATGTGCATGCTGATGCGCCGCACGAATATCATGTGCATCCAGTTCAGCCCGAAGATGAGCGCAAAGCAGATCGTGAAGGGAAAGGCGAACATCCTTACGGGCGTTCCGACCATGTTTTTGAAACTTTTGGGCGAAAAGGCGTTCGTGAATGCGGACCTTTCCAACATTAAAGACGTATACGTCGGCGGAGACAGCGTTCCGCAGCAGCTTATCGACGATTTTAACGCGGCGCTGGAACGGGGCGGAAGCCGTGCGCGCATGTATGTGGGGTACGGTTTGACGGAAACGGTTACCGTCTGCCTCGTGAACACGCTTGCCCATCACCGCGAAAATTCCATCGGATACCCGCTTTCGAATACGGCCGTGAAAATAATGAAAGACGGCGCGGAGCTCCCCGCGGGGGCGGTGGGCGAAATTTATTTGGATACCGACCAGTTTATGATCGGATATCTGAACGAAGAATATTCGCCGTTTGAGACGATCGGCGGCCGCAGATGGCTGAAAACGGGCGATTACGGTTGGGTGGACGCAGACGGTTACCTGTACTTTAAACAGCGCATAAAGAATATGATCAAGGTGAGCGGCGTGCCCGTTTATCCTTCCGAAATCGAAGCCGCCGCGTGCGAAGTTTCGGGCGTGCGCAAAGCGTGCGCCGTGGGGATTTCCGATACGGTGAAGGGGCAAGTGGTGCGGCTGTTCGTCGAATGCAGGGAGGGCACAGACCGCGCGGCATGCGAGCGCGAGATCCTCGAAACCTGCCGCCGCAAACTGATATCGTACGCGGTGCCGAAAGAGATCGTGTTTGAAGAAAAACTGCCGGTGAACCTGATCGGCAAAATCGACCGCAAGGTTTTGGAAAACAGAAAATAATTTCCCTTCAAGGGATGAGTATGCGGCGGCGCGGGCAAAAAGCCCGCGCCG
>CALVXE010000031.1 GCA_944368795.1 uncultured Clostridia bacterium | reverse complement strand
ATGTGCACTGCGGATATTTGGAGCAGCTGTAAAAGATCTTGCCGGCCTTGCTCTTCATGCGCCGCGTCGGTGCGCCGCACACGGGGCAGGTGCCTGCCAGTTCCGATACGGGCTGATTGGTGCCGCACTTGGGGCAGCTGAGGTATTTGCCGTATCTCCCCTTGCGGAAGATCATAAATTCGCCGCACTTGGGGCACTTTTCCTTGGAAACTTCGCTGTCGTACGGCAAGATGGCGTTGCATTCGGGGTAATTGGGGCAAGCGAGGAACTTCCCGTATTTTCCGCTCTTGACCACCATATTCGCCCCGCACTTGGGGCATTTCGTCGCGGAAACCTCCGCCCCCTCGCTCTTGATGTTCGAGCACGCCGGATAATTGGAACAGGCGAGAAATTTCCCGTACCGCCCGCTCTTGCGGATCATCGGGTGCCCGCACTTTTCGCAGATGATATCCGTCGGCTCGTCGCCGTCGTTGGCGGCAAACACCAGCTTTTCGGCAAACGGCGGATAAAAATCGGCAATGATCGTATGCCAGTCGGTGCCGCCGTCCTCGATATTATCCAGTTTGTCCTCCATCTTCGCGGTGAATCCCACGTCCATGATGTCGGTAAAATATTTCATCAGAAGGTCGGTGATCTGGAAGGCGACTTCCGTCGGCACCATGTACTTCCCGTCTTTGGTAACGTATTTCCGCCGCGTGAGCACGGAAATGATGCTCGCATAGGTGGAAGGACGGCCGATCCCCTTGTCTTCCATCGCCTTGACGAGCGACGCGTCGGTATAGCGCTGGGGCGGCTTGGTAAATTTCTGCTCGGAAGTCAGCTTGATGAGGTCGAGCTCTTCCCCCTCCTTGAGGTCGGGCAGAAGTTTCCCGTTTTCGCCCTCTTCGTCCTCCTTTTTGATCTCCTGGTATACGGCCGTAAAGCCCGCGAATTTCAGCGTCCTGCCGCTCGCCTTAAAGCCGTATTCGCCGTTCTTGATCTTGATCTGCATGCTGTTGTACACGGCCTCGCTCATCTGCGACGCCATAAAGCGCTCATAGATCAGCTTATACACGTTGTAATGCTTTTTGTCCAGCGTTCCCTTCAAACTTTCGGGGGTGCGGGTCATATCGATGGGGCGGATACATTCGTGCGCGTCCTGCGCGTCCTTTTTCGACTTATAAAAATTCGGCTTTTCGGGCACGAACTCCTTCCCGAATTTTTCGGAGATGTACTCGCGCGCCCTTGCCTGCGCCTCCGCGGAAACGCGCACCGAGTCGGTTCGGATATAGGTAACGAGCGCGATATGCCCTTCTTTTTCGGTGTCGACGCCCTCGTATAAATGCTGCGCCACGAGCATGACTTCCGGGGAGGTCATGCCGAACTTGTTCGAAGCGTCCTGCTGCAGCGTGGAGGTAGTGAACGGCGCGGGCGCGTGCGACTTCGCAAGGCTCTTTTTGATTTCGGAAACGATATAGGGATTGTCTCCCAACGCAGCGCGCACGGCCTCGCTCTCTTCCGCGCTCGACGGCTTGTATTTTTTGCCGCCCTTTTCGGTCAGCAGCGCTTTGAAGGGCGCATATGTTTTGGGTTTATCCTGCAGTTCCGCCGTCAGATTCCAGTACTCTTCGGGCACGAACGCCTGAATTTCGCGCTCCCTGTCCACGATCAGCCGCAGGGCGACCGACTGCACCCGCCCCGCGGAAAGCCCCGAATGGATCCGCTTGCACAGCAGAGGCGAAAGTTTGTAACCCACAAGGCGGTCGAGCACGCGGCGCGCCTGCTGCGCGTCGACGAGATTGTAATCGATCTCGCGCGGATGCTTGAGGGCGTTGGTTACCGCCGTCGGCGAAATTTCGTTGAATTCGATGCGGTAATTCTTCCCCTCTTTCAGTTTCAATACGTTTTTCAGATGCCAGGAAATGGCCTCGCCCTCGCGGTCCGGGTCGGTCGCGAGGTATACGTTTTCCGCCTTCGCCGCCTCTTCCGAAAGGCGCTTGATCACCTGCTTTTTATCGGGATTGATGACGTAAGTCGGTTCGAAATTCTTGTCGATGTCCACCCCCAGCCGCTTTTCGGGCAAATCGCGCACATGCCCGCCCGAAGCGTCCACGCGGTACTTCCCCTTTAAATATTTGGAAATGGTTTTCGCCTTCGAAGGCGATTCGACGATGATTAAATCCATAGGAAAACTCCTTTGTCCACGAGAATCTCGGCGGGATGCCGCCTGCGATTTTCCGCAATCCGAAAGAAACGCCCCGCCGCGCGACGCCGAAAAAATTGAGAGCGCGCACCGAACGGAGCGATATCGAAAATCCTCCGCCCGTGCAAAAAAGAACTTCGCCTCGGCAGAACTTTTCGGCTATTTGATCGCCGCGTATCGGTTCCCGCCGCAGGAAACGATCAGATTTTTCATTTCCAGCAGGGTGAGGATCGCAGGCAGCTCGTGCGCTTTGAGACCGGTCAGTTCCAGAATGCGCGCAACGTGCGTTTCTCCCTCTTTTATAATATTGTATACGGCAAGTTCCGCCTGCGTGAGTTCGATTTCTTCCGTTGCGGTCAAGTTTATACCAAAAGCGGAGGCAATGTCAACTAAATTATCGGTCAATTTCGCATATTCTTTGATGATCGCGTTGCACCCGGCGCCCGATTCCACGCCCGGCGCATAGGGAAACGCGAACACGTCTTTGCCGTAGGAATAGGCATGATCGGCCGTGATGCGCGTGCCGCTCTTCTCGCCGCCGCTCACGACCAAAACGCCCTCCGCAAGCCCGGCAATGATGCGGTTGCGCGCCGGGAACAGATAGCCGCGCGGCGCCTCGCACGGAAGATATTCGGTAACGGCCAAACCCTTCTCTTCAATTTTTTCCAACAATCCGCGGTTGCATTCGGGATACACGTGGTCGAAGCCGTACGCGAGCACGGAAATCAGCTTTCCGCTTTCCAGCGCGCCCGCGGCCGCCGCGCTGTCTCCCCCGTCGGCAAGCCCCGTTACGATGACAAAATGCGCCCGGAGGGCGCGGGAACATTCAACAGACAAGCGCAGGATCTGCGGCTGGGTGCGGCGCGAGCCGACGATGGCAAACTTCCTCTCGCGCAGAAGCTCCGCGTTTCCGCGGCAGTACAAAACGAGGGGCGGGTCGGGCAGTTGGCGCAGTTCTTCCGGATACAGCTCCGAAGAAAAACAGACGCAGCGTATCCTTTTTTGCGTATACGTCTGCAGCAAAGCGTGCATATAGTCTGCTGAACGCAGCGATTCTTCCATTTTGCGGCAAGAGTCTTCGCCCGCCGCCGCCGCGATCTTCGGCCGATACTTTTCGAAATGTTCGACGAGCGAATACGCGTCGGGCGCAGTTTTGTAAATCTGCGCCTTCTTCGCATAATCGAAACGGAAAGAATCCAGCCAGATCTCCGCCTTTTCTTCCTTGGTATAGGGCATCTCTCCTTCCCCCACGCGGTTTCAAATATCCGAACGGCTTTCGCGCGAATGCGGCCCGCCCGGCTCAGCCGAAATTGTCGTAACTGCGGTAGGACACCGCTTCCAGAATATGGGCGGGGCAAATGCGTTCCGCCCCTTCCAGATCCGCGACGGTGCGCGCCACTTTTACGATGCGCGAACGCGCCCGCGCCGAAAGTTTCAGCCGCTCGAAGGAAAGCCGCAAAATCTTTTCGCACTCGGGCGAAAGGGCGCAGAAGTCCCGCAGTTCCCGCTCGCTCATATCCGCGTTCGTGCGGATATCCGTGCCCTCGAACCTCCGCCTCTGCACCTCCCGCGCGCGCTCGACGCGCGCCTTTACGCAGGCGGAGCTCTCCTCTTCCTGTTTGGAAACGAGATCGTCGTACTTCACCGAATCCACTTCCACCTGAATGTCGATGCGGTCCAACAGCGGGCCGCTGATGCGGGAGCGGTACTTATGGATAGCTGCGGGAGTGCAGGTGCACACCTTGTCCGCACTGCCGTAATTGCCGCAGGGGCAGGGATTCATGCTCGCGCACAGAATAAAGTTCGCGGGAAAGGTAACCGCCCCGCCGCTGCGCGTTACGGTAATGCAGCCGTCTTCGAGCGGCTGGCGCAGCGCTTCGAGCGCGGAACGGTGGTATTCCGGCATCTCGTCGAGGAACAGAACGCCGTTGTGCGCCAGGCTGATCTCGCCCGGCTTGACCGTCCTGTTCCCTCCCCCGCACAGCGAAACGGTCGTCGCCGTATGGTGCGGCGTGCGGAACGGGCGCAGAGACACGATCCCCTCCTCGTTCAGGATGCCCGCGACCGAATGGATCTTCGTTACTTCCAGCGCCTCCTCGAAGGTCATGTCCGGCATGATCGTGGGGATACAGCGCGCGAGCATGGTTTTGCCCGTTCCCGGAGGCCCCACGAGCAGGATGTTGTGCCCGCCGCTCACCGCCACTTCCAGCGCGCGCCGCGCGACCGCCTGCCCCTTCACGAACGCGAGGTCCGCCTTGTACTTCTGCGCGCCCGCGCCGCCGTATTGCGCCGTCTGCAGCGGAGCCATACGCGCCAAACCGCTCAGATGGTCGACCACTTCCGTCAACGTGCGCGCCGCAAATATCTCCACGCCGCCGATATAGGCGGCTTCGTTGGCGTTCCCCGCGGGCAGGATAAAGCTCTTATATCCGCGCGCCTTTGCCGAAATCAGGAGAGGCAGAATGCCGGCCACCGGGCGCAGTGCCCCGTCGAGCGCCAGTTCCCCCAAAAAGACGATCCCGGCGCAGTCCGCTCCGACCAGCTGTTCCGTAGCCTTTAAAATGCCGACGGCGATGGCCAGGTCGAAATACGAGCCCTCCTTTTTGATATCCGCGGGGGCCAGATTCACCGTGATTTTCTGTGCGGGGAATTTTCTGCCGCTGTTTTTCAAAGCGGAGCGCACCCGTTCGCGGCTCTCTTTCACCGCCGCGTCCGGAAGCCCCACCAGTTCGTAGGATGGCAGCCCGTTGTTGATGTCCGTCTCCACCTCGACGGGGAGCCCGTCCAGCCCGGAAAGCGCAAAACTGATCACCTTCGAAAGCATATCTGTCTCCTTCGGTCAAAAAAATTTCCGCGCCGCATACGCGCCGCGGAAATTGCAAAGTTTATATCCTGTAATAACCGTTATTCAAAAAAGTTGTCCATCCGAACATGCCGGTCGCGGCCGCCGCCGCGAGCGGGATCCCGAAATACATGGGCACGGACAGCGCGAATATCACCGCATACACGGCGAGCACGGCCGCCATCACCTTCGCCGTCGTATTCATCGGCACGCCCAATACGAGCGATTTTTTGCTGCCGTCATGCACGTACGAAGTGTAGAACATCAAAACGATGAATCCCGTATAGAAGAAATCGAACAGGTAGCCCTGCACCGCGCTCACGTTCCCCACGAACACGAACTGGAGCAGAGAACAGACCAACCCGAGAGCAAGCACCGCATATGCGCGCAGGATGACAGGCGAGTGCTTCGAAGCATACGAGCCTTTTGCGCCGCCCGTTACCGCGTACAAGATCGCATACGCGGAAGTGAACACGAACCCGACCGCCGCCGTGATCGCCATGGCGACGTTGAACTGCGCGTTGAGCGCGGAATAGACGGAATCGGTGGAAGAGGAATACAGCGTGGCGCCCTTCAGCCCGATGAACCAGCCGAACGCGGACATCGCGTTGCCCTCCGTAAACTGCGTTACGCCGCCCGAACCGAAGGCGTCCGCCATCGCGTTGCCGATCAGGCGGAAAATACCGAGAACGGGATTTTCGGGGTCCGCTTCGTACAGCCTAACATAGGAATAGTAAGACGGCAGAGAAGCGAGCACGTAAAACAGCACCGATGCGGCGATAAAGGCGACGAAGAAGAACACGTACATGATCTTCGAATTGTACACGTATGCCGAGCGGAGCGCCCGTTCCTTCCGTTCGCAGGCGTCGATGTTTTCCTGCATGACGGCGCCGGACGGTTCGCGCAGATTCTTATCGCTCATCTCTTTGCGCGCCGCGCGCAGCTCTTCGGAATGCCGCCGCGCCTGCTTCACCGCGCCCAACCCGAGCAGCGCGATCAGCCCGATGGCGAGGTAAACGGCCTTCGGATCCACCGCGAACGCGAGCGCGAACATCAACCCCGATACGAGGACGTTGCATCCCGATTTCACGGGACTTTCGTCGGAAATGCCGTTTTCGAAAAACTTGAACATAAAATAGTAAGCCAACGCGGCGAACAGGGCGAGGAAGGGGAAATACAGCCCCAGCCGGCCCACCGTCAGGGCAAGCCCGCCGCCCGCCGCCAAAACGGCGAACAGGAGGCCGAACGCGTCGCTCTTAAACAGCCTTTTCCCGAACAGATACGCCACGGCTATGAGAGCCGCCGTAAACAGCACCGACATGATGCGCAGCCCGAATTTGCTCTTGCCGAACACGAGCACGCCGACCATCGAAAGCAGCGGCGCAAGCGGGCCGGAATCGGTGCCGGTGATATAGTTATCCTCCACCGTGCGGTTGCCGAGCAGGATACCGTCGATCTGCATCAGCGTATACATCTCGTCCTGCGTGAAATTGGAATAGACCGTGCTGCCCGTTTTATAATTTTCCTGCGCGTCGAGAAGGTTCTCCACCCCTTCGCGCTTGTCGTTGGCATTGAATATATCCCTGTACACGGAATGATTGCTCTCCGAAATAAAGCCGCGCACGTCGTCCCACGAAGTGTATGCGGGGATCACGTCCCCGTTTTTATCGACGAACACGACTTCGTTCACCAGCATGTCGCCGGGGAAACTCATCTGAATGATCTTCCGCGTGGTCGAAACCGATTTGCCAGATTCGGTCAGATCGAACGCCTTGATCCAGTTGTAGTTGGCGTTCAGCACGACGTCCGCCGTGGTCGAATACAGGTTGCCGAGCTTCAGGCTTCCCAAGCTGCTGGTGCTCCAGCTCAGCGAAGAGAGCGTCGCCGAAGCGTGGCGGAAAGTGATCGTGCTGTCGGCCCCCACATCTCCGTAAATTGCCCCGACGTTCAGGTAAATTTTATCGAGCGCGACCGCAGAACCGGAATCGTCGTTGTAATCGAGGTAGATCACAGCCGTGGAATCGCCCGCCGCAAAATACGACTTTCCCGGCGAATCGAAACCGCCGATCGTACACGCCCCCAACACGAAGAATGCGAGAACGACGATTGCCGCCGCCTTCGCGCACTTCGAATACTTTGCAAAAAAAGAGTTGACCTTTTCTTTCTTGCTCGTTTTGATCGTTGCCATAGCATCTCCGTCCGTTTTTCAAATCTTGTATATTTCATTATACCGCAAAAACGCGTTTCTGTAAACATCTTTTTGCATTTTTTCACAAATTACGCACGAGGAATTTTTGTCCGCTTCCCCGCACGGGCCTGCGGAGAAGCGTTTTCCGCCGAAAAAAGGGAGCGCCCCGCCTTCCGAATATTTCGGATGAGCGGAGCGCTCCCCTTCGCCGCGGAACAATCCGCAGACGTCCGTTAACGAACTTCTTTGATTTTTGCCGCTTTGCCGGTACGGCCGCGCAGATAATACAATTTTGCCCTGCGGACTTTACCCTTGCGGATAACGGTGATCCCCGCAATTTTCGGGGAATGCACGGGGAACGTCCTCTCGACGCCTACGCCGTAAGAAAGCCTTCTTACCGTAAATGTCTCGCGGATGCCGCCGTTCTTCTTCGCGATCACGACGCCTTCGAACGCCTGCAATCTTTCGCGCGTGCCCTCGACGACTTTTACGCTGACTTTTACGGTGTCGCCTACGTTGAAAGCGGGAACGCTGTCTTTCAGATTCTCTTTCTCGATCGCTTCGATCAATCCTTTCATCGACTTTACCTCCATCGTTACTAAGCGTTCGTGGCCGTTTGCCAGAGGACCGCCCGAAGTCTTTTGTTATTTTACCATAAACGCGCATGCGGCGCAACCGTTTTTGCAGCCGAATCCGCATTTTTTCAAAATTTTCCGCACCCAACCGCCTTTTTTATCAAAAAAATACTTGCGGGGAACCTTCCGGAAGGTCCCGGACGGCGGATCACGCTTCGAACGCGGAAATTATGTGATTGATCTCCCCTTCCGATACTTCCAGAACGTCGAACCGGACGTTCACCTCTTCGCCCGCATTCATCTGGTAATACCGGGCGATCTGCATATACCTGCGGCGCTTATCCGGCCCCACCGCTTCCGCCGGCGTGCCGAACCGGTCGCCCGACCGCGTTTTCACCTCGCAAAAGACGACGGTATCCCCCTCTTTTGCCACGATGTCCGCTTCGCCGAAGGGCGTGCGGTAATTGGTCGCGAGGATCTTGTATCCTCTCTTTTTCAAGTATTTCGCTCCCCGCTTTTCTCCGGCCCTGCCGAGAGCTTTTTTACGAACGTCCTGCGGTGAATTTCGCATAATCCGTGCTCCCTGATCGCTTCAATGTGCTGCTTCGTGCCGTACCCCTTGTGTTTGGCGAACCCGTACTGCGGATATTTTTTATCCAATTCGCGCATGAGCCCGTCGCGGTATACCTTTGCCAGGATGCTCGCCGCGCCGATGCTGTACGAAAGCGCGTCTCCCTTTACAATGCTCTGCTGCGGAAGGCGGATCCCGATCTTGAAATCCCCGTCCGTAAACACGACGTCCGGCTGCACGGAAAGCCCTTCCACGCACCGCTTCATGCACTGCTTCGTCGCTTCCAAAATATTTATGCGGTCGATCGTCTCGCTGTCCGCCTCGCAGATTTTATAGGCGACCGCCCTTTCGCGTATCAGCGCCGCCAGCCGCTCGCGCTCGCTTTCCTTGATCTTTTTGCTGTCGTCGACGCCCTCGATCAGCTCGCCTTCGCCGAGCGGCATGATCACCGCCGCGCATACCACCGGGCCCGCAAGCGGACCCCTGCCCGCTTCGTCCACCCCGGCTATGTACTCCGCGCCGAGCGCGAGCATCTCCCGCTCGAATGCCAGTTTATCCGCTCTTTCCCCCTTCATTGCTTCCCCTCCGGGAGCAGATCGGCATACTCCTCCGCGCTCTCCAAAGTGATCCTGCCCGTTCTGCCTTTGCGGAAATCGTCCACGATCGCCTTCGCGCCGCGCTCGTAATCGAATTCCCCGCCGCGCAGCATAAAACCGCGGCGGCGGCACACTTCCTCGTACATTCCCAGCGGGGAAGAAAAGTCCGTGATCCCGTACCGATCGGTCAAATACGACGGATACGTCAGCGAGATTTCGCGCAGCAGTTCGAGAGCGACGTCGTCCATATCCAAAATATCGTCGTTGATGCTGCCGATATACGCGAGGTGCCGCGCAAGCGTCTGATTTTCAAACGAAGGGGGCATCGTACCGGGAGTATCCAACAGCTCGAAGCCCTCGCAGCGGATCCACTGCTTGCCGCGCGTGACGCCCGCCTTGTCTCCCGTAACCGCGCGTTTCTGCCCGCTGAGCGCGTTGATGACCGAACTTTTGCCCGTGTTCGGGATCCCCGCGACCATCCATTTCAAAGGCCGCGAAACGCCGCGCTTTTCGTCCCTCTCGAGCTTTTCGCGCAGCACGGCGGAAAACCGCGCGCCGATCTGTTTTGCCGCCCCCGGCGCATTCGCCGAACACTTCATCGCAAAACAGCCTCTCCGCGCAAACGCCGCAAGAAAAGCGTCCGTCTTTCTGTCGTCCGCCAGATCGCTCTTATTCAGGATATACAGTGCGGGCTTCGTTCCGAACAGCTTTGCGAGATTTCGGTTGTACGTTGCCGCGGGCGCGCGCGCGTCCAGCACGACGATCACGCCGTCCACAAGGCCGACGCTCTCTTCCATCATGCGCATCGCCTTCGTCATGTGGCCGGGGAACCATTGAATGTGTTTCATAAAACCTCTGTATTTCTCGCCCATTTTGTTTTGTCAGCTCAAAACAAATTTTGCGAACTAATTAAATCCGGCCGCTTTTCGCGCGTGAGCTTTTCCGATTGCTCCCGCCGCCACTTGTCGATCTCCGCATGGTTTCCGCTGCGCAGAACCTCGGGCACCGTCAGGCCGCGGTACTCGACGGGGCGGGTGTACTGCGGATATTCCAGCCGATTTTCCGAAAAGCTCTCCTGCACCAAAGACGAAGTGCTGATCACCCCGTCCACGTACCGCGCAAGGCAGTCGGCAACGACCATCGCGGGAAGTTCGCCGCCCGTCAGCACGTAATCGCCGATGCTGATCTCCTCGTCGATGAACAGGTCGATGGCGCGCTGGTCCACCCCCTCGTAATGCCCGCACAGCAAGATGAGATGATCGTAATTCAGAAGTTCGAACACCTTCTGCTGGCGGAACGTCTCACCTTTCGGGGACATATAGATGCGCCGCGCCCTGTGTTCGGGGTCGAGCGCCTCGATTGCCGAACCTATGGGCTGCGCCGTCATCACCATGCCCGCACCGCCGCCGAAGGGGTAATCGTCGCACTTTAAATGCTTGTCCTCGGTGTAATCGCGGATGTTGACCACGTTGATCTCTATTTTATTTTCTTTCTGCGCCCTTCCCAAAATGCTCGCCCGCATGGGCGCAAACATCTCGGGAAACAGCGTCAAAATATCGATTTTCATGGTTTATTCCTGCTCTTTCTCGCACAAAAACATTCGCTCAGCGGCCGAGTTCCTTTGCACCTTTACCCGCGACCCGAAAAGCCCCCTTGTCCCGTTTCATTGTTCCACCAAAACTTCGCCGATCCGTTTGCCGCTTACTGTTACGATTTTTTTATCGATATCGGCGCCCAATACGACGCCCTCCGCCGCCGGGAACATAAACTCCTTTTCGCCCCGCTTCATCACATAAATATCCGTATGCGCGGGCAGAACGTCCGCGATTTCGCCGAGGCGTTCCCCCGATTCCGTAACGACGGCACACCCCACGATATCCACGATATAGTACCGTCCTTCTTCGAGCGGGGGGGCGTCGCTCCGCAGCGCCTCGACCTCCTTCCCCCGGAACAATTCGGCCGCGTTGCGGTCGGCTATGCCGCTCAAAGCGAGGTATGCCGCCGCAGAATCGGTGCGCACGGACAACACTTTATACTCCCTGCCTCCGATAAATACGCGCTTAAAGCTCTTGATGTCCGCAATATCGTCGAGCAGCGGTTTCACCTTCAGCTCACCGCGGATCCCCTGCGGCTTGAGTATTTCGCCGATCACAATGGTATCAGTCATAACCGTTCCTCCTTTGCGCCGAACTTTGCGGGATTCTTCTGCCGTCCGTCAAAGCGCCGGTCCGCCGCGTACGGGCCGGATCGCACCGCCGCCCGCACCGCTTTCGGCATCGGATCTCCGCCCGTTCGCCGTAACAATTAAGAAAAAAGCCGAAGAATTATTCGGCTTTTGCTTTTTCTTTGATTTCGATGTTGTATTTTTTGCCTTCTTTGGCGGAAGCGCAGCGAACCAGCGTTCTCAGCGCCTTCGCGATCTTGCCCTGTTTGCCGATCACTTTGCCCATATCCGATTCTTCGAGAAGGACGACGATCTCGGTCGTATTTCCCTTTTCGTTTTCCTGATATTCTATGGCGTCTTTATATTCGGCGAACTGCTCTACGACGTATTTGACGAGTTCCAGCATTTTCCGCGCCTCCCCTCAAATTACTTTTTCTTGCGGGTCTTCGTGCGGGGCGCCGAAAGTTTCGCGGGCTTTTCGAGGATCCCTTCGCGGATGAGAAGAGTTTTCACCGTTTCGGTGGGCTGAACGCCTTTCGAAAGCCAATCCTTCGCCTTATCCGCGTTGATCACGATCTCTTCGGGCTGCGAAGTGGGGTTGTAATGCCCGATCTTTTCGATATACTCTCCGTCGCGGGCCTTTCTGCTGTCTACCACAACGATACGATAAAAGGGAGATTTTTTATCGCCCAGTCTCGTAAGTCTCATTTTTACTGCCATGATTGTGCTCCTTTAAAAACATTTTTTGCGCGGCGCTTCCGTGCCCCGCGCCCTTATATCGCGGGTATTATACCCGAAAAAAAAGCGCCTGTCAAGCATTTTTACTTGACAGGCGTGAAATTTTCGAAAGTCTGCCGCCGCACAGGAAAATTTGCCTTCTTTTCCGGCATTCTCAACGGCCGCGGATCTGTTTTCTGTACGCCAGCGGCGTCAGCGTTCCGAATTTCGCAAACAGCACGATCAGCCCTTTCGCGTCGCCGTACCCTACTTTACGGGCGATTTCCTCGACCGAAAAGTCGATATCGGCAAGAAAACGGCAGGCAAACGCATATTTCTGCCGAAGTATATACGAGCGCATCGTTTCCCCCACATGCCGCTTGAACAGCCGTTCCAGATATATGGGGCTGAACCCGAAATGCTCCGCAACATCGGTCGGCGAAGGCGGAGGACATTTGTACAG
>CALVXE010000030.1 GCA_944368795.1 uncultured Clostridia bacterium | reverse complement strand
AGCGTTGCGGGGGCCGACGAAACGGTGATCAAGGTCGGCATGGCGACGTGCGGCATCGCCGCGGGCGCGCGCCCCGTGCTCGACGCGCTTTTGGACGAAGCGGAAAAACGTCAGCTGCACAACGTCAGCATTTCGCAGACGGGTTGCATCGGCATGTGCCGTCTGGAACCCATCGTCGAAGTATTCAAAGACGGACAGAAATATACGTATGTACATATGACGGCGGATAAGGCGCGGAAGGTCATCAACGACCACGTCGTGAACGGGAATCCCTGCCGGGATTACCTGATCGGCGAGAACTAAGGCGGAGGAAAAAGATTTAATGTTCAGATCGCATATACTGGTTTGCGGCGGTACGGGCTGTACCTCCGGCAATTCGATGAAAATATACGACGCTCTCGTCGAGCGCATCAAAAAAGAGGGGCTGGAAAACGAAGTGCACGTTACGAAAACGGGCTGCTTCGGCCTGTGCGCGCTCGGCCCGATCATGATCGTGTATCCGGAAGGGGCGTTCTATTCGCAGGTCAAAGTCGAAGACGTCGACGAGATCGTAAACGAACACATCATCAAGGGGCGCATCGTTACCCGCCTTCTGTACAAAGAGACGGTCGACGAAGGCGGCAACATCAAGGCGCTCAACGATACGAATTTCTATAAAAAACAGCACCGCGTGGCCCTGCGCAACTGCGGCGTCATCAACCCCGAAAAGATCGAGGAATACATCGCATACGACGGGTACGAAGCGCTCGGCAAGGTTTTGACCGAAATGACCCCGCAGGACGTCATCGACGTCATTTCCAAATCGGGTCTGCGCGGCCGTGGCGGCGCCGGCTTCTCCACCGGTATGAAGTGGCAGTTTACCTGTGAGGCCCAGAGCGACGATGGGGTAAAGTATGTCTGCTGCAACGCCGACGAGGGCGATCCCGGCGCGTTCATGGACCGCTCCATTCTCGAAGGCGACCCGCACGCCGTCATCGAAGCGATGGCGATCGCGGCGTACGCCATCGGCGCCGACCAGGGTTACATCTACGTCCGCGCGGAATACCCGATCGCCGTACAGCGCCTCACCATCGCCATCAAGCAGGCGCGCGAATACGGGCTTCTCGGCAAAAACATCTTCAATTCGGGCTTTAATTTCGACCTGGATATCCGTCTCGGCGCGGGCGCGTTCGTCTGCGGGGAAGAGACGGCTCTCATGACCTCCATCGAAGGGCATCGCGGCGAACCCCGTCCCCGTCCTCCGTTCCCGGCGGTCAAGGGCCTGTTCGGAAAGCCCACGATTTTGAACAACGTCGAAACGTACGCAAACGTTCCGCAGATCATTTTGAAGGGCGCCGACTGGTTCGCTTCCATGGGTACCGAAAAGAGCCGCGGCACCAAGGTGTTCGCGCTCGGCGGAAAGATCCATAACACGGGCCTTGTCGAGATCCCGATGGGCACCACCATGCGCGAGATCATTTACGATATCGGCGGCGGCTGCCCGAACGGCAAAAAATTCAAGGCGGCGCAGACGGGCGGCCCCTCGGGCGGCTGCATCCCCGCGCACCTCATCGATACGCCCATCGACTACGACAACCTCATCGCCATCGGCTCGATGATGGGTTCGGGCGGCCTGATCGTCATGGACGAAGACAACTGCATGGTCGATATCGCGAAATTCTTCCTCGAATTCACGGTAGACGAGAGCTGCGGCAAGTGCACGGCCTGCCGTATCGGCACCAAGCGCCTGTACGAAATGCTCTGCAAAGTTACCGACGGCACCGCCACGATGGAAGATCTCGATAAGATGGAAGAGCTCTGCTATTACATCAAAGAGAACTCCCTCTGCGGCCTCGGCCAAACGGCGCCCAACCCCGTGCTCTCCACGCTGCATTATTTCCGGGACGAATACGAAGCGCACGTACGCGACAAAACGTGCCCCGCGGGCGTCTGCAAAAAACTTCTCAAATACAAGATCGTTGCGGATAAGTGCAAGGGCTGCACCCTCTGCGCGCGCAACTGCCCCGTCGGCGCGATCAGCGGCACCGTCAAAGAGCCGCATGTCATCGATACGTCCAAGTGCATCAAGTGCGGCGTCTGTATGGAAAAATGCCGTTTCGGCGCGATCATTAAGGCATAACGGGGAGGTAGAGTTATTATGGTACATCTGAAAATAAACAATATACCCGTAGAGGTCAAAGAGGGGAGCACCATTTTGGAAGCCGCGAAAGTCGCGGGCATCAATATCCCCACCCTCTGCTATCTGAAGGATATCAACGAAATCGGCGCCTGCCGCGTCTGCGTGGTCGAAGTCAAGGGCGCGCGCAGCCTCGTCGCCTCCTGCGTTTACCCCGTAAACGAGGGCATGGAAGTATTTACCAATACCGAAAAGGTCAGAAAGTCGAGGAAGACCACGCTCGAACTTCTTCTTTCCGACCATAAACGGGAATGCCTTTCCTGCGTGCGCAGCACCAACTGCGAACTGCAGAAACTTTCCAACGAATACGGCTGCGACGAGAACCGCTTCCAGGGCGAACGCACGAAATGCGAGCAGGATCTTTCCACGAGTTACCTCGTGCGCGACAATGAAAAATGCATACTCTGCCGCAGATGCGTTGCGGTGTGCAAGCACGTGCAGGAAGTCGCCGTCATCTCTCCCGCCCGCCGCGGGTTCAACACGCACATTGCCTGCGCGTTCGAATCCGACCTTGCCGACGCGCCCTGCGTGGCGTGCGGCCAGTGCGTAGCGGTCTGCCCGACGGGCGCGCTGCACGAGCGCGAAGAGATCGATAACGTCCGCGACGCGATCAACAATCCCGAAAAGGTCGTGGTCGTCGCGGCGGCTCCCGCCGTCCGCGCCGCCATCGGCGAAGAGTTCGGCTATCCCATCGGCACCAATACCGAGGGCAAGATGTTCACCGCCATGCGCATGCTCGGCTTTGACAAGGTATTCGACGTCAACTTCGGCGCCGACCTCACCATCATGGAAGAGGCGAACGAGCTCATCCACCGCGTAAAAGAGGGCGGCAAGCTCCCGATGTTCACGAGCTGCTCCCCCGGCTGGATCCGCTATGTCGAATATTACTATCCCGAGCTTATCCCCAATCTCTCTTCCTGCAAATCGCCCATGCAGATGTTCGGCGCCACGGTCAAGACCTATTGGGCGCAGAAAGAGGGCATCGATCCGAAGAACATCTACGTCGTCGGCGTCATGCCCTGCACGGCGAAGAAGTTCGAAAGGACGCGCGACAATGAGAATGCGAGCGGCTATCCCGACATCGACGCGGTCCTCACCACGCGCGAACTTGCCAAGATGATCAAGAATTCGGGTATTTTGTACAGCGAACTGCCCGACGGCACCTTCGATAACCCGCTCGGCGAATTTACGGGCGCGGGCGTCATTTTCGGCGCGACGGGCGGCGTTATGGAAGCGGCGCTCCGCACCGCGGCGGAAACGATCACGGGCAAACCGCTCGGCGACGTCGAATTCAAGGAAGTGCGCGGCATCAAGGGCATCAAGGAAGCGGAATACGATCTGAACGGCGTCAAAGTCAAAGTTGCCGTGGCGTCCGGCCTTACGAACGCAAAACAGCTTTGCGAAAAGATCAAAAAGGGCGAATGCGACTATACGTTCGTGGAAGTCATGTGCTGTCCCGGCGGCTGCGTCAACGGCGGCGGCCAGCCCATCCAAAGCGCGTATACGCGCCGTCAGGTAGATCTGCGCTCCAAGCGCGCCAAGGCGCTCTACGATGAAGACAAAAAATCGCAGATCCGCAAGAGCCACGAAAACGAGGGCGTGCAGCGCCTGTACAAGGAGTTCTTCGGCGAGCCGGGCTCGCACAAGGCGCACGAGATTCTGCATACTTCGTATGTCGACAGAAAGCATAAATAATTCGAATAAAGGCGGCCGGAAAGCGGCCGCCTTTTTCAACGGCGGCCCGCCTGCTGCGGGCAGGTATTTCAAATCCATTTTTGCGGTATTTTTATCCCCGATACGGCGCGCCGGACGGCGGTCCGAAGAGCGGTATCCGAATTGTAGCATGGCTTCTACAAAACAGAGAGCGGAAAAGTTTGCGTCTGCATGCGTTTGGGTTGTATAATAGAGGTACCTTTCTGAAAGGAGACGGTTCTATGACGGAAATGAAAGACGTGATCGCCGCTCGGAGAAGAGCGCTCGGATTTACGCAGGAACAGCTGGCGCAAAAAATAGGGGTCAGCGCGAAAGTCGTTTCAAAATGGGAAACGGGGCGCAGCCTGCCCGATACTTCGTTTTTGCCTGCACTGTGCACCGCGCTGAACATTGCGCCGCAAGAGCTGCTGTTCCCGGGATCGAACGAAACAGAAAAAAACGGAGGGGAGGCCGAACCGCGCGAAACCGTAAAAACGCCGGCGAATCGTAAATGTCGGGCGGAGATGAAGACGGCGGAAATCATATTTGTCTCCGCTTTGCTTTTTGCCGCGATTTTATTTCTGGTCGGTTTTTTCGTGTTGCGCGCCGATTATTACGGCGAATATGTTCCGCTGTCCGTAACCATGTTCATACTGTCCGCGCTGTTTGGTCTGGGCGGTATTGCCGCCTTTTTGATCTTGCGGGCAAAAACAGCGGAGAGGTGTACCCTCTCCGACGACAAGCGGCAGGTTTTCCGCATAACGGTATTTGCGTATTGCCTGCTTTTCGCCGTAAGTTTGGCGGTCGTATGCGTTTTGGGGAACGATTACGGCGGGGCGGATTTTTTTGATTTTTTAGGCATCATCGTAACGGTATTTTTGCTGACGACGCTCGCCTTTCTGCTTTTTCTGCGGTGGAACAAGCGGCGAAAATAGCGCAAGGCGGGTACGTTTCAAAGAGGTCGCCTTGCCGGGCTTTGCAGCCCCTTGCGGGCCGTTATTGATGGGATGTAAGGATCGCTGGCCGCCGTGGGAACGGGTGTGCCGTGCGCTCTGTAATTTGTCGAAAAAAGTTAAGAAATTTATAAAAACAGGCAAACGAATGCCTGTTTTTTATGCTACAATAGAAAAAACGAAGGGCGGTGTCGTATGGTATATCTCGAAAAATTTATCCTTCCGGACGAGGAGCAGGAATATGTTCTGGCGCGGCGCAGGATGGCGGAAAACGGGGGTCCGCTCGGGTATCTCGATAACGGCTATCCCTGCGGGTTGTTCCCGCAAAGGGGGCTTTCCGAACTGGATTTTGAACCGATCACGGTCTTTTGCGGCGGCAACGGCAGCGGCAAGAGCACGCTTTTGAATGCGATCGCGCAAAAACTGCAGTTAAAGCGGATCGCGCCTTTCAACGGCGGAGAAATGTTCGCCCCGTACTGCGGCGCCTGCGTCTATCGGACGGGCTTTAACGACGAGGGCGAGCCGCTCGCGATCCCCGCGGACAGCCGCAGCCTTACGAGCGACGTTATTTTCGAATATATGCTGGCAGCGCGCACGCGCAATGAAGAGATCGCCGAAGATACCGCGCAGGGCAAAGAGGACTACGCGTCGCTCAAATATGGCGAAAACATCCGCTTTACCGGGTGGGAGAACTATGAAAAGTTCCGCCTGCAGGTTCTGGCCCGCACCAAGTCGCTTTCCCGCCGCAAATTTTTGCAAAAACTTGCGGGGAAAGAAATACGCCTGCGCAGCAACGGCGAAACGGCCCTGTATTTTTTCGACGAAATGCTGCAAAACGATACGTTATATCTGCTGGACGAACCGGAAAACAGCCTTTCGCCGCAAATGCAGCTGGAAGTAAAAGCGCTCATCGAACGGAAAGCGCGTTACTGCGGCTGTCAGTTTATCATCGCCACGCATTCGCCCTTTCTGCTGGCGCTCGATCGGGCAAAACTCTATGATCTCGATACGTCGCCCGTCCGCTTAAAACATTGGTGGGAGTTGGAAAATACGCGGGCGTATTTTGAGTTTTTCTTTGCAAACCGCAAACTGTTCCAAAAAGACGGCGAATGAAAGTTGATTTTATCCCCATCGCCTGCGGCTCGCCGTCTTCGCAGACGGCTCCATAGCAATCAACAAAAAAGGCACCCGAAGGGTTTTTCCTCCGGGTGCCTTTCTTATATGTCCTTATCCAAAAGATCCTGTATCAACAGTTTGATGTGCGCGATTTCCCGCTCGCTGAGCCCCTGCACGTCGATCAATACCTTTTCATCCATATCCAGCAAATAATCGGCGGAAACGTTAAAAAAGCGCGCTATTTTAACGAGCATTTCGATGGACGGCTGTACGTTGTCGTTTTCCCAATTTGAAATGCACTGTTTGCTCACTCCCAAACTGTTCGCAAGCTCCACTTGGCTTAAATTGTACGAAAGCCGCAGCTTCTTGATTTTTTCGTTCAGCATATGCAACAA
Source organism: uncultured Clostridia bacterium (assembly GCA_944368795.1). Classification (GTDB taxonomy): domain Bacteria; phylum Bacillota; class Clostridia; order Christensenellales; family Borkfalkiaceae; genus Borkfalkia. The sequence goes on along the minus strand of CALVXE010000030.1, from coordinate 6,261 downwards.
AATATCTTTAAAAACTATTTTTACAATACTATTATATAAAACTTATTGACATTTTAAAAATACAATAGTGTACTATTTTAAAAATACAATAGTATACTAATTATAGACTTTTACAAGTGGAGGAAGTTTATGAAAAAGTGCAGTATCTGTGGCGCCGTAATGCCGGACGAAAGCGTACAATGCCCGCAATGCAAAGCGGATGCGGGAACCGCGATCCCGCTCTATGTGCCGAACGGTCCCGGCCCGCATTATGCGTACGGCGGCGTTTCGCCGCAGGAAAAGCCTGTCAACGGCAAGGGGCTGGCAGGCATGATCGTCGGCATTTTGTCGTACGTGTTTTGTTGGGTTCCCATACTGGGTTTTGTTTTGGGTCTGATAGGGGTGATATTGTCGGGTATCGGGCTCAGCCGTAAAGATCGGTACCGCCTGAACGGCTTTGCGGTCGCCGGCCTCATTTTAAGCATACTCGCTTTGGTCTGGGGCCTGATTTACATCTTTGTCTTTTTCATCGTGATCGCCGCAGCCGTATAATTTCGGGCAAAGAATCCGCACATTCGCAGGAATCCGGATGCATATGTGTTCGGGTGCATTTTAAACGCTTCGCATCGCTGTGATCGGTCAATTGCGCCCGCATTCCTTTCCGGACATATGTTTCGGGCCGCAAATATTATAAAATCGGGAAGGTTTATGCTCCTTTTATATCGCGGCGGTTGCGCTTTCCGAAAAAATTGTGTACAATAGATGAGTACTTCAATCAGATTTTGGAGGGAGTTATGCCGCATTTACACGTCGTGGGGGCAGTCGTTCTGCGCGGGAAAGAAGTGCTCGCCGCCCGCCGCGGCGAGAGCAGGTACTCCTATGTCGCGCACAAGTTTGAATTTGTCGGAGGAAAGGTCGAACAGGGCGAAAGCGAAGAAGAGGCCCTCGTCCGCGAACTGCGCGAAGAACTGGGCGTAAAAGCGCGCGTGATCGGGCATTTCAAAACGGTCTCGCACGATTATCCCGATTTTTCGATCACGTTATCCGCCTATTTTTGCGAATTTCTGTCCGATTTTTCGTGTACCGAGCACGAAGAACTGCGTTGGATCCCGCTCTCCGAGCTCGATCCCGAAGCATGGGCGCCGGCCGATGCTCCGCTGGTGCAATCGCTGAAAACTATGTTCTGAATGCCTTGCGTAAAAACGCAGGGGGCGGTTGCAGGAAGCGTATTTTCCGGCACAATAAAGAAAATAAAAGCGTTCGCAAGCGGCGGCAGGCTCCGATATCGGAGCCTGCCGCCGCTTGCGATTGAAACCTCTTCTTGCCGGCGCCGTTTCTTTGCGAGATGCGTTTGGCAATTTATTCGTGCATGTTTTTTGGAATACGTACGAAAGGCATATACAATTTAGCGGCGGCAAGGTTTCTGATAGCTGTCCGCCCTTTGATTGGAAACATTGCGCCTCTTTTTTGGAGAAAGGCTTGCATTTTTACGGCGTGTATGTTACTATAATTGTGCATTCCGGCATGGGGACGGAGAAAATATGATAACGGAGGGTCTGAGATGGAAAACAAAACTTGGTACGAAAAAAATCAAAACGACCATACGCAATTGCGCGGGCGCGCCATCGTCATCGTCCTTGCCGCAATCGGTGCGATCGTCGGGTTTATCATGATGATCGTCTCTTTCAGCAGGGGATATACCGATCAGGGCGTCGCATGGATCTTAGTGATCGTATTCGACGTTTTGGGAACGCTCGTCGCATTGGCGATGTTTGCCCACTTCGACAACGTGCGCATCATGCGCGATACGCTGTTGAATATCGAAGAAAAGGCCGAAAAAAACAGTAAAATGTTGGAGCAGATCTTACAGCAGAATACCGCATCGGCGCAAGCCCGGCAAACGTCCGAACCCCGGGCGGAACAAGGGGCGGCGCCCGATTCGGCGCAGAGCCGTTAAATTTACCGCACCGCTCGTTTTGTCTCGAGAGGCGCCGAAGGGCACCGCTCTTTCTGTATTCACGGGGAGCTGCCCGAACGGAAAGCTTGTAGGGGAACATCGCATCGGTGCAAAGCGGGGACCCGCGCAATTCTGCGCGGGACCCCGCTTATTTTATCGCATAAAGATGTCGGGCGCGCCGAAAAATTACGGCGTGCGGTAAAAAGGAAGCGCCGCTTCGCGTTCCGGCAGCGGCGTTTTCAAAAATCAACCGATTGTTGAGCAAACGCAACCTTTGGTAGAGGGAGAAATATTGATTTTTCCGCACCATTATGCTATTTTGGTTACAGGTCCTGTTTGAAACGAATCGAATAAATTTGCAGAGGTGTAAAGATGGAAAACAAGAATTATTCATTGATGTATGAAATGGATAGGAACGACCGGCTGCAGTCAATAGCCCGCACAATCGTGTACGTTCTTTCCGGGCTGAGTATTTTGTTCTCCCTGATCATGATGAGCATCGCGTTTGCCAACAACGACGCGGTCAGCGGGTGGACTTGGCTCGGCATGGTGATATCCGATGCACTGCTTTTAGTCGTTTACATGGCGCTGTTTGCGCATCTCGATAACGCAGGGTTAATGCGCGATTTCATGTCGGACGTGAACGACAGGCTGTTGCAGATAAAAGTGTTCAAAGAAAAGAAAGAGCAGCCGCAAATCGAGCGGCTTATTCAGGAGTTGGAAAAATTAACGCAGGAGATTCGGGCGTTTCAACCGGGAAATGATTCTGCCGCGAACAACAGCCGAGAGGCGAAGGCCGATAAAGATAAGAAAGAGCCGCAGCTCGCTCTGCTCATGCAAAAATTGAAAAAAATGGAGCTGGAAATGCAGGAATTCCAAGCGAAAAACGATGAGAAATGACAATATCGGCATGCTCTGCCGAAGAGAGGGGCCGCCGCGCATACATGCGCGGCGGCCCCTCTCCGCATAAAAATTTTTTCGCACATATAGGCCCGCCTCGTCCGCAAACAGATGCGTTTGTACGGCGGGGGAGCCGCGCCTGTTCTCGCCCGAAAGAACCCGTTTCCGCAAAACGCATTTATCGGCCTACGCGCCGATGAATGTGATGCGGATATTTCCCGATCCCGTCCGCGCGGTCAGCGCGCGAGGCCCGCCCTCCGCGTCGTATACGTTTTGTTCTCCGAGATCGGTGTGGATGCGCAGGGCGTAATCGTCCGCGTTTCCGGCCGCGGCGGCGGAGATATCGCCCAAAGACGTCTGCAAAAGAACGGTATCCGCGTCCAATGATTCCGCGTCGATATTTCCCGTTTCGGCCAGGACCTGCGCGCTTTCTGCGCGGAATGTCCCGCGCAGACGGATATCGCCCGTCTCGGATCCGATGGCCGCGCTTTTCCCTTCGGCGTTTTCCGCTCCGATGTTGCCGGTATCCGTGCGCAGTGTTAAGTTTTCTGCCGCGGCGATGTTCTTGGCGGAAATGTCGCCCGTATCCGTCTGCAGGGTAATTGTCCGCGCGGAAAGCCCGTCAGCGCAGATGTCTCCCGTATCGGTAACGAATTCCGCGTTGCCGTACGTCTTCATGGGCAAAACGACCTGCACCTTCGGCGTCGTAAGGTTCCAGGAAAGAAAATCCGACGTGTCGTTTCTCTCCGTAACGCAAAGCGTTCCGTCCGTTATTTCGAACTCCGCCTGCGAAAGTTCTTTCCCCTCCGCGTCCACGCGCACGGGATAGGAAATTTGTATGGTATCCGTTTCCGCCGAGGTTTCCACGGTCATGTCGGCGCATTCGAATTCCACGCGCAGAGAAGTGATGTCTTTGCCCGCGGCGGTATATTCGCGCTGCACGTATAATGCGGTGTTCAGTTTGGAAAAATCCCAGTCCGAAAGGGTCATGCCCGCCGTAAACAATGCGATGCCCGCAATGAGGAAAAGTACCCCGAATATTACAAAAATTTTCGTAAATTTTTTCATATCAGTCCACCTGCCTTTTTCCGCGGATGTATCTTCCCGTCAGCGTAAATATTTTCCCCGAAAACAGAAACAGTTTTTTGGTAAGGTACAAAAAGGGCGGCGTAAGCAAAAATCCGATCCCCGCCGCGGCGAGTCCGATGCCGAGGTGCGCCGCATAGGCGCCCGTCGCCCCGAAAACGCACATCTGCACGATAAAGTAGATAAAGTCGAATATCCCCGCGCCGATCACGGCGAACCCGCTCAGAAACAGCGCGGCGCCGCAAACGGCAAGCGCGAGCAGGCACAAAAACGCCGGCAGCCCGACGAGCAGAAAGGGGAGTGCCGCCAAACAGAATCTTCCGAACGCCCCTCGCTTTTTTGGCGGCAGGGCCGCTTCGTCGGTCAGCCGCTGCGCCGCGGCGGCAGGGCTTCCGAATTCGCGCAGGATCTCTTCTTCCGCAAAGCCCGCGTCCGCTCTGTCGTCGTAGATTTCTCTGTAATAGTCGACGATCTTCTCCCTCTCTCCCTTCGGCAGGGAAGAAAGGTGCTTTTTTAACTGCTTTTCCCATTATTTTCTGGTCATAGTTCGCCTCCGTCGGTGATAAATGCATATATCCGCCCGAATTCGCGGATATCTTCGAGAAATTCGCGGATCCTTTCCAATCCGCGCTCGGTAATGGTGTAATATTTCCGCAGCCGGCCGTTGAATTCGCCGCTGCGCGCCGTAACGCACTTTGCGCTTTCCAGCCTCTTTAAAATCGGGTACAGCGTCGATTCGGATATTTCGATGCACGGCGCAATGTCCGTTATGATCTTATATCCGTACGATTCCCCCCGCCGTAAGACGGAAAGCACGCACACGTCCAGCAATCCCTTTTTCAGTTGTGGATCCATTTTGCCGCCTCGTATACTGCTTTATGCATTATACTATACATTGCATAGTATAAAAAGTCAAGCGTTTTTCAGCGGTATTTTTAAAATCCCCGCATGTTTTTTGTTTCGCTCTTTTCTGCTGTTACGGGGCGGTAGGGGATAAAGCCGTTGCGGCTGGTCTTCGCGCGCCGCCGTTCGGCAGAGCCGCGTCCGCGGCGGATGTGCTTGCAAACAATGCGGCGGGCACAGAAATACCGCTTTGCGCGGCGAGGCAGACAAAAGTTGCGGTATTTGCCCCGGTTGCGGTAAAAAATTATCGCAAATGCGCGGGAGGGCACACAGAAGTTTTCGTGCGCGTGCCTTTTACCGCCTCTGCGGATGTGGGCGGCGTTAAAATTCTTTCCGCCCGATCAGCTCGTCGACGCTCACTTCAAAGATGTCCGCAAGTTTCCACAAACATGTTAAGGTCGGTTCGATCTTCTTGTTTTCCCATTCGCTCACGCATTGTTGCGTAACCCCGGCAAGCAGCGCGATTTTCTTTTGAGACAGCCCGCTTTCAATGCGCAGCGTCTTCAGGTTTTCAGCAAATTTATTTTCCATACTCTATTTATACAACAAAACTTGTATGGATAATTGACAAACAAGTATACTTGTGATACAATAAAGAAAATAGTTTTGCAGGGGTGATCGGAGAGATGAAGCAATGCATACAGTGCGGCACCGTAATGGAAGACGCCGAAAGGCGTTGCCCGAAATGCGGCAGAAGGGCAAAAGACGCCGCCGTCTGTTTTCCCGTCGGAAATACCGTACAGCCCGTCTCCGTCGTGGGTGCGGGGAAGTACGGGCATCCCGTCGAGGTCAAGGGCGGATTGCCGGTCAACGGGTACGGGACCGCGGCGCTTACCTTTTCCTGTTTGGGGCTGTTCCTGTGGTGGACGCTTCTGCCGCAGGTCATAGCTCTGTTCCTTTCCGCGGCAGGGTTTGTCAAAGCGCCGCGGCGCTGCTGCAATTTCGGTGCGGTGTGGGGCGTCGTGCTCGGCGTGCTGGAAGTTGTGCTTTTTGTCTGCCTCGTCATCGCGGTCTATGCGATCTGCCAAAGCGCAGGGATCACCTTTTCCGAACTGCTCGAACGCCTGCAGGCCTGGTTTTCCGGTTTCGCGCAGTCGGCGCGGTAGGTAAGGAGCAAAACGATCGTTCTTTGTAAAAGACGGCAGGCGGGGGCGCAATCATTTTGCGCCCCCGCCTGCCGTCGGTATTTTTCGCGGAACCTGATTCCGAAAAGGTTTACCGCTTATAGGGTGCCGATAAAACTTGTCGAAAAAACTTTTTTCCGCGGCAAAAGAGGGGGCTTTTTTTGGGGGCCCCTCTGTTTAATCCTCGTTCTGACGGATCAGACGCAGGCAATAAACGCAAACAAAAAAGCGCCCGCAATGGGGCGGTGAATTAAGAAAACATTGAAGCAAGGGACGGTATAGCCAAACGGCTATGCCGTTCTTTGCTGTTTT
>CALVXE010000029.1 GCA_944368795.1 uncultured Clostridia bacterium | reverse complement strand
TGTAAGGAGGCCGACATGAACGTAAAACTGAATGACAACGTAGTCGTGATCGCAGGCAAGGACAAGGGCAAGACGGGCAAAGTGGTCAACACTTCCCCCAAATCCGGCCGCGTTACCGTGCAGGGCGTCAACCTCCAGAAGAAGCATCAGAAGGCGAGAAAAGCGAACGCCGTTTCGCAGATCATCGAGCGCGAGGGCGCGATCGACGTTTCGAACGTGATGGTCATCTGCGACAAGTGCGGCAAAGCTACCCGCGTAAAGCATTCTTTCGTCGAAGTAGACGGAAAGATGAAAAAGGTCCGCGTCTGCAAGTGCGGCGCCGTGCTGGATAAGACCTACAAAAAACAGGCGAAAGCGGCTGCCAAAACGGCGGAAGAAGCTCCCAAGAAGAGGACCCGCAAACGTACGGCGAAAGCGGAAGCTGCCGCGGAAGAGAAGAAGGACTGAGGCGAGGTGATTGCAAATGGCAGATAAAGTGTATAAAAACAGAGTCAAAGAGCAGTACGAAACCGAAGTAGTGCCTTACCTCGTCAAAAAATTCGGATACAAGAATATCAACGAGGTTCCCAAACTCGTAAAAATCGTCATCAACTCGGGTCTCGGCGACATTAAAGACAATGCGAAGAGCGTACAGATCGCGCACGACGAACTCAAGGCCATTTCCGGTCAGAAGCCCGTCATCACGAAGGCGAAAAAGTCTGTCGCGAACTTCAAAGTCAGAGAAGGAATGTCCGTCGGCCTGAAAGTAACTCTCCGCCAAGACAGAATGTATGAGTTCTACGATAAGTTCGTCTCCATCGCGCTCCCGCGCGTCCGCGATTTCCGCGGCGTTCCCGCGAACTCGTTCGACGGGCGCGGCAACTATGCGATGGGCGTCAAAGAACAGCTCATCTTCCCCGAAATTTCCTACGATCAGGTGGAAAAGATCCGGGGATACGATATCTGCTTCGTAACGACTGCAAAGACAGACGAAGAGGCGAAAGAACTTCTCGGGGCAATGGGTATGCCCTTCAAAAAATAAGGAGAGAACGGACTTATGGCTAAAAAATCGATGATCAATAAACAGCAGAGAACGCCGAAATACTCCACGAGGGCGTACACGCGCTGCAGCATCTGCGGCAGACCGCACGCGGTCCTGCGCAAATACGGCATTTGCCGTATCTGCTTCCGCAATCTTGCATACAAGGGGCAGATCCCCGGCGTGAAAAAGGCGAGCTGGTAAGGAGGCACATCATGACAGATCCTATCGCAGATATGCTTACAAGAATCAGGAACGCCATTACCGCGCATCACGAAACCGTCGAGGTGCCCGGTTCCAATATGAAGAGAGCGATCGCGGCCATCCTCTTGGAAGAAGGCTACGTCAAAAACGTTGAAAACGTCGAAGACGGGCTTTCGGGCAAGATCGTGATCACGCTCAAATACGCCGAGGGCAACAAGTCGGTCATTTCCGGCCTCAAAAGGGTTTCCAAACCCGGTCTGCGGTCGTACTCCGGCGCGGAAAAGATGCCCAAAGTTTTGGGAGGCTTGGGAACGGCGATCGTTTCCACTTCCAAAGGAATAATGACGGACAGACAGGCGAAAGCCGCAAACGTAGGCGGCGAAGTGCTCTGCTTTGTCTGGTAAGGAGGCACGCGAATGTCGAGAATAGGTAAAATGCCTGTCGCGGTTCCCGCGGGCGTTACGGTCGAAGTCAAAGACGGAAAAATGATCGTAAAGGGCCCCAAGGGCACGCTGGAACAGGATATGGATACACGGATCGCCGTAACGGTCGAAAACGGTAACGCCGTACTCACCCGCGCGAACGATTCCAAAGAACTCAGGGCAAAGCACGGCCTGTACAGGGCGCTGCTGCACAACATGGTAACGGGCGTAACGGCCGGCTTTTCCAAAGGCCTCGTGATCAACGGCGTCGGTTACAAAGTCGCCAAGCAGGGCAACAAGATCGTGCTCAACGTCGGGTATTCGCATCCCGTCGAATTTGCCGAAATCGAGGGGATCAAACTCGATTGCCCCACGCAGACGGAGATCACCGTATCCGGTATCGATAAGGTGAAAGTCGGCCAGGTCGCCGCAAACATCCGCTCTATCCGCGAGCCCGAACCTTACCACGGGTACGGCATCCGTTACAAGGACGAAGTGATCGAGCGCAAGGAAGGCAAGACGGCCGGTAAATAAAGGAGCGTAAAAAATGATTTCGAAAATAGATAAAAACGCAGACAGATTGCAGCGTCATGCGCGCGTCCGCAAAAAGATCGCGGGCACTGCCGAAACGCCCAGATTCAACGTTTACAGAAGCCTCAATCACATTTACGTTCAGGTTATCGACGACGTTAAGGGAGTAACTCTCGTGTCGGCTTCCACGATGGAAAAAGCCGTCAAGGAAAAGATCGCGGGCCTCACCAAAACGGAAGCGGCGAAGGTCGTCGGAGCGGAAGCGGCGAAAAAGGCGCTTGCAGCCGGTATTGAAACCGTCGTATTCGACAGGGGCGGCTATATCTACACTGGCCGCGTTAAGAGCGTTGCCGACGGCGCGCGGGAAGCCGGACTTAAATTCTGATAGGAGAAGGGTTAAATGGCAAGAGAAGACAGAAGGCCTCAAAGAAGGCAGGAAGAAAACGACGGGTTCATCAAAAAGCTGATTCAGGTCAACCGCGTTACGAAAGTCGTAAAGGGCGGCCGCAATATGCGTTTTGCGGCGCTCGTGGTTGTCGGCGACGGAAAGGGCAGGGTCGGCGTCGGTTCCGGCAAGGCGAACGAAGTTCCCGAAGCGATCGAAAAGGCCACCGCGCAGGCAAAGCGCAGCCTGATCGCGGTCCCGATGATGAATTCGACCATTCCCCACGAAGTGTTGGGTAAATTCGGCAAAGGCGTCGTGTATATGATGCCCGCGTCCGAAGGTACCGGCGTTATCGCGGGCGGCCCCGTCCGTGCGGTCATGGAAGCCGCCGGAATCAAAGACATCACGACGAAATCGCACGGCACGAGCAACCCGATCAACTGCGTAAAAGCGGTTATCGCCGGTCTTTCGGAATTGAAGACGGCAGAACAGGTTGCGGCGCTGCGCGGCAAAACCGTCGAAGAGATCGTAGGCTGAGGAGGATTAGGATAATGGCACAGATCAAAGTTACGCTCGTAAAGAGCACGATCGGCAGCACGCAGACGCAAAAAGATACGGTTGCCGCTCTCGGTCTTAAAAAGATCCGTTCTTTCCGCATCCACGAAGATACCCCCGCAATCCAGGGGCAGATCAAAAAAGTTTCTCACCTGATCAAGGTCGAGAACGTGTAAGGAGCTTAGCATTATGAGAATAGATACGATACAGCCCGCATTGGGCGCGAACACTCCCGCAAAGCGTCTCGGCCGCGGGATCGGTTCGGGCCTCGGCAAAACGAGCGGCAAGGGCCACAAGGGTCAGTGGGCGCGTTCGGGCGGCGGTGTTCGTCCCGGGTTCGAAGGCGGCCAGACGCCTTTGCACAGGCGTCTTCCCAAGCGCGGCTTCAATAACAAGTTCCGCAAAGAGTACGTCATCGTAAATCTTTCCGCGCTTGCGGGTATCGAGGCCGGCACGGTCGTCGATTACGATTACGTCATGGCGAACAAACTCGCCAAGCAGGTCAAAAACAACAGCGGCCTGAAAGTCCTCGGCGCGGGAGAGATCGGCAGCGCGATCACGGTAAAAGCGGCAAAATTCTCCGCGTCCGCAAAGGAAGCGATCGAAAAAGCCGGCGGCAAGGCTGAAACCCTGTAAAACCCGCCCTGCGGCTTGCAAGGTAAAAACACTTATCTTCCGAGAGCGGAAAAAACTCTTATTTTAGGAGAACAAGATGTTCGAAACTTTAAAAAACGCTTTTAAAGTCAAGGAGATCCGCAAAAAGATCTTCATAACTCTGCTCCTCCTGCTCGTTTACAGAATCGGCTGCTATATCCCCATTCCGGGCCTTGACAGCAGCGAATTCACGAGCATCGTGGAAGGCAATAACTTTTTGACCCTCATGAGTTCCGTTACGGGCGGCGCGCTCGCAAACGGCACGTTGTTCGCGCTCGGAATCGGACCGTACATCAACGCATCCATTATCATGCAGTTGCTGTGCGTAGGTATCCCCGCGCTCGAACGCCTTTCCAAACAGGGCGAAGAGGGGAAAAAGAAGATCGCACAGATCACCCGGTATCTGACGTTGGCGCTGGCGATCATTCAGTCCATCGGCATCATCATCAATTTCGGTAACGACGGAGCCATCAATACTTCCTTCTTCTGGGATCAGACCTGGCTCGCGTATATTTTCATGGTCATCGTCTATTCGGCGGGCGCCATGCTCACGATGTGGCTTGGCGAGCGCATCACCGAATACGGCATCGGCAACGGCATTTCGCTCATCATCTTCGCCGGTATCATTTCCACGGCAGGCCAGTCGCTCATCATCAATCCGATCGAAGGTGCGATCACGGGCACGGATCCTTCCACGGGCGCAACGTTCGACGGCATTCAGTCTTTGATCTCCGTCGTCGTCTTCTGCGTGATCGCGGTCGTGATCTTCGCGCTGATCGTTACGGTCGACCTTGCGGAGCGTCGCATTCCGGTGCAGTATGCAAAGCAGGTCAAAGGCCGCAAGATGTACGGCGGGCAGGCGACGGTCATCCCCATCAAAATTTCGGGCAGCGGCGTTATGCCTTTGATCTTCGCATTCGCGATCATCAGCCTTCCCGACTTGATCATGGGCCTGTTCTGGCCGAACAGCAGCGCGTATACATGGTACAGCACGTATATCAGCGGCGGTTCCGGTCCTTGGGCATGGGCGTATATCCTCGTCCTTTGCCTGTTGATCTTCGCATTCTCGTTCTTCTATGCGCAGATCCAGTTCAACCCCGAAGACGTCTCCAAGAGCATCCAGCAGAACGGCGGCTTTATTCCGGGCATCCGTCCCGGCCGTCCCACGGCGGATTATCTCAAAAAGATATCCAACCGCATCACGCTGTTCGGTGCGATCTTCCTCTCGCTGGTCGCGTTCGTACCATCGTTCGCCTTCAGCTTTGCGGGAAGCAGTTTCGTAAACGTCTTCTCTACAACGGGTATCCTCATCGTCGTTTCTGTAGCGCTCGAGCTCGATAAGCAGCTCCAGTCGCAGCTGATGATGAAAAATTATAAAGGATTTTTGAAGTAAGCCGTTAACGGGCCGCGCCTTTCCCGCCGAACAGCGGGGAAGTGCGGAGCCCGAACGGGTGTATTCATTTAGGGAGAGCAATCATGAATATCATTCTTCTCGGCGCTCCGGGCGCCGGAAAAGGTACGCAGGCAACGCGGATATCCGAAAAATTCGGCCTGCCTCATATTTCCACCGGCGATATCTTCCGCGACAACATCAAGCGCGGAACGGAGATCGGGCTTCTCGCAAAATCGTATACCGACCAGGGCAAGCTCGTTCCCGACGAAGTAACTTGTAAGATCGTAGAGGGCCGTCTGGAACAGGCAGACTGCGCCGATGGTTATCTCCTCGACGGCTTCCCCCGCAACCTTTTTCAGGCGGAGGAGCTGGATAAATTTTCCAAAGTCGATGCGGTCATCAACATCGATATCGACCTTTCTCTTCTGATGGATCGTCTGTGCGGCCGCCGCGTGTGCAAGAACTGCGGTGAGAGCTATCACGTAAACTTTCTGAACGGAAAAACCACCTGCGAACGCTGCGGCGGCGAACTGTATCAGAGGAAAGACGACAATGAAGAGACGGTCGGCAATCGCCTGAACGTCTACAGCGAGCAGACGGCGCCGTTGATCGATTATTATTCGAAGAAAGGCGTGTTGCTCAACATCGACGGCGTAGGATCCATCGAAGAAGTATTCGGCAGGATCTGCGCGGCTCTCAATAAATAAAACGGCACGGCAATGATTCATATCAAATCGGAACAAGAAATCGACGCCATGCGCGAACCGTGCGCGATCGTGCGCGATGCGCTCGCGTATGTCGGTTCGAAAATCCGGCCGGGCATCACGACGGCGGAACTCGACCGCCTTGCGGAAGAATATATCCGTTCGCGCGGCGCGATCCCGTCCTGCCTCGGCTATTGCGGATATCCCGCGTCGATCTGCGCATCGGTCAACGAAGAAATCGTGCACGGCATTCCCGGCGAGCGGGTTTTGCGGGCAGGCGATATCGTCAGCATCGACCTCTGCGCCTATAAAAACGGATTTCACGGCGACGGCGCAAGGACCTTTCCCGTCGGCGAGATAAGCGAAGAGAAAAAGAAGCTCATCCGCGTTACCGAAGAATGCTTTTGGAAAGCGCTGGAAAATTTGCATGCCGGCACGCCCCTGTACGACATCGGCGCCGCGGTGCAGAAGCATGCTGAAGAGAACGGTTTTTCCGTCGTGCGCGAGTATTCCGGCCACGGGATCGGCAGAGAAATGCACGAAGATCCCTCCGTCCCGAATTTCGGCAAACGCGGTACGGGTATCCGCCTGAAAGAGGGGATGGTCATCTGCGTCGAACCGATGATTTTGGCGGGCTCGCGCAAATCGAGAGTGCTTGCAGACGGCTGGACAGCCGTAACGGCGGACGGAAAACCTGCGGCGCATTACGAAAACACGCTGGTAATACGGGAAGACGGGGCAGAGATCCTTACCCTGTAAAGGCGGAAATGCGGGTGAACGAATGAAAGTACAAAACCCCGAACTCGGCGGAGCCGCACGCAGCATTGCCGGCAGAGACGCCGGCAGGCTGTATATTATCGTCGGAATCGGAGAGGAAGAGCTCTTTCTTGCCGACGGAAAATACCGCAGAGCCGAGAAACCGAAACGAAAGAACAAAAAGCACGTCCGACTGCTTCCCCGGTTTTATCCGGAGATCGCCGAGCGGCTCGGGCAGGGCAAAGACGAAAACAGCGCGATCCGCGCGGCATTGCTGCAATTGGAAAAGGAAAGCGATGCGTCCGCGCAAAAGTAATCCGGGAGGAAAGTATTGTGTCTAAAGACGACGTAATCGAAGCCGAAGGCAAAATCGTGGAAGCTCTTCCGAACGCGACGTTCAAGGTAGAACTTTCCAACGGGCACGTCATCACCGCTTATATATCGGGCAAACTGCGCATGAATTACATCCGCATCATCCCCGGCGACACGGTGAAACTGGAAATGAGCCCGTACGATCTGACCAAAGGCAGAATCACCTGGCGCAGCAAAAACTGAGCGGGCCTGTCGGAAAGATACACTGTTTCACGCTCGGCCGGATATCCGGCCGATATATGCGGGCGTAAGCTTGTCCGCGAGCAATAGCGGCCCTTGGGGCGCACAAATTTTTCGGAGGAATAAGAAAATGAAAGTAAGACCGTCTGTTAAGCCTATGTGCGATAAGTGCAAAGTTATCAGAAGGAACGGAAAGGTCATGGTCATCTGTTCCAAGAACAAGAGCCACAAGCAGCGCCAGGGTTAATTAGCGAAAATAATCTCGTGCGCCCTTTTGCCGCGCCATTCCAATTTTGCGGAAAAAGCACGCGCGAACGGAAGATAGATAAAACAATCATTTAAAAATCCAAACGGAGGTCAATAGGACAAATGGCACGTATTGCCGGTGTAGATTTACCCAGAGAGAAGCGGGTCGAAATCGGGCTTACCTATATCTACGGAATCGGGCTGACGACGTCGAAAAAGATCCTTGCCGCTACGGGCATCAATCCCGATACCCGCGTAAAAGATCTCGACGAAAACGACGTTTCCAAACTCAGAGAATATATCGATCATAACCTTCGCGTCGAAGGCGAACTTCGCGGCGAAGTGAATCTGAATATCAAACGGCTGATGGAAATCGGCTGCTATCGCGGCATCCGCCACAGAAAGGGCCTGCCCGTTCGCGGACAGAGCTCCAAGAGGAACGCGCGCACGAGGAAAGGACCTCGCCGCACGGTCGCGAAGAAGAAAAAGTAATTGAAGGAGGATAAGACAAATGGCAGCAACGAAAAAAGCTACGCAAACGCGTCGCCGCAAAGAACTTAAAAAAGTTGACAAAGGTCAGGCGCATATCCAGTCCTCGTTCAACAACACTTTGGTAACGATCACGGATATGAGCGGCAATGCGATCTCGTGGTCGAGCGCGGGCAGCCTCGGCTTTAAAGGATCGAGGAAAGGAACTCCGTTCGCAGCGCAGATGGCTGCGGATACGGCAGCGAAGGCGGCAAAGGAACACGGGCTCCGCTCGGTGGAAGTATACGTCAAAGGCCCGGCCGCGCGCAGCGAATCAGCTATCCGCGCACTGGCGGCAGCCGATTTGGAAGTTACGATGATCACCGACGTTTCGCCCATCCCGCACAACGGATGCAGGCCTCCGAAGCGCCGCAGAGTATAATAAAAGGAGAGCAGATCAATGGCAACATACAGAGATTCTAAATGCCGTCTTTGCCGCAGAGAAGGAGCGAAACTCTTCCTGAAGGGCGACAGATGCTATTCGGGCAAGTGCGCGTTTGAAAAACGTCCCGTTGCCCCCGGCGCACACGGCGCATCGCGTAAAAAAGTTTCCGAATACGGCCTCCAGCTTCGCGAAAAGCAGAAGACGAAGAGGATTTACGGCGTACAGGAAGGCCAGTTCCGCAAATATTATGAAATGGCCGACCGTATGAAAGGGATCACGGGCGAGAACATGCTCTCCCTTTTGGAACGCCGTCTCGACAACGTGATTTACAGAATGGGTATCGGCGTATCGCGTGCGCAGGCGCGCCAGCTCGTCAACCATGCGCATTTCTCCGTAAACGGCAGAACGGTCAACGTCCCTTCGTATATCGTGAAAGCTGGCGACGTGATCGCGGTAAAGGAGAACAGGAAAAAAGATAAATACTTCGAGCAAATCAAAACGATGAAGGTCGGGAACATGCCCAAATGGCTGGAATTCGACCCCGAAAAATTGGAAGGAAAGGTTCTCGCTCTTCCCGTCAGGGAAGATATCGACAGTCAGATCGCAGAGCATATGATTGTCGAGCTGTATTCCAAG
Organism: uncultured Clostridia bacterium; assembly: GCA_944368795.1. Taxonomy (GTDB): domain Bacteria; phylum Bacillota; class Clostridia; order Christensenellales; family Borkfalkiaceae; genus Borkfalkia. The sequence continues at coordinate 3,840 of CALVXE010000029.1, read as the reverse complement.
TAATCGGCAGCGCCGAAGCAAGGAGGTAAAATCGCATGATCGAAATGGATATGCCCAAAATCGACGTGGAAGAGAACGAAGCGAAAAGCTATGCGAAGATCACCGTCGAACCGCTCGAAAAGGGCTTCGGTCTTACAATAGGAAATTGTTTGAGAAGGATACTTCTTTCGGCGCTTCCGGGCGCGGCGGTGCAGGGCATCCGCTTCTATCCGGACGGGCTTGTAAAGCACGAATTTTCCGCCATTTCCGGCGTAAAGGAAGACGTGCCCGAAATCATTCTCAACTTGAAATTGCTCGCCATCCAGACGGCATCGACCGACAAAGATTATGTCAAAACGCTGCGCATCTGCAAGGAAGGCCCGGCAGACGTAACCGGCGCCGATCTCGAACAGGATGCCGAAGTCGACGTCATCAATAAAGATCAGCACATCTGCACGATCGACGAAGGCGCCAAGATCGATATGGAGATCACGATCGGGCGCGGCAGGGGATACAAAGGGGCCGGTTCTCTCAAAAATCATCCCATCGGTTTTATCCCCATCGATTCCATCTATACTCCCGTCAAAAAAGTGAATTACAACGTCGAGAGCACGCGCGTAGGCCAAAGCATCGACTATGATAAGCTTGTTATGGAAGTATGGACGAACGGCGCGTTTTCCGCAAAAGAGATCGTCTCTTTGGCGGCAAAAATCATGCAGGATCATATCGGCTTGTTCGTAAATCTCAGCGATTCCATCAAGGGCATGGATATCCTCGTCAAAAACGAAGACGACAAGCAGCAGCAGGTCCTTGCCATGGCGATCGAGGATATGGATCTTTCCGTCCGTTCCTACAATTGCCTCAAGCGTGCGAATATTCATACGGTAGAAGATTTGACTAAAAAGACCGAGGAAGAAATGCTCAAGGTTCGCAACCTCGGCCGGAAGTCGTTGGACGAAGTTATTCAAAAACTCGAGTCTTACGGTCTTTCATTAGAAAAAAAGGAGGACTAACATTATGCCGGGAAAATTGGGCAGAACCACCGAACAGAGAATGGCGATTTTGAGGAACCAGGCTTCCTGCCTTCTCTGGTACGGCAAGATAGAAACGACGAAGGCGCGCGCCAAAGAGCTGCAGTCTTATGTCGAAAAAATCATTACGGCAGCGATCAACACGTACGACGATACGATCGAAAGCAGCAAAGTCGTTACCGAAAAGACGGGCAAGAAAGAGCGCGAAGTTACCGTTACCGTCGTAAAAGACGGCCCGAAGAAACTTGCGGCCCGCCGCCGTATCATGGGCAAGCTGTACGACTTGCAGGAGATCAAGGCCTTTAACGAGAGCAAATCGGCCTATAAACAGAGGACGGGCGACATCGCGCATCCCTTGATCGAAAAGCTTTTCAACGAAATCGCACCGAAATACGCGCAGCGCAACGACGAAAAGAACTGCGCGGGCGGCTATACCCGCATCGTCAGCCTCGGCCAGCGCCGCGGCGACGCTTCGGAAGTTGCGATCATCGAATTGGTATAATCGCAGGATCGGCCGAAAACGGTTCAAAAACGGGACGTTTGTCCCGTTTTTTGTTTGTGTCAAAACAAAATTTTAATAAAAGCGCCCTCCGGCAATTGTTGCCGGAGGGCGCTTTATTGCGCGCGCATTTTCAGCGGTTACATTCGATCCGTCCGCGCAAGTTCGCAAGATGCAGCTTGGCTGCGGGCAGTCATTGATCCGTATATCCCACAAGATAATCGATGGATACGTCGAAAAATTTTGCCAGTATTTTCAGCTGTTCGATGCTCGGCTCGCTGTTTCCCTTTTCCCAATGGGATACCGCCATTTTAGACATGTTCAGCATTTTGGCAATGTCCGCCTGCGTCATATTTTTTTCCAGTCTTAATTCTTTAAGGCGCTGCTTCAGTTCCATGAGAAAATAGTATCAAAAATTGTTACAAAATACTTGACAGTAACAAAAATTGTTATTATAATAATCATATCAAGAAAACTCATACAAGAGGAGGAATGAATCCATGGAACAGAGCAAATATTTGCGGCTTGCTCGGGAGGCGAGGGCGGAGGACAACTCCGAATCGGCAAAATTATATTATCAAAAAGTGCGGGAAGAGGACCCCGAAAACGGCGAGGCAAAATTTTTCTATGCCTATTATGCGCTGTACGAGGGCACGAATGCGGAACTTCCGGGGAGGTTTGCAGATTTGTGCAAGGGTTTGAAGGGCACGCTTTCGCTCATTAAAAACTCACTCGAATCGAAAGAAGAACAGCTGAAAATGATCGGCGAAGTCGTAGGCGCTTTCGTTCCGGAAACGTGGGCGAACAATGTGTATATGAACCGTAAAAATCGTGAAAAAAAGGTCGGTAATCAGTATGTGCAGATTTTTTCGGTAAATACGATCAAAACATGCATGAAAACCGGCATGCAGGCGATCCGCGACTTAGGCGACGAGATCGTAAAATTATACGGCGCAGATCCCGAGGCGAAGCGTCTCGCCGCGGTCGCATGGAAGGAATACGTTTCGCTGGCGCAAAAGATGTACGCCTATGCACCGAAAGGGGAAGCGGAAACTTACGCGGCTAAGGTCAAAGAGGTCGATCCTTCCTACGAAATGCCGAAAAAAGCGGGCTGCATCTCCCTCGCCAATTCGAAAAAGTAAAGGTGGATGCAGACATCGAATACTTTCGCATGCAGTACAAAAGGCAGAAAAAGCTGGAAAGTATCGTCAACGCGAGAGTATTGAACAGGCCGAAAACAAAAAAGTGGCAGGTGTGGGCGGCTTTTTCGAGCCTGCCCGCGTCGCTGTCCGCAGCGGTCGTATCGGCGTGTCTTTTGAAAATTGCGCCTTTGTATAAGATCGCGGCGGCGGTTTTGCTGATCCTTCTCATTATCGAATTGCAGCTGCGCTTTTGCTGTATTCTGGCGGTTCGATGCTATCGGCATTATGCAAAGGATGATACGCGGCGCCGCTGCAAATGCATTCCTTCGTACAGCGAATATGCCGTCCTCGCTTTAAAAAGGGTGTTTCCCTTTCTGTTGGCCCTTTTAAAAATACGGAAGAGGCTGTTTCGCACTTGCCGCGGAGAGGAATATACGGTAGATTTTCCGAGTAAAAAGATGGGTGAAAAGTTTGAAAGCGGAATGTAGCAATATTCATTGCCCGTCCTGCGGGGCGGCAAAAGTTGTTTTAACGGACGGCGACGTATTCCGATGCGAATATTGCGATACAAAATTCAATTTCGATTTGGACGATATCGAGCCGAGTACCGAAAACAAGATAATGCTGGAAGAATTGAAGGGTTTGTTTTCCGAAAAAAAGGCGTTGCTGGAAGGGGAAAAACAAAAATACAAAAATCTTTTAGTGTATTATTCGGTAAAATCGTCCGCCAAAAAATCGGAGATCCTTTCGGTCGTGTGCCTGTTGATTTCGGTTGCCTTTCTTTTTTCCGTCGGCATTTCTCCCTTCTTGGCGCTCGGCGCAGTGCCGGGGATCGCGGCCTTTATCTTGATCCTCCTGTATCGGAAAAAAGTATACAAAAAATATCATCCCTTCGCGCAGTATTTTGCGTCGAAGGTGGTAAAATACGAAGAGCAGATTTCCGTATATACGAAACTGCTCAGCAAACTCACCGAATAATCGGACAAAGAAACAGGAACGGAAAAGCGGCAGGGGATTCCCGGCCGCTTTTCGGCCGAAATCCGCGCAATCCGCCTCTTATGCGCGCCGAAACATTTGTTTGATCGCGCATTTGTGATAATTCGCGGGAAGTTTGCGTTAAATTTCCTCCAATGTGAAAAAAGTGCTTGACGATTTCAGCAAGAAAGGCTAAAATAATAGGGTAACGGAA
>CALVXE010000028.1 GCA_944368795.1 uncultured Clostridia bacterium | reverse complement strand
CGGTGTTGCGCGCTATTGTTTGCATAGTGCGTGAGTTGGGCCGTTGAGGAAGCTAGCTCGACGACAGCGAATTTTCCGTCTTCGCGCGCAAACACGACGAATACGGGCATGAATTCCGTATTGCCGGCGGGCTTGGGCAGCGTCGTTCCCGACCAATTCAACGATGCGTTACCGAGCCTGAAACTGACATCCAACGCCTCCGAATACTCCCCGTCCAAATATGCGACCGTATTGGCGGCCGTCTTTTGCAGAGCGCCCGTCGCATCGTAGCGCATTCCGTCCGCCGCAGAGTAAGCCAAACTTCCGAGAGAAGACACTTCCACCGTATACGAAGCCTTCACGCTCTCGCTCCCGTACAGCACTTCAACGGATACCAAATAACTGCCCGCTTGTTCCGCAAAGAACGCCAAATCGCCTTCCGCAAAACTGCCGCTCGTTTCGACCGTCTGTTCTTCTTTCGTTACCGTTACATTCACGGTAAGAACTTCTTCCCCTTCATAATTCACGACAAAGTCTACGGGGATATTCTCCGCCAAAATTCCCGTTTTTGTGGCGGCAGACGTATCGACGGACGGTATTTCCGCCGCACTGACGGTAATCGGGAGGGAATACTCTTTCTGCGCCGTCGAATCTCCTGTTTTGGTACAAATATACTTCAATGTATATTCGCCCGGTTCGGTTGCCGTAAACAGATTTTCTTCCGCATCCAGCGTCTGTTCCGTAACATCGTTGTTTTCGCCGTCATATACGCGCACGGTATACGTCCAACCCGCTTCTACCGAGCGCGGCGCTACGCTCAAAGCAGCCCCGACGATTCCGCTCAGCGATTCGGGAAGAACGAGCGGATCGTAGGCGACCGAAATGCCGCTGACTCGGCCGCACCAGTCCTTCACGGCAAAGCCGAGACGATAATCCCCTTCATAAGCCATCCTCGTGTTCGGGAAATCCTCGCTCGTCTTGCCCATCAGGACCTCGTTCACATAGACGGAAAGTTCCGTTTTGCCGTCGCCGATCAGCCTGCGGCAGATACGCAGCGTATAGGATTCAGACGAAATATCGAAATCCGAATCGGACGAAAAATCGTACACGGGATTCTGCGCGATCGTACTGGGAGCCCAATCGCCCGTGGCCGAACGGTACTGGATCGCAAGGATCTTATTGTCAAAGCGAGCGGTCAGGGATACGGCGTCATAACTGCCGTCCTCCCGGATCAGTTTTATTACAAAGCGCTTGGGCGTCGAGTCGCTGTTTCCCTGCAGTTTTTCGGCCAGATTGTCGATCGTCAAAGTCAAGTCGAAATTGCCTGAATAAGCCGCATTTCCAAATCCTACCTGCGTCTTTTCGGCGGCAAAGCCGGTGAGCTGCCCTTCCGGCAGACGGAACGTTACGCTTTCGGCGTCATACGTCTTCTGCGTAAAGTTCGCATATGTTCCGGCCGTGGTCAGGTTACCCGCTTTATCGGCTACCGCCGCAACCTTCTGAAAACGCAAAAGGATTATCGTTAATTTAAAAAGAATTATCGTTAATCCTGATTACATTATAAACCCTATATTCCGGCTTATCAATACCTTTTTTTAAAATTTTTTGCCGGACGCAAAATTTTTTTACCGTGTTCGGATACCAGCCACATGCAAACACGGACGGAATGTTCTCTCTTCAAAAACAACTCGGCGAGCATTTTTCTAAACCCCGTATGCGCGATTTTTAAACCGCCCGCTGAAAGCGCAGGCAGAAAAATTTTACTGACGCGTTTTTATTTCCGATTTATTTGACGAATCCTCATAAAAGATATATAATATCAACGTGTGTATGCGCAAAAAACAGACAGGAGAGAACTATGCTGGAAATCAAAAATCTTGTAAAAGTTTACAAGACGAAGGGCGGAGCGGAAGTGCGCGCGCTTGACGGCGTATCCGTCCGCTTCGAAGAAAAAGGCATGATCTTTCTGCTCGGCAAGTCAGGAAGCGGTAAATCGACGCTGTTAAACTTGTGCGGCGGGTTGGATTCCCCCGATTCGGGCGAGATCATCATCAAGGGAAAGAGCAGCAAAGACTTTACGCAGTCGGACTTCGACAGCTATCGAAACACTTTCGTCGGTTTTGTGTTTCAGGAATACAACATTCTGAACGAATTCACGGTGGAAGACAATATTGCCCTCGCCCTCGAGCTGCAGGGCAAAAACAAAGACAGAAAGCGCGTGCGGGAGATTTTGGAACAGGTCGAACTCGAATCTTTTGCCAAACGCAAACCGAACACGCTTTCGGGCGGACAAAAACAGCGCGTCGCCATTGCGCGCGCATTGGTAAAGAACCCCGAAATCATCATGGCGGACGAACCGACGGGCGCGCTCGATTCGAACACAGGGAAACAAGTGTTCGACGCCTTGAAAAAACTTTCGAAAGATAAGCTCGTTATCGTCGTTTCGCACGACCGCGAATTTGCCGAAATTTACGGCGACCGCATCATCGAACTGAAAGACGGCAAGATCATATCCGACGTTACGAAAACCAAAATAGAGGCGACCGCTTCGGGCGAATATATCCGCTTTATCGGAACCGATACGGTTTCGATAAAGAGAGGCGCCTCTCTTTCGGACGAGGATATGAACATGCTGCGGCGCTTTCTTTCCAACGCGGAGAGCGACGTTATTATTGCGGGCGGGAAAAAAGAGGTCGACGACTTTAAAAAGGTAGCCCGCATCGACGAGAACGGCGCGCGCGAATCGTTCAAACAGACGGACGAAAAAGAAATCGAACGCAAGGCCTATACCCCGCAAGACAGCAAATTCATCCGCTCGAAACTTCCTGCAAGGCACGCCCTGCGCATCGGCGCGAGCAGCATGAAGGTTAAACCCTTCCGACTGTTTTTTACCATTCTGCTGTCCTTTATTGCCTTCACCATGTTCGGCATGTTCTCTACCCTCACCTTTTACGACAGCGAGAGCGTGATGACGGAAACATACGAAGATTCGGGATACCAATATCTGTACCTGCAAAACAACTATCAATACGATTATGTTTATTATGAAAACGGCGTCGAAGAATCGCGACGTACATATGATCGCACGACCTGTTTTACACCTGCAGATATCGCAAAGGCGAAAGAGCAATACGGCGAAGCGCACGGCGCGTATACCTTCTCCGACCCCGATTACGGATACAGCGAATCTTTTTCGATCGAAAACATCGATCCGATCCGCTCGGATTACTACCAACCGGCTGTCTACGCCTTTATCGAGGTTTCTGAAAACACGCCTGCTTTCGAACTGTTGACGGATACCGACCTTTCCGCGCTTGCCGACAACGAAATCGTGATCCCCTCGTATTTATTCGACTGCATCCGGGAATCAGAGACAAAGGAATACGGCGACCTCGAAAATTACAGCGACATCGTCGGCAAACCGCTCACGATCTATTCGCGTTTTGCCTCCAACGATGTTACGCTCGCCGTACGCGGCGTTTACAGATGCGATCCTCCCGAAAAGTACGCAACCATCGAAGACGGTACCGAGCCACAAGACAGCTCTCTGCGGCAGGCCTTTAGCAAAGAGCTCTCCTGCGGCATGTACGGCGCAGTGCTTGTGTCTCCCGAATTTTACGGCAAATATTCGACGGAACTCAACAATGACGGCATCTATAAAGAGATGTTTACGAGTATTCCCGAGCCGCTCCGCCTTCTGGACGCGGATTATGACTCGGCCGAATCCGATCTGCTGATAGACTTTAATTTTTCTGCACTGGCGGCTTTTAGCGATTCCTCTGTAAAACCGAGCCACGTCCATTTCTTCGGCGACGATAAAACCGCCCTTGCCGATAACGAAATCATCGTAAACTATTATATGTATCGGGATTTTTTGAACAGCGCGATTTTTTATCGTGGCTTGGATCAATGGAGCGGCGAAGCGGCGTACCAAGCGGCGCTCGAACAGGCGCGCAGCGAATACAGAACGCAAAATGAAGCGGATTGCGACGAGTATTATCAGGAAAGGTACCAACAATATGTTGACGGCGGTTCCTCGGACGCTGAAGCACAGCAAATGGCGGAATCCGATTTGCTCGCTTACATCGATCAGAAATTGCATGAAAACGATCCGAATTTTTATACCGAGCTGGATGAAATCCGAAACGACGCACAGGACGAATATTATAAATATGACAATATATTGTCGAACGGAATGAACGAAAACGGATTTACGGCATCCGAACAGGAGCTCGCGGAGGCCGTAGCGTATTTGGAAAATCTTGTAGCCCAAATCGCCGAAGACTCCTCTTACGATCTTTCTATCCCCGAGACGGCTCTCTTCGACCGCGACGGTACGAGCGCCTATTCCGGGACCTTCCGAATCGTCGGTTTTTATTACGGCGAAGACGCGGGTTATGAGAGCGGGCTGTTTTTCAGTTCGGCGGTATATGATTCGCTGAACAGCCGTTACGGATATCATGAAGAGGGAAACGACCCTTCCGACGAAAATTATACCGGGTCGAAAGAAGAGACGAAGTACGAAAGGAGCGAAGACGCGATTTATAATTACATCGTCGTTCCTTTCCCCGATCGCTCTGCTCTGCGCACGATCATCGCCGAGGAAAATGCCGTAAACGAAGCGGACGGGACCTTCTATACCCTATATTCCCCCATTTCCGATCAGTTCGGGGACGTAAATTCTATGCTCACTGCTTTCGAACAAATATTCCTTTGGGTCGGCGTGGTGATGGCGGTATTCTCGATGCTGCTGCTTTTCAACTTTATCTCCGTTTCGATTACGTATAAGAAAAAAGAAATCGGCATTCTGCGTGCCGTCGGTGCGCGCAGTGCGGACGTATTCAAAATTTTCTATTCCGAATCGGCGATCATCGCGGTCATCTGCTTTGCACTCGCTATGGCAGCATGCTTTATTCTCTGCCCTATACTCAACCGAGAAGTGGCGGGCGTTTTGGGCGCATCCATCTTTGTATTCGGCCCCCTCTCCTGGCTTGTTATGCTGGGGATAGCCGTAATTACTTCCATGATCGCGACTTTCCTGCCCGTATACGGCATCGCAAAGAGAAAACCTGTAGAGAGCATCCGCTCGCTTTGATTTAAAGCACCGGATACCCCAACGGCGAACGTATGGCAAAAGCCTCCCCGGCGCCGGCTCTTTTTGTGCAGTATCAACGCGACGATCTCGTAACACCTGTTTTCAATGACGGACAATTGCATAAGAAGGAAATATTTACGATAAGCGTTTCCCTGCAAGACAGAACAAAGCCACCGTTTTAACCGGTGGCTTTGCTTTTAATATTGAACGATTTAAATTTGTAAATGCAGCCGGAAGGGAGATCGCATAATGCGTGTATCCGAAGCAGAGGCTAAACGCTCTGCTTCCTGCGCAGTCCTTTCGGATAGTGATTTTTCAAAACATCCCCGTTTTTGCCCAACCCGAGCGGAAAACCGTTATACGCGGCAACGCACCAGCCGCGCGGGCCGTGTGCCGTCAGCTCTTCCCCGCGCAGATATTTTGCAGCCTCTTCCTCATTCAGATTTGCGACGTTCGCAAAATTTTCGCGGCTGATTCCCAATGCGAGCGCGTGCGCGGGCTCAAAACGATTCCCCTTACTCTCGCCCAGAAACAACCCCACGCGGAGAACTTTTAATCCCGCTATAGAAAACAGTCCCTTGGGCACGAGGCAGAGTTTTTCCCCGAAGGAAAGGAATTCCCCCTCCAAACGGCGCAAGAGAAATTCGCTTTCGAAAGCGCGATACTGTGCCAAAGCCTTTTTGTCGGCAAGCAGCTTTTCTTCCCGGCAGCGAATTTTTTCGCCGCCCGTTTTACGAAACTTGGCGGCAAAATGCCCTTCTCCCTTTTCCCGATGCGGATACAGTTTGATTTGCTTTTCGAGTACGAACTCCGGATGCTCCCGAACAAACCAGTCCGCGTTGTCTTCATCTTCTTCGCGGGAAAACGTACAAGTGGAATATACGATCGTTCCGTCCGGCGCAAGCATCATTGCCGCGCTTTCCATGATTTTTTTCTGCCGGGCCGCGCACATCTTTACCGTCTCTTCGCTCCATTGCTCGGCGGCCGCAGGCTCTTTTCGCATCATCCCTTCGCCGGAGCAAGGCGCGTCGACGAGGATCTTATCGAAATATCCCGCAAATCGCCGCGCGAGCGCTTCCGGATCCGCGCACGTGATCACGGCGTTGCAAACGCCCATGCGCTCCGCATTCTGCAGCAGGATTTTCGCACGGTCGGGAATTTTTTCGTTCAGCACGAGAATCCCTTCCCCCTGCATCGCCTGCGCGATCTGCGTCGCTTTCCCTCCGGGCGCCGCGCAAAGATCAAGCACCCGATCACCCGGCTGCACGTCCAAAAGCGGAACGGCGCACATTGCGCTCGGTTCCTGCACATAAAAAAGGCCGGCGTCATGGTAATACGTTTTCCCCGGCTTTTCTTCATCGATATAAAAACCGCTCGGTTCCCAAGAGACTTCGCCTTTCACGGCAAACGGCAAAAGGCGGCGCAGCTCTTCGGGCCGGATTTTCAGCGTATTCGTGCGGATCCCTTTAAAAGGTCCTTCCTGCAGGCAGGCTTCGTACGCTCGGAAATCCGGCAATATGCTCCGCATCCTCCGCAAAAATTCTTCGATCATTCCCCCTCCGCCGAATACTTTTCCAAAAAATCGGAAAGCGTTAAGATCTCCGCAATCTTTCCTTCCTCTTTGAGCTTTTGCGCGGCACCGCGGCGCACACTGTCGTCGTTATCGGCCTCCACAAATACGTTACAGCCGGAAAGTTTCAGGGAATATCTGCCGCCGCGCCGCACGATCTCTTTGACCAAATTCTTTGCCAAAGGCAGATCTTCCTCGATGCTGCGGGAAAAGCTGAAACGTTTGCCCCGAAGTTCCTGCGACTGCGGCCTGACGCGATAACCGTACACGAAATCGTTGAACTTTGCACGGCGTTCGCCCCGCTCGCGCTTTTCACGCTTCTTTTCGCTTAAATACTCGCTCCTGCGCCGCGAAACGCAGTTCCCGAATTGATAATTTTCGATTTTGCCGAAGCGTATCCCGTATTTTTCCAGCAGCTCAGGCAAAGAACACGCGTCGCGCTCGCACATTTCCTGTGCTATGCGCATGGTCGCATACGCATCGTCTGCCGCACAATGCGGAGTATAATCGATCTCGAAAATTTGGGTGAGCGATTCGAGCCCTGCCTGCCGATCAAACGTCTCGGTCATTGCCATATACAATATCTGCGTATCCGCAAAGCGGAAATTAAATGAAGGCAATTTGTAACGCCTGGTTTCCAAATTCAGATATTTTACGTCGTTGATGGCCGCATGTCCGAAAACAAGTTTGTTTTCTCCTTCCAAAATTTCCTTGATCTTCGGGTAAAACTTTTTAAAATCGGGATATTTTTTAAAATCATCGTAATCGTACGGCAAAACCAGCCCGGTTCCGCCGTGATCCGTTAAATGGAACTTCCCGTTCGGATTGATGAGAATATCCTCTTTTTGCAAAATATTAAAATTTTCATCCGCTATACAATAACCGAAAACGCATATCTTGGCTACATTTTTATATACGCACGCGCATTCGATATCGAAAAATACGTAATTCATGGCTCCGCCGACTCTATGTTTGTTCTCATTTGATTATACCATAAAGGCGGCTCACTGTAAAGTTATTTGCTTTTAATTTGACATTTCCTATGCCATTATGTTATCATTCTGCCGTATGGATAAACTTTTGCCTCTGCGAACAAAGCGCCTCCTTTTGCGCGAATTTACTGCGGAAGACGCACCGGCGCTCTTTTACCTGCTGCGCGACGAACGCGCCAATACATTCCTGCCCTGGTATCCTGCGCGGAACGTTGCCGATGCGGAAACCTTTCTGCGAAGCCGTTTTTTACCCGAAAAAAATGCGTTTCGCGCCGCGATTTGCCTTCAAAACGACGATTCTCTGATCGGTTACGCCTGCGTTTCTCCTGACGAAGCGCACGATTTCGGGTACGGACTGCGAAGCGATCAATGGGGCAAAGGGTATGGCTACGGAAGCCTGCACGGCCGTAGTGCGGGAGCTCCGTTCTTCCCGCCCATATCCTTTCATCACCGCCACCCATGACGTATTGAACCCGCAGAGCGGCCGCGTGATGCAGAAAATCGGCATGACGTACCGCTATTCATACAAAGAGCTGTGGCAGCCCAAAAACATCCCCGTTGTTTTTCGGATGTATCAGCTTGATTTTGCGGACGGCGCGGAAACATACCTCGGTTATCGGGATACTTTTCCGCAGCATTGGATCGAAAAACTATAAAAAGGAGAGGATCGTCCTCTCCTTTTTTCTATCCGTTCGTTCAAAATCATGCGCCCTTTACGCGCGCAATATCCGCATTGACGCTCTTTTGGTCGTTCAGCCCGCGGATGGGATGCGCTTTATCTTCACAGCGGTAATCCTTGCCGAATTTCTGAATGGTCTTTTCGATGACCGTATGCGACGCGAGGCTCTTTACGTTCCCTTGTACGTTGCGATTGTATGAGAAAAAGCGGAAATTATCGGGCAGTTTATCCACCTCTTCGAAGCTTTCCGCATGCCCCGTGAGGCGCACGCTCTTTAAAATTTCGCGGATATATTCTTTTTGCGGCGCAAAGTTGATCAGTTCGGGGAATACGCCTCCTTCCGGGAAAAGCTGCTGCCAAACGCGGCCCTCGTATTTTTCCATCATTTCGCAGGCAAAATGCAGGTGCGAAAGTTCCTCTTCAAAATGCATCAGCCAAAGCTCTTTGATGCGCGGATCCGTTTCGTCATTATAACAGCTCCAATACAGGTAGCATTCGGTATACTCATGCATTACCATGCATTCAAACATATCGACGGAAGGATCGGACAGGCATCCGTACCCCGTTACGTGCTGTTCCTCGATCATCGCGATCTCTGCATACAGTTTTCTGCCCAATTCCGTATCGTACAGGTTCGCAATATTGAGATAATAATTCATCGTCTGCTGTTCCGCCGCGGTGATGATGCCGATATTCAGGCGCGTGATCGGATCGTTCAGGAAATTATTGATATAAAAATTGACGTCGTCGTTCGGGTGGCGTGCCTCGGCGACGGTAGGACGGCCCGGCATGATCTCCGTGTATTTCCCTACCAGCTTTTCCGCATGGATGCCGCGCTCAAAATCCAAAAGATCTGCATAGCGGTACAAATGGTCGAAATCTTCGAGAAGAGCGAAATCCAATTGTTTTTTTACATACGCATTCTTTTCACGCTGCGCCAATATCGCGGTCAGATCGACGGCGAGCTGTTCATACCCGATGGTGTGTTCGAGCATGCTCTCGTTGCGCGGTTTCAGGCAGGCAATGCGCTTTTGCTGCTGCTGTTCTCCGCGGCGGATCAGCGCCATACCGCGGCGGACGTCATTGTTCGCGCAGTGGCGCGAAAACCGATGCGTGTTCCAAATCGCCTCGAACTCGGTGCCGTTCATTAAAATTACACGAACGCGCGTATACGGGTCCACCGTCTCTTTGTCATACGGTTTTACGTTTATGCTTTTCCAATTTTTGTACGTCTTGTTGATATCCTTTGCTTTTTCCTCAAAAGGGTTCATATGCGACCTCCTGTTTTTGGAGATATTATTCACAAAAACATTTTTTCCTATTCGTTAAATTTGCAAACAGCCCCCTTTTTGTGGTAAAATATATTTTGGAATATCGAATTGTTTTCAGGAGGAAAGGCGATGATTGCAGTGATCGCGGCAATGGAAAAGGAGGCGAACGCCCTGCTTTCCGTTTCCACACCCCTTCAAAAGTACCGGCGATACGGAAAAGAAATAACCGAAGGCGAATTGAACGGCATTCCGTATACGCTTGTCCTTTCGGGCATAGGAAAAACCAACGCCGCCGCCGCGGCTATGCTCGCCCTTGCTTTGGAGGCGGATAAAATTCTGAATATCGGCGTTGCGGGAGGACTTACCCCGCGGGCTAAAATCGGAGCGGTTCTGCAAATCGAAAAGGCTGCGCAATACGACTTCGACCTGAGTTCGATCAACGGAACGCCCGTCGGAACGCTGGACGAATATCAAAGTCCTTATTTTCCCCTTGCATGCCGCACAAACAGCTTTGTAAAAGGGATCCTCGCCACGGGCGACCGCTTTGGCTGCGGCAATCAGGACGACGGCGTTTTGCGCGCTTTAAAGGCGGACGTGCGCGATATGGAGGGGGCGGCCATTGCACACATCGCATATGTGGCCGGCGTGCCCTGCTTCCAATTCAAAGCCATTTCCGACAATGCGGGAGAAAACAGCGTAAAAGAATACCGTGAAAATCTGCAAACCGCCCTTTCCGCCCTCGCAGGCCATATGGCGGAAATATTTGAAGAGGTGCTGCATGGATAAGATCCTTTCCTTCCAAAAAGATCATGACGCGCTCTTGCCAGGGCTGTATTTCTCTTCTTTGCAAAAGGGCGTTGCGACATTTGACTTGCGCTTTAAAAAACCGAACGCGGGCGACTTCCTTTCGCCAAAGGCGCTGCACAGCATTGAACATATGCTCGCGACGGCGCTGCGAAACGGAGAAGATAAAGAAAATATCCTGTATTTCGGGCCGATGGGCTGCCGCACAGGGTTTTACCTTCTGACGACGGAACTCGGATTCAGGCGCGTTCTCGAACTGTTGAAGCGTGCATTGGCCGCCGCCGCGGATTTTGATGAAGTTCCCGGGGCGAAAAAAATCGAATGCGGAAACTACCTGGAACACGATCTTGTTGAAGCGAAGACGGAAAGCGCACGATACCTCTCTTTGCTCGAAGGTCTTTCGGACGAAACGATCGCGAGGGAGGAGCGCAAACAGCGCGCGGAGGAAAACAAATGATCGAATTGGGAGGAGGCTGGGACGAAGCGCTCGCCCCGCTGTTTGAAAGCGAACGGTACAGGGAAATCCGAGCCTTTTTAAAAAATGAGTATTCCCGACATACCGTTTACCCGGATATGTACGATATATTTAACTGCTTTAAATTGACGCCTTTGGAGAGCGTGAAGGCCGTTTTGCTTGGGCAGGATCCTTACCACAACGAAGGACAGGCGCACGGGCTGTGTTTTTCAGTACGCGAAGGGGTCGATCCTCCCCCGTCCCTCATAAACATTTTCAAAGAACTGCACGACGATATCGGTTGCGACGTTCCCCGATCGGGAAACCTGACGAAATGGGCAAAAGAAGGGGTACTTCTCTTAAATACCGCTTTGACTGTCCGCGCACATAGAGCCAATTCGCACAAGGACTGCGGCTGGACCTGGTTTACCGACAGCGTGATCCGTACGATCAGCGATCGGCGCGAACATGTTGTCTTTATTTTATGGGGCGGAAACGCGCGGTCAAAAAAACCTTTGATCGACCAAAACAAGCATTTGATATTGGAGTGCGCGCACCCTTCCCCCCTCTCTGCCTTTAACGGGTTTTTCGGCTGCAGACATTTTTCAAGGGCCAACGAATATTTAAAATCGCACGGCATCTCCCCCATCGATTGGGACCTTACAAAATAAACCGATTTAAATTCAGCGCATATCATAGCGAACGCGGTATCCGATAAACGCCCACCGACGAGATCTTCGGGATCGATTTCGGAAGGACATCGCCGATTCGTCAAATCCGGCTTTACCTCCCCGTTTTTAGAGAAGCACTCGGAAGTCGGAAAAGGCTGTCCGCGGCGAATTGCCGCAATTCAGGCCTTTGACGGAATTCCGGCGTATTGCCTGAGCGGATACGAACTGCAGAGCGGCGTTTTTTGCTATGATATACGGCAAGGAGCATTTATGAAATACATTGTAGTGCTCGGAGACGGCATGGCCGACTATCCGATCCAAACCTTAGGCGGAAAAACCCCTTTGCAGTACGCAAAAAAACCGAATATCGATGCGCTTGCCAAGCAAAGCGAAATCGGACTTTGCAGGACCGTTCCCGAAGGATTCAAACCGGGAAGCGACGTGGCAAACCTTTCGGTAATGGGCTACAATCCGAAAGACTGTTATACCGGCCGCTCACCTCTGGAAGCCGTCTCTATCGGCATCGATCTCGCGGCGACGGACGTAACGCTCCGCTGCAACCTCGTTACGCTTACGGACGAAGAGGCCTATGAAGACAGAAGGATGCTGGATTACAGCGCCGGAGAAATCAGCACGCAAGAGGCCCGCGAACTCATCACATATTTAAAGAAACACTTTGACAGCGAACGTTTTACCCTGTATTCGGGCGTAAGTTACCGCCATTGCCTCGTTGTGAAAAACGGAGTTACGGGCAATGATCTGACCCCGCCGCACGATATAACGGATAAGCCGATCCGAGATCATCTTCCCAAAGGGCCTTTGGGAGAAAAATACCTGGATATGATGAAGCGTTCTGCCGAACTGCTCCGATCTCACCCTATAAACAAGGCACGCATCGCGGCAGGTAAGCGGCCCGCCAACTCGGTATGGTTTTGGGGAGAAGGAACAAAACCCTCTCTTGAAAATTTTCAAACAAAATTCGGAAAAAAGGGCGGCGTGATATCTGCGGTAGACCTTGTAAAAGGAATCGGGATCCTTGCGGGCATGAAAATCATCGACGTTCCCGGAGCGACTGGCAACTACGATACGAACTTTGCGGGAAAAGCGCAATGCGCTTTGGACGAACTGCTCGGCGGATTGGATTTCGTATACATCCACATGGAAGCCCCGGATGAGTGCGGACACCAGGGAGATATCGCACACAAAGTTTATTCGATCGAACAAATCGACGAAAAAGTCGTAAAACGGCTCGCCGAAGGGCTGAAAGCCGCCAATGAAGATTTTCGCATTCTTTTATGTCCTGACCACCCCACCCCCATCGCCGTGCGCACACATGTTTCCGATCCTGTGCCCTATCTCTTATACGACAGCCGCAAAGCCGTTGGCGGAAGCGATTCTTACGACGAAGAGAGCGCCAAGAATACAGGGGTGTTTGTCGAAAATGGCTGGCAGCTCATGAAAAAACTGCTTGAGTGCTGACAATTTTCATGTAAACACAAGGCCGAAAAAATTTATTGCGAAAAGTCTTTCTAAAGGGGCTCTTCCCCTTTGTATCCCTTAAAAGGAAAAACAAAATACAGTTTCCCAAAAAAGAGGCAAAAATTAAAATTTTCGCCTCTTTTTTGTTGCAAAACCTATGGAAATACTGTATAATAATATCGTTTCAAGGCATGCAAGAGTCGCCTAATGGTATGGCGCCAGCTTCCCAAGCTGGTTCCCGCGGGTTCGATTCCCGTCTCTTGCTCCA
>CALVXE010000027.1 GCA_944368795.1 uncultured Clostridia bacterium | reverse complement strand
GTTCTCCGCCGCCATGATTTCGCTGGGAGAAGCGGCCGTAGCGCCCTCATTGAATACGAAGCGGTACAGCGAATATTCCGAAGTGTAGCCGGAGGTCGCAATAATTTCAAAATCTTCAACGTTATATACTACGTCGACGTAGCCGATCTCGTCGTCTTCCGGTTCTTCGATGGTCGGGCCGTCATAGAACACTTCGAAGCTGAAAGTCTGCAGATTTGCGGCATCCCATGCGTTGGAGGTGGTGGTTTCCCTTTCCTCGTGCACGCCGGTCGTTCCTTCATTCTCAAAAAGGCCCGTCCTCGCATTGCCCGCGGCATTGGTGGGAACCACGCGGAACTCGTATTTTCCGGGAGCCGCAACTTCGATGCTCAGCTCGTCGTAGCCGCCGGAAACCGTCTGCGTATCGCTGCTGGTCATTCCGTTAAAGCGGTAATACACGGTAAATTCCATGTCGGAATAGCCGCACGAATCGTCCGATATATATTCTTTCAGCGAGGGAATGTAGAAATATGCCCCCGTGCCGACCTGAATGCTGCCCGTTTCGTTGCCGTTTTCGTCCGTCTGTTTGGACGCCTTGCGTACCTCTTCCCGATAATTTGCGACGTTCGTCTGCTCTTCCGGTCCCTGGGTTACGATAAACCCGTACGTACTGTCTTCGGTAACGGAGAAGAAAGAAGTCTGCGGCGTAGAGCTCACGCTTTCCGGATGAACGACTTTCAAATGGCCGTTATCCGCATCCAAAGAAGAGGCTGAAGCATACCATTCGATGAAGTAATACGCCGTATTGCTGTTGCCGTCGGTCAAACCGAAAGCGATGCTCATCGTACCGTTTCCGTATTCGCCCGTCGCGCCGTCGATATCGAAAGCGCCGTCCGGGAATTCCGTTTCAAAGAAGCGCTTGTCGCTGTCGAGAGTCGCATAACCTTCCGTCTCGAGCGTATCGCCGAAATCGGTGTCCGTCTCGGTATCTCCGCTCGTGTCGGAATCAGACGCGGTATCCGTTCCCGCTTCCGAATCCACACCGTCAATATCATAATAGCGGTTGGTCGTTACCGTCGAAGAGCAAACGTCAATGGCAACGTAATCCAAATCGATCTCTTCGCCCAAAACAAATTGTTTGATCTCGCTGTTGATCACGAGCGCGGGAGCCACGTTATCGAGAACGTAGTCGTTTTCATCGAGTTCGAAGCTCTGCCCGTTCAATTCCAAAACGGAAAATTTTGCGGTATTTCCGTCGGCAACTTCCGCCTTGAAGGTGAGCGGCGTAATGGGGGTATCTGCCGAAGACGAAGCATACTGCGCATAATACTTGCCGATGTTGGTGAAAGTCGCCATATTGCTGGCAATCGAATTCCCTTCCGCGTCTTCAAAATCCACAAAAAAAGTACCGTTGCCGACTTCCGCGGGCTCATCGCTCTCGCGCAGGGTGATTTTGATGCTGCCGAAGTCGTCCGACGTGATCGTGCCGACTTCCGTATCGTTGACCGTAACGTCGAGGCTGCCTGCATCGTTGGGCGTAAACGTGATCTCGTTCGTCGTTTTCCCGTCCTTCGTCTGGCTCATCTGCGTCGTTTCGACGGCTACCGTAAAGCTGTCGAAATTGACCTCTTCAAAACCGATGGTCAGGCTGAAATAGCGCTCTTCGAAGTTCCCGCCGATGGCAGGATTGGTTTCCGCATCGGTAAACTGATACCATTTCAGTGCCATATTCTTGCGCAGCGTAACCATATCCCCATCGTCATAGTCGCCCATCTGATAGGTAAGATACCGCGGCGTTTCGCTGCCCTCTTCGTATTCGGCATTCGCGGCGCTCGCGCCGCCGCTCGTGGTAAAGATGCCCGAAGTGGCAACGGAACTTTCCGCCCTCGTATTCATAAAGCCCCAGCACATAAGCGCCATGCAAAGAGCGAACGCTATGCACAATGACAGTAATCCGACTTTCTTTTTGCTCATTCCTTTGCTCCCATCGCAAATTTTGCGAACGGGGCCATCCGCGCGCGGCGGCCCCGAAAAATGCTTGTACTCAATTATTTTATCGTATAAAGGTTTTTTTGTCAATCGCATTTTTCCCCTTTCGGTAAAAAATGCGCTTTTTCACGGACGAAAAAACAAATTTTTTCACGGCGTTCACAAATCAAACGCTTTTGAAAGGTCAAAGTGCTTCCAAGGCGAAGCATCCCGGGGCGGTTCTGCCATAAACCGCATCCTCTCTTTGGTTACAGGATGCGTAAAAGAAAGCGAATACGCCCACAGCGCCAGGTTCCCTTTCTTTGCGCTTTCGCCCCCGTAGCGCATGTCGCCGTACACGGGCGAACCCAGCCCCGCCATTTGCACGCGGATCTGATGCGTCCTTCCGGTATGCAGTTTGATATCCGCCAGCGAACAGCCGCCCTTCTCTTCCATAATCGTGTATTCGAGCGAAGCCATCTTCGCCCCGTCGGTCGTCTGCGGACAGATATATACCATATTATTGACGGGATTCTTTTTCAGATAATTTACCACCGTCGCTTTCTTTTCTTTCGGGGCGCCGACGAGCACGGCAAAGTACTTCTTTTCGAAGTCGCCGCCGCGCATCTGTTCGGCAAGGCGGGATGCGGCTTTGCTCGTCTTGGCAAATACCATCACGCCGCCCGTCGGCCGATCCAACCGGTGGATGAGCCCGATATACACGTTGCCCGGTTTTTCATACGTAACTTTCACATAGCGGCGCACGGCTTCCAAAAGGCTGTCGTCCCCGCTCTCGTCGCCGCAGGTAGGAACGCCCTGCGGTTTCAGAACGACGATGATGTGGTTGTCCTCGTAAATTATCGTAAGATCATTCATAAATGTACATTCCTCCCGCGCCGCACGGCAGCGGGATCCCCTCCTCGGTAGGCAAGCCCACCTCGTATGCTTCCGTCTCCCCCTTTCGTTCCGAAAGGCAGAGCTTTAATATATTGTGCAGCACCATGGGCTGCAGGCCGGTCGTATAACTGTTGATCAGAAAGAACAAAGGCTGTTCCGAGAGCACCTGCGAACAGAGCTGTACGAAAGGGAACAAACTCTCTTCGATCTTCCACATTTCGCCGCCCGGGCCCCGTCCGTAAGACGGCGGATCCATAATTACGGCGTCGTACCTGTTCCCGCGCCGGATCTCTCTCTGCACGAACTTTTTACAGTCGTCCACAATATAGCGGATCCCCTTGTATATCCCCGAAAGCCGCGCGTTTTCGCCCGCGCGCTCGACCATTCCCTTCGCCGCGTCGACGTGCACGACCTCCGCCCCCGCCTTCGCGCAGGCGACCGTCGCACCCCCCGTATAGGCAAAGAGATTGAGCACTTTTACGGGCCTTCCCGCGCCTTCGATCAGCGCGCGCATACGCTCCCAGTTCGCCGCCTGTTCGGGGAACAGTCCCGTATGCTTAAAACCCATCGGCTTGATTTTAAATTTCAGATCTTTATAAGAGATCTCCCACTCGGGCGGGATATCCTTCCGGTATTCCCACGCGCCGCCGCCGCGATCGCTGCGCCTGTACACGGCGTCGATCCCGGGATAGGAAAAAAGATCCCGCCGCGCCGCCCATATGACTTGCGGGTCGGGCCGAAGCAGCGTAACGTCCTTCCAGCGCTCCAATTTGTATCCGTCGCCCGTTGCGAGGATCTTATAATCTTTCCAATCCGTAGCAATTTTCATACCGATACCCGATATCGGCCAAGCGGCGCGCGCCGCCCGCCGGTCTCCTCGCCGTACAAATCATTTCTCTATTGCACCCGCGGCCTCCGCCCGTCTTTCACGGACGAAGCGGAGCCCCGCGCGGCCATGCTTTTTCAGCCGCAGAGAACGCCGCCGCGATCGCAGCGAAGCCGCCCTTTTCCCTCCGCCGACAAGCAGCTTATCTTCACGCCGAGGCGCAAACATTCCGTCCTTACTGCGGTTCTTTGACCACGGTCAGCCCGACGCTCTCGCCGTCGAAATCCCAGTCCTTGGTATATCCTTCCGCCGTTCCCTGCGAAATACTGTTCGCAAGCACTGTTTTGGCGATAACGCCCCCGTGTTTTTTTAACACGTCCGCGACTTTATCCCCCGCGACGAAGTACACGCGGATGCGGTCGGTTACCTCGAATCCGGCTTCCTTGCGCATGGTCTGCAGTTTGGAGATCAGCTCGCGGACAACGCCCTCTTCGACGAGTTCGGGCGTGAGCGCCGTATTCAGCGCTACCGTGATGCCCTTGT
This sequence comes from uncultured Clostridia bacterium, assembly GCA_944368795.1. GTDB lineage: Bacteria > Bacillota > Clostridia > Christensenellales > Borkfalkiaceae > Borkfalkia. Next base: position 9,284 of record CALVXE010000027.1, on the reverse strand, counting down.
CGCTCGCCGAAACGTACCCTTCCGCACTTTCGGTAGAAACGAGCAGGTCTTCCTCGCCCAACTCCACTTCGGCGCCGCCGATCTCCGTCTTGAAAGTGCCTCCGCCCTTCACCGCGGAAACGACTGCCTGCCCGTCGCACGTTTCAAGGAACGCGCGGATCCCGTTCAGAAGTTTCCCGTATTTGGGGCCGAGCGTCTTCATCTGCGGTTTGATTTTATACGTTACGAGCGCGGAGGCGTCTTTCGCTTCCCGCATCGATTTGATGTTCAGCTCGTCCAAAGCGATGCCCTTCAGCTCGTCGTTCAAATCCAGCTCGCGCTCCGTCGCCACGACCATTTCGGAAAGGGGCTGGCGGTTTTTCAGGTTCCCCGCATTGCGCGCAGCGCGCCCCAAAACGACGATATCGAGGACGGAATCCATGCCCTTTTCGAGCTCAAAATCGATCGCCTCTTCATCGCAGACGGGGAAATCGCACATATGCACCGATTTCGGCGCGTCCTTGTAAAAATTCGGCACAAGGTTGCGGTACATCTGTTCGGCAACAAAGGGGGTGAACGGCGCGGTAAGTTTTGCGAGCGTAACCAGAACGGTATACAGCGTCGTATAAGCGGCCGCCTTGTCATCCGTCATCTCCTTGCCCCAATACCTCTCGCGTCCGCGGCGCACGTACCAGTTGGAAAGGACGTCCACGAACTCCTGCAGCGCGCGCGCGCTTTCGGTAATGGCATATTCGTTCAGACCCCGGTCGACCGTTTTAATTAACGTATTCAGCTTCGAGAGGATCCATTTGTCCATCAGCGTGAGCTTGCACGTTTTCAGGTCGTATTTCGAAGGGTCGTATTTATCGATATCCGCATACAGCGCGAAGAAAGCGTAGCTGTTCCACAGCGGGCCCATGTAGCGGCGCTGCGCCTCGGAAACCGCTTCGGGATAGAAGCGCGAAGGGATCCACGGAGCGCTCGCCGTGTAGAAATACCAGCGCACCGCGTCGGCCCCCTGCTTATCCAAAACGCTCCACGGGTCGACGACGTTGCCCTTGTGCTTGGACATTTTGACGCCGTTTTTATCGTTGACGTGCCCTAAAACGATGCAGTTTTTGAAGGGCGCCTTGCCGAATAAAATAGTCGAAATGACGAGCAGCGTATAGAACCAGCCGCGCGTCTGATCGACCGCCTCGCTGATAAAATCGGCGGGGAACGTCTCGTCGAACAGATCCTTGTTTTCAAAGGGGTAATGATACTGTGCGAAGGGCATGGACCCGGAATCGAACCAGCAGTCGATCACTTCGGGCGTACGTTTCATTGTTCCGCCGCATTCGCACCCGAAAGTACAGTTGTCGATGTACGGGCGGTGCAGCTCGATGTCGCCCTCGATTCCGCACTTTTCTTTGAGTTCCGCCTTGCTGCCGATCACGTGCACTTTTCCGCACTTCTCGCACACCCATACGGGGAGCGGCGTGCCCCAGTAGCGGTCGCGCGACAGGCCCCAGTCGATGACGTTTTCCAGGAAGTTGCCCATGCGCCCGGTCTTGATCGTTTCGGGCATCCAGTTGACGGAATTGTTCGCCTTGATCAGCTCGTCCTTTACGGCGGTTACCTTGATGAACCAGCTTTCGCGCGCATAATACAGAAGCGGCGTATCGCAGCGCCAGCAGTGCGGATAGCTGTGTTCGTACAGCATTTCTTTGAACAGAAGCCCCTTCTGTTTGAGCAGTTCAATGATGCCTTTGTCCGCTTTTTTGACGAACGTACCCGCAAAATCGGTAACAGCAGGTTTAAAGCAGCCGCGCTCGTCCACCATATTGACGACGGGGAGCTCATACTTTTTGCCCACACGGTAGTCGTCCTCGCCGAAAGCGGGCGCGATGTGCACGATGCCCGTGCCGTCCGTCAGCGTAACGTATCCGTCGCAGACCACGTAATGCGCCTTTTCGCGGTACGAACCTTCCGCATAATCGAACAGAGGCTCATATTCCGCGTATTCGTATTCTCTGCCCTTCTTTACCGAAAGGATCTTATAGCTGCCCTCTTCGAACAGAGACGGGATGAGCGCCTGCGCCAGCACGTAACGCGCGCCGTCCTCCGTTTCGATCTCGGCATAATCCTCATCCGCGTTCATACAGAGCGCCACGTTGGAAGGAAGCGTCCAAGGCGTGGTCGTCCAGGCGAGGAAATAACAATTTTCCATGCCCTTGCGGTGAAAGCGCACGAACACGGACGTTTCTTTTACGTCTTTGTACCCCTGCGCCACCTCGTGCGAGGAGAGCGCCGTGCCGCAGCGCGGGCAGTACGGAACGATCTTGTGCCCTTTATACAGGAGCCCCTTCTTCCAGATCTCTTTGAGCGCCCACCATACCGATTCGATGTATTTATCGTCGTAAGTAACGTACGGATTCTCCATGTCCGCCCAGTATCCGACCCGTTCAGACATTCTTTCCCATTCGCCCTTATATTTCCAAACGCTTTCCTTGCATTTTTTGATGAACGGCTCGATGCCGTACTTTTCGATATCCTGCTTGCCGTCCATGCCGAGCAGTTTTTCCACTTCCAGCTCGACGGGCAGGCCGTGCGTATCCCAGCCCGCTTTGCGCAGAACATGCTTGCCCTTCATGGTCTGGTAGCGGGGTATGATGTCCTTCATGACGCGCGTGAGGATATGCCCGATGTGCGGCTTGCCGTTCGCCGTCGGGGGGCCGTCGTAGAAAGAAAATTCTTCCCCGCCCTCGTGCTCTTTCACGCTGTCTTCAAACACGTTTTCTTTGTTCCAAAAGTCGATGACCTGCTGTTCACGCGCAGCAAAATTCATCGAAGTATCGACTTTCGAGTACAATTTTTTTTCTTGATCCATGTTTTTCTCTCCTCGCGGAAACTTTCTGCATTCAAAAAAAGTCCTCCTGTTTTCGGAAAACAAAAGGACCACCAAAACATACAAACATACGCCCCTGTTGATAACGCGGTGGAAAAAACCGCGCGCAAAACTACTTTCGCACGGCATGTGCGATTTCGCCCCGCGGGCTGAGGGGTGATACCGTTCGCGCGCCGCCTCCGCCGCCTTTCACCTGCCGCGGCTCTCTTTGGGATGCGATCGCGCGGGGCCTGTCCCCGTGAACGCCTGATTTTCATTGCGGCATTATTGTACCAATCTTTGCGCGGTTTGTAAAGCGATTTTGCCCCTTGAATCCATTCTTGCGCCGTTTTTCTCGCTTTATTGCCCGGCAAAAGTCATTAACGATAGTCTTCCATCAGTTTATTTACCCGCACCAGATCAGCGGTCGTGATAAAATTCACGATGCGCTCCCCGATGCGCCCGTTTTCGCTTACGGCCACGGCGAGCAGCTTTTTATTCTCTTCGAAGGCATTGAGTACGTCCTGCAATGTGTCCCTCTTCCCCACATATTTATAATAGACGAACATGTCGCTTTCGGCGAGGATATCTCCCACGGGCGTTTCCGAAAGATAGGCGTCGACGCTGCCGCCGCCCTGCAATCGCGAACCGAGTTCCGCAATGATGCGGCGGTTGTTCACGATTCCGACCATGCGCCTGCCGCTGTATACCGGCAGGTTGGAAAACCCCGTCCGCGCGATGAGCATCACTGCCTGCCGCAGGCTGAGTCCCGCTTCGATGCTCACGATCTTTTTGTCCTGCAGCGTTTCCCCCACGGTGGGCGGCGTACACAATAATTTCTCGATGCGCAGGATCTGTTCGACCACGTCGTCGCAGGGGACCGCTATGATCCTCCCGTCCGTGCTCTGATGCACGATGGCGTTGCGCAGGCGCGCATAATCGGCAAGATCGTTTTCGTAGCGGCGCACTACGGAATTTTTCTCGGCGCTGCGCCGCACGATGTCCGTAAAAGACTGCGACGGTTTAAAACCGTACAAATCGCGAAGCTGCGCGTCGATCTTGTTATAACTGTTGATAAAAACTTTTGCATTCGAAATGTCCATACGCTCCCCTCTGTTTCCGCCGGATACTGTTTGTCCTTCTCTTTAAAATTGTAAAATAAATATTGTAAAAAGTCAACCGTTGAAAATACAATGATCCTCCGAACGTCGCCTTTCCGCAATCTCTGTCCCCCGCCCTTTCTAGTTTTGTAGCCCCTTCCTGTAAAAAACGGATTTATAAAGTCCCCTTTCGGCAAAAGGAGCGACCGACGGCCTCCTCCGATAAAAATCTTTAAACGAAACTCAAAAAACAAAACGAGAGGACTTTCAGTAGTCCTCTCTCTTTCTCCGTGCCAGCCCGCGCGAACGCACCGTCGTAAGGCGGTATTCCCGCGAAGGAGTAAATTCAAAGTCCGATTCGCGCCTTGCCGAACGCAGCCGGATATCCCCGTCCGGGAAAACGACCTGCGCGATCCCTTCGGCGCACATGCATACGGGCACTCCCGAACAAAAAGCGCAGGCGCGCGCCATCAGCTGCGGCGCAAAATCTTCGGCGGCGCCGAATACGTTCACGATCAAATCGGCGTCGCAGAGAGCGAGCGTTTCCGCCACAGAGGGAAAAAACAGATCTTCCGCCACGCACAGCCCGATCTTCCCCGCCGCCGTTTCATACACTTTCAGGTGCGCGCCGCTCTTAAAATCTTCCCCCTCGCATGCATGCAGCATATCCGAAACGCCGAGGATGCGCCCCTTTTCCGCAATCGCGATGCTCTTGTAACGCAGCCCGCAAGAATCGGTATACGCCCCGGAAACGACCGCGCAGTCCAGTTCGCGGCTCATGATCGCCATATCTTCCAATTTATTGGTCTCGCCCGAAAGTTCGCGCCTGTAATCCACTTCGCCCAGCCCCCCGAACCCGAAGGCGAGCAGATCGCAGGCTGTTTTTTTCGAATTTTCCCAATACTCGTTTACGCTCCCTTCGGTAACAAAATGAATTTTCATGCGCACCTCCCGCCTCTATCCCATTATACGGGCGAAGGCGGCGGAATGTGCCGACTTGTATACGAATTGTAAAAAAATTGTGTAATCGGGCACAAACGCTTGCAAATTACCGCAAATGTGTTATAATGGCTTGCGGAACGGTTTACTGTTCGGAGGCTGTATGCAACGGAAAATACGCCTTACCCCCGTAAGGCTGCTCGTATTGGGCTATCTCAGCGTCATCGTGATCGGAACGATCCTGCTGATCCTGCCCTTTTCATCAAAAATCACAGGTTCGGCATCCTTTATGGATGCTCTGTTTACCACCGTATCCGCGTCTTGCGTAACGGGTCTGATCATTCAGGATACCGCCGGTTATTGGTCGACCTTCGGCCAGGTCGTGATCCTCTGTCTCATTCAGATCGGCTGCATCGGCTTTATGACCGTCGTTTACACGATCTTAAAGCTCGGCGGCAGAAAGATCGGGCTGAAAGAGCGCACTTTCATGCAGGAATCGGTAGCCGCGCCCACATTGAGCGGCATGGGCAAACTCACCTCTACCATCCTCATCGGCACGCTTATTTTTGAAGCGCTCGGGGCATTCGTACTGTGTTTCCGCTTTGTGCCCGATTACGGCTGGGGCGAAGGGATCTGGATGGCCGTATTCACCTCGGTTTCGGCGTTCTGCAACGCCGGATTCGACCTCATGGGAGACAAGACGGGCGAATTTTCATCCATGACGGCATATTCGGGCGATCCCATCATATGCCTGACTATTCCCCTCCTCATCATCATCGGCGGATTGGGCTTCTTTGTGTGGAAGGACATCAAAGACAACCGTTTCCGTTTCCGCAAATACGAGCTGCACACCAAACTCGTCCTCATCATGACGGCGATCCTCGTCGTCGTTCCGACATTGATCATCATGCTCGCGGAAAACGACCTCCCTTGGAAAGAGCGCGTATTCTCCTCTTTCTTTACGGCGGTAACGCCGCGTACGGCAGGGTTTAACGTGCTGCCCCTTTCGGGCGCGGGCAGCGTGAAGTCCGTAACCATTTTATTGACGATCATCCTGATGTTTATCGGCGGTTCGTCCGGTTCGACGGCGGGCGGCGTAAAGACAAATACGCTCGCGGTCTTGTTCCTTTCCGTCTTTTCTCTCATCCGCGGCAAGCGCTCGGTCGAATGCTTCGGCAGGCGCCTCGACGAAACAAACGTCAAAAACGCGGCGCAATTCGTAACCGCGTTCCTGGCGCTGATCGTGCTCGGCTCCGTGCTTTTATGCCTGTTCGAACAGGGAAATTCACTTTGGCCGAACGATCCGGAAACGCTCGGCATCGGCGTAACCGAATCGGTTTTCGAAGTCGTTTCCGCGCTCGCGACCGTCGGCCTCACTACGGGCGTTACTCCCTACCTCACGCTCGGCTCGCAGATCGTTCTCTGCATTTTGATGTTCCTGGGCCGCGCGGGGTGCATGACGGTCATGCTTTCGTGGAAGACCCCTTCCGCTCCCGCCGCAGAACTCCCCTTGGAAAAAGTACGCATCGGCTGATAACCGAAGTTTTTCGATACATTTATTCTTTTTATCCGACCTTATAAAAGTTGAGGAAATTTATCCATGAAATCGGTATTGATCATCGGTCTCGGCAGATTCGGGACGTATATGGCAAAAAAATTCACGGAACTCGGCAACCACGTCATGGCCTTGGACACCGACGAAGAGAAGATCAACGAGATCCTTCCCTACGTAACCAGCGCGCAGATCGGCGACGGGACAAAAGCCGCCGTTCTCGATTCCATCGGCATCGACAACTTTGACATCTGCGTCGTAAGCGTCGGCGAAAACTTCCAGTCTTCGCTGGAAACGACCTCCCTTCTGAAAGAAGCGGGCGCTAAGTTCGTACTCTCCCGCGCTTCGACCGAAATTCAAGCCAAATTTTTGCTTCGAAACGGTGCCGACGACGTCGTTTTTGCCGAAAAAGAGATGGCGGAGCGCCTCGCCGTAAAATACAGCGCAAACAATATTTTCGATTATATTCAGCTCACGCCCGAATATGCGATCTACGAGATCCCTACCCCCCGCATGTGGGAAGGCAAAACCATTCGCGATAAGGGCGTCCGCGCAAAATACAACCTGAACATTCTGGCGGTAAAGCGCGGCGGAAACCTCATCCCGCTCCCCTCTGCAGACTATGTTTTCAACAGTGCCGAACGGCTGATCGTGATGTGCCGCAAATCAGACATCGATAAGCTCGTGCACTGACGCGGCATCGGACTGTCCGAATACTTTTATACTTTTTAAAGGTTCCGGCCCGTTACTGCGGCAACGCGTTCCCATGAAAAAAACACACAAAAAACTCGGCTGTCAGCCGAGTTTTTATTCTATCCGAAAATTATTTCTGCATTTTATTGCGCCTGGACGCAGAGGAAAGTTTTACCGCCAACACGATCACGGCCGCGGCCAATCCGACGAACAGCACAACTAAAATCACCGTCAGTACGATCGGCCCCGCCGCATTGTTCCCTTCGCGCAAAACAGTCAGCCGCACGGTGGAATACCCCACCAGCGAATCGTATTCCGTCAGTTGCAGCTCGATGGACTGCAGCTGCGAGTTTACCTCCGAGATCTCGTTGATCACGGTGATGCGCTCGCTTGCGCTCAGCCCGGTATCGCTCAGTATCTCTTCCAGCTGCGCCTTCCGCTCTTCCAGCGCAGTCTTCCGCGCCGAAGCGTTGACGTATTGGGTCGTGATATCCGTTGTCGAGATATTCTGCGACGTGATCCGGCCGTTATTCCCCACAGTACTTAAAAAGGCGTCCAGCTGTTCGGTCGGAATGCGCAAAACGATATAAATGCGCGACGTGCCGTCTTCGTCCGCGGAAAGATTTTGGCTCTCCACGTATCCGCCCGCATCCGAACCCTTTGCCTTCAGCGAATCTCCCGCGGCGGCAACGTCCTCCGTGCGGAGAGTGATCGAAACGTAGTACACGATTTTTCGGTCGACGTCGCCGGCAACGATATCGCTCTGATCGGACGAATCTCCCGGCGTCTCCGGCGCCTCCGCCGACCCGTCGCTGCTGTTATCCGAACCGCCCATATTCCCCGAAGCGCAGGCAGCAAAGCATAAAGCGCACAGCAGTACCGCCGCCAATAACATTGCAATCCGGACCAACTTTTTCCGCATATCTGTCTATCCCCCCTAATTGCGCATGCGCTCTTACGAAAGCAGGATGCGCGCATATGTATAATAGTAATAATCGTCATAAAAATTAAAAGCGACAACGCACAAAATTATGCATAAAATCAAAAATACGGCGTAAACGATCACGCCGATCAGCGCCCCTTTCCCGCACGATTTCGCCCGCAGCGGCATCGTATCTTTCCAAACGAGGTACAAAATCAGCCCGATGACAGGGAACAAAAAGCACAAAAAGGCAAAGCCGCCGCTGCGCGCGTCTGCAGGATCTCGGTACGGCTGCTGATAGGGCGGATAATGCGGCTGACCGTACGGCGGAGTCTGCCTCGGCTGTTCCTCCTGCCCCGCGCTTTCGTCCCTCTGTTTGGCGCCGCAGAAGGGGCAGAACGCCGCATTTTCGTCAATTTCTTTTCCGCAATACTTACAAAACATTTTTCTATCCTCCGATCATAGTATGTGTTCCCGCAACGCTTAGAAGCGCAGCCATCAGAATTATGACAATTATGTACCCGATGACGGCGAGTGCGACCTCCGCGATCACGCCGATCAGCGCCCCCTTTCCGCACATTCGCGCACGGAGCGGCATGGTATTTTGCCATACCAAATAGAGTATCAAACCGATCAGAGGGAAAAAGAATCCCAAAACGCCCCAGCCCGCACTCGGAATGTCCGGCTCTGCCGCACAGTACGGATACGGTCCCCGCGGCGGCGGATTCTGACAGCTATCCGCCTGTGCCCTCCCGCAGTGCGGGCAAAACGCGGCGCCGTCGGGCAATGCCTGCCCGCAAAACTTGCAAAACATTTTTCGATCCTCTCATGCAAAGCGCCGATTTCCGCCGCGCCGTTCCGCTCGGTTTTATCGGAGCTTTTTTTCGATTGTATTGTATCATATATGCCGCGTTTTGTCAAGATATGTTCATAGTATCGCCGCCCGCAAAGCTGTTCGCCAAATTCCCGCCCGCAAAACATGCCCTCCTTGTTTAGCTTTCTTGCTGTCTCGCATCCGTTGTAAAATCCTTTTCTATAAAATCTTCTGCTAACTATATTTTTGAAATGTAACCATTTTACGCCATAACGTACAGTACCTTTGATCATACAGATGCGTATGTCCACCATCGCTTATGCTGTAATTTATGTCATTAATAAAACGAAATTTTACCTGCAAACGATGCGGCGGCGCGGTCCGTTGGTCTGGGCCGCCGCTTACTCGCCCCCTGACCG
>CALVXE010000026.1 GCA_944368795.1 uncultured Clostridia bacterium | reverse complement strand
CCGCAAGCGTGTTCTCCAATTCGATCCCGCTCAATCCGCGATGTGCGATCAGTTTTGTCTTTCCTTTGTCCTGTACGCGTAAAGTATCCATTTTTCTCTACATCAGCGTGATATTGTTTTCCTTGCAGTATTCTTCCGTCTTTTTATCCCAAAGCGAAACCTGTACCTCGCCGATATGCATTTTATTCAGCAAAAACATACAGAGGCGAGATTGGCCGATCCCGCCGCCCATCGTCAAGGGCAGTTCGCCCGCAACAAGTGCTTTGTGGAATGGATATTCCAACCGTTCGAGGCAGTTTTCCGCCGTAAGCTGTTCGACCAAACTCTTTTCGTCCACCCGAATGCCCATCGAAGAAATTTCGAAAGCGCAGTCGAGCACGGGATAATACAGCAATATATCGCCGTTGAGGGCCCAGTCGTCATAATCTGGCGCGCGGCCGTCATGCTTTCTTCCCGAACGAAGTTTTCCGCCGATCTGCATGACAAATGCCGAGCCGTACTTGCGCACAAACGCCGACTCGCGTTCTTTCGGCGACAAATCGGGATACATATCTTCCAATTCCTGCGAAGTTACGAACGTGATCTCGTCGGTCAGATAATTGTCGAGAGCGGGATACTCCGCGCAGATGCGCGAAGCCGTCTTTTGCAGCGCGGCGTAGATCTTGCGGACAGTCGTCTTTAAAAACTCTGTATTTCTGTCCTGACGGCGGATGACCGCTTCCCAGTCCCATTGATCGACGTAAATCGAATGGAGATTATCGAGATCCTCGTCGCGACGGATCGCGTTCATATCCGTATATAGTCCGAACGGTGCCCCGAAACGGTATTTTGCAAGCGCGTATCTCTTCCATTTTGCCAAAGAATGCACGACCTCGGCAACTTCTCCCGTAGCTTTGATATCGAAAGATACCGGCCTTTCCACGCCGTTCAGATTGTCGTTCAGGCCGCTGTTGCGTTCTACGAACAGCGGAGCGCTGATGCGCGTCAGATTGAGTGCGCCGGAAAGTTCTCCTTCAAAAATTGTCTTGATCTCTTTCAGCGCCCGTTCCGTCTGAATAAGATCCAACCTGCTGACATACATTATTTATTCCTCTCAAAAAAATTTGCTATCGTCAAACGATTCAAACGACCGCACGAAAAGCGCCGATTCTCTTTTCAGCGCTTCTTCCACGGAAATCTCCTGCCCGTCGAATACGGCGGCGGTAAACATCCCTGCCGATTTTGCCGCTCGCAATGCTGCAAGATTGTCTTCGAATACCGCGCATTCTTCAGGCTGTACCCCCAGCCGCTCTGCCGCCAACAAAAATATATCGGGAAAGCTCTTATTCTTTCCCGCATCCTCCACCGTAGCAAAGGCGTCGAACAATCCTTCAATGCCGCCCGAGCGGAGCACGGGAAGGAAAAAATCGGGAGATGAAGCCGTCGCGACGCACAGAAAATACCCTGCATTTTTCAGCTTTTGCACGAAGGACACGGCTCCGGGTTTAAAATAACGGCTTCCGTCTTTCGCCCGGTATTTGGACAGCGACATTTCATGCCATTCCGCAATGATCGCGCTTTCCTCTTCCTTCGGCAAATAATTGCGTACGGTGAACGCCGCACATTCGCGGAATCCGAGATGCGCGATGTTTTGCTGATACCCTTCGGGAACGGGCATATTCCGCCGCGCAAAAAACTCTTCATCTACCTCGCGCCAAATCTGCGAACTGTCGATCAGCGTTCCGTCCAAATCAAACAGAACCGCGCGTAATTTTTGTCCGTCTGTCATAAAATAAATTATAACACGAACATCAAAAAATAGCAACCGCTCTGCCGCCCTTTCGGCAGGCTTTACAGGTCAACAACTTGAATTTTATATAAAAATATGGTAAAATATGCTTCGGAGACACTCTATGAAATTCGGATTCCGCAGAAAAAAACAAAATGACAGCGTAAACGCATCCACCGATGAAAAACGCAGGCCGCCCGTTTCCGTCTTCCTGACCGGCAGCGGCGACCCAAACGCGCTGTTTTCCGCACTGCCCGCCGGTTCTGAAATTATTGCCGCGCAAAACATCGAACTCAATAACGAACAGTATCCTTCTCTCCTTCTGCGCGAAGCGGGCAGCCGCGCCCAAGGGGATTATGTTCTCCGCGCATCTCTGCCCGCCGCAGGAGACGCGGCGGAATTTTTTGCGAGCCTTCCCGAACGCAGCGAAGAATTGATCCTCTTTTCGAAAGGGCAAGGAGAACGCGGCGCGGAAGACAGCGGCATATTGGAAAGAATCCTGCGGCGCGAAAAGAAATTTCACCCGTCCCGATTCGGTTACGCGCTTTCTGCCGATCTGTATGCGCGTTCTCTGCCATACATTGAAACACTGCCGCAAGAAAGCGCGGCCCTGGCACCGTTGCTTCTTGCAAAAAGCGCTGTTTTTTTAAATTATTCTCCGTTTGATGGGCATCGGCAGGAATCGGAGACGGACGTAAAAATCTGCGCAGAGACGCTTGTCCACTTCTTCAACGAACTGAAGCCCCGCCTCGATTCCCTACGCTACCGTTTCGCTTTCAATTACGTCTGCGGAAAGATCATTGCGGCTTATGCCGCTCTCGTGCATAAAAGCGACCGCGAACAGCTGCGTGCGTTGGACGAGTTTTTAAAACGGGAAAATTTGGCGCTGCGCGTCGCCGCAGACGAGCGTTCTCCATTGGCATTCATCCGATCTCTGCGAAAAAAAGATTTCGCTCCGACCTTACCCGCGCGAGCTGCCGCGGCGGCCGTTCTCTTTCGCGAAAAAAAAGAATGCTGATATTCAACGCCGCACCCCCTTCTCTTAAATTGCTATTTTAACCGCCCGAAAAATCCGGCGGGGATTCCGACTTGCGAAATCCCCGCCTTTTTTAATCTTTACCGCCCTGCGTTTCTTCGCGCAGCATACCCTTCAATGTTTCCAGATGCAATTTTTCGTCGAGGAGAATGCGCTCGATCACTGCGGCGACGCGTTCGTTTTTTAAGCGGCAGAGCATGGCTTCGTATCCGCGAATCGCCTCCGTTTCGCCGCGAATATCGTCCATCAGCATCTTTTGCGGAACGCAGGAAAAGGATACCGCCGCCGCACTGTAAAAATCGAAGAGCCGCGGCGGGCAGGAAGTAAATACGGGCAAAGCGCCCAAATTATACAGCATCCCGCCCAACAGATCGAGATGATGCATTTCCGCAATCGCAATTTCGACCATCATTCGGGCATATTGTTTTCGATTCAGCCCCGCAAATACGATCGAATGATAGACGTATTGTAAAATTGCCGTAAGTTCGCTTCCGCGGTCCGCATAGGCCGGCGAAAGGATTTTGACGCTCTCCGCATCCGGGCGCAACCCGTCCGTACTCGGATAAGGCAGATCGACGCTCATTCCGTGCATAAATGACCTCTCTTTTTTGTATCATTGTATGCTGCGAATGTGAACAGCCGTGCATTTCAATTGAAATCAAAACTTCAATATTCAAATTGCAAATTTGGGTTCCGAAAATGCGGCAGATTCCTCTGCCGATTGCGCACCCTGTTTTTCAACAGAGGAAAACATGGTGCTTATTTACCGCCGTTTCTGCACGGCTCGGCAGCCAATCATTGACGGCGTACGCCTATCGCTTTCGATTATTTTATCTCTGCGGGAGGATGAGCGCCGAAATGAAATACAGGCTCCGCTCACGATACGTGAGCGGAGCCTGCTTCAATAGTCTGAATCGATCATTCTTTCTTTTCTTTCACCTTTTCCCGCACAAAAAATACAATGAGGAGGGCAATTGCTCCGGCTACAAGTACACCGAAACCGACTCCGAACGTTAACATCATCCATGTGTTTCCGGTCAACGATTTACTTGCAGCAAACGATACGTCTTCCACTTTTACGAATTGTGTCGCCGCAGATTCATAAGCCCATATTGTTTCTCTATACGCAACTTCGCTTGCTTTTGCATCGCTTAGAGGAATAATTTCTTCGACCCGCCAAATTTCTTCCCTGTTCAGGTCGTATCCGACTACAGAATAACTGATTTTTGAAGCAGTGCCTTCATCGATAAAAAACCAAAATTCCCCTTCAATTCTTACACGGTCCTCCTCGTCATCGAAAAATATTTCATATGAAAGACTTTCCGGAATATAACGGCCTTTAACACTATTACATCCCGCCATGCAAATCACTAGAACCATTAAAGCGAGAAAGACAAAAAACATACGTCTTTTCATTCCTGTATCTCCTCGCTCGACTTTTCATTCATTTCTGTATTTTTTTTCGCTTCTTGAAATAAAGGAATCAAAACGGCAACAGAAATAAATAATGTAGGAACAATAATAGAAATTAGTTCGCCTTGATAAACCATCACGCTTTGCAACGCCGTTTCAGAAATGTAATGGCCGCCATAATGCGGTATAAAAGCCACTACAATCATAAAAGCGATTGCGCCAACTATTATCGCGCAACCGACCGAAGCCGTAACGATACGCATCCTTTTACTCTTTGAGAACAGGCATAGCACACAGCCAAGCAGAAACGGGATCATTAATAAAAACATGGCGAGCGAAAACCATGTTATAAAATAAATTACCGTTACTTCCGGATTTGTTCCGCTTATATGCTCAAACATCGCGAAACCGCCAGCAAATTCGACGAGCATGCCCAGCCAGGCAATCACAAAGATCACGGCCGATATCCCGACCGCCGCCGCGCCGATCGTTTTTAAAGTTTTCTGATCCATAATCTCTCCTTTAACTATAAATCCAATTATTTTTGCGCAATTGAAAACTCAAAAAGCAGTTTCGGATTGCCTTTCACAACTTCTAAATACCACGTATCCGACGTGCCCGGTGCCGAAACCGGCACATCGGCATTCTGCTCTTCAAGAAACTCCAACCCAAAATTATAGTAGATCGTGAATAATATCTCCCCGTTTTCCGGAGAAAACATATCATATCGAACAAACAGGCCGCGCAATACAGAATCTTTCTTAAAATCTTCAGGAAACTGATACAGCGCGATATTATTCAGCGTTTCCTCTTTATCAAGAATCACGATTTTAAAAGCGCCGGACGATTCGTCGGCGTTGCGCTTTGCCAGCGCCAACATTTCTTCGGCATAATCTTGTTGCAGAATCTCTAAAGTACAGCCGAATTTTTCCCCGCAAATTTTGCAAGCATACTTTTCAACAACGTGTTCTCCCGCTGCATATTCGACGTGCGTACATCCCTCTTGCAGACAAGCGCGGTCATGGCAGGTATATTCGTCCGCATATGTATGCGGCGCCAACGTGCCGTAATGCTCGCCGCACACCTCGCATATTGCCTGTTCCAAGCAAGTTGCTTTGCCGCCGACATGCGCACAGCCATCGCTCTGTTCCCCGCATGCGGCAATCGTACAGAACATTCCGAACAACATCAAAAAAGAAAGCGTAGCCGCTGCAACCCTTTTCATACATTCTCCTCGTTTCGATCCTCTCCTGCATGCATGCAAGACAAAAGCCCCCCTGCAAAACGACAGGGAGGCTTTTTTAACTATTTATTCAATTTATCGATCATATCGACGATATCTTTTACCGTTTTTACATTCACGATATCCTCTTCCGGAATCGAGATCCCGCAGTCGTCCTCCAACGAGATCAAAAGCTCCACAACATCGAGCGAATCCGCCCCCAAATCTTTTACGACATCGCTTTCCAAAGTAATTTTTTCCGGCGAAAGGTTCAACTGCTTTGCAAGCATGTCGCGTACTTTTTCAAACATACTGTAACTCCTCCTGCGTTATGAACATATTTTACTAAATTTGTTGCGGTTTGTCAATATTTTACTGCGCCTTCGCTTCGGGAATTTTTGCAGGGCTCTTCATGGTCAGGGCTATACGGTTCTTTTTCACGTCGACCTCTTTCACCCAAACGGTAACAACCTGCCCCACTTCCAAAACCTCGGAAGGATGGCGGAAGCGCCCCTTCATTTCCGAACGGTGCACGAGCCCGTCCTGATGCACGCCGATATCGATAAACGCGCCGAAATCGACCACGTTGCGCACGGTCCCCAACAGTTCCATGCCGGGCGCGAGATCCTTTAAATCCATGATATCGCGGCGCAGCATCGGTTTGGGGAGAGCGTCGCGGATATCCCTGCCGGGCTTTACGATTTCAGAAACGACGTCTTTGAGCGTAGGCAAATCCATCCCCGCGTCGGCTGCGGCCTTCTCCTCGCCGTACTCCTTCACCTTCTGCGGGAGATCGGAAAGTTTTCCTTCCTTCACGTCCTCCGCCGTATATCCGAACAAAGCAAGAAGCTTTTCCGCCGCGGCATAACTTTCGGGGTGAACGGCGGTATTGTCTAAGATATTTTCGCCGCCTTGAATGCGCAAAAATCCCGCGCATTGCGTAAACGCCTTTTCTCCGAGTTTCGGGACCTTCAATATTTCTTTGCGCGAAGAAAATTTACCGTTTGCCTCGCGGTATGTTACGATATTTTTCGCAATGCCTGCATTCAGCCCTGCAACATATTTCAAGAGAGACACGCTTGCCGTATTCAAATCGACGCCCACGCTGTTCACGCAGTCTTCCAAAACGCCCGAAAGCACGCTGTCCAACCTCTTCTTATCCATATCGTGCTGGTACTGCCCTACGCCGATGGATTTCGGGTCGATCTTGATCAGCTCGGAAAGAGGATCCTGCAAACGGCGCGCGATGGATACGGCGCTGCGCTCCGCCACGTCGAAATCAGGAAATTCCTCCGCGCCGAGCGGGCTTGCCGAATACACCGAGGCTCCGGCTTCGGAAACGACCATATACGAAACTTCCCTGCCCGTCTCCTCCTGGATCTCTTTGATGAGTTCGGCGACGAAAATTTCGCTCTCTTTCGAGGCCGTACCGTTTCCGATGGAAATTATGTCTACGTTGTATTTGGCGATGAGTTCTTTTAATTTCGCTTTCGCGGCCTCAATATTCTGCTTAGGACCGGGCGTAGGATATACGACCGTCTTATCCAAAACCTTGCCGGTACCGTCGACGACGGCGATCTTGCATCCCGTTCTGTATGCGGGATCGAGCCCGAGCGTGATTTTATCTTTGATCGGCGGCTGCATGAGCAGCGGTTTGAGATTCACTTCAAACATTTTGATCGCCTGCTCGTTCGCGCTGTCGGTCAAAGCGGCGCGCACCTCGCGTTCGATCGAGGGGAAAATCAAGCGGTCGTAACTGTCCGCAACCGCTTCTTCCACGAGCTGCGACGAATACCCGCCGTTCCTGATATATCCCGCCCCGGCAATTCGTCTGGCGATATCGTCGTTGACAACGAGCTTTACTTTGAGGAACCCTTCCTTCTCACCGCGGTTTACGGCAAGCACGCGGTGGCTCTTCATTTCCGCCGCGTTTTCGGAATAATCGGCGTACATTTCGTACGTCTTTGCTCCTTCCTCTTCCGCGTTGACCAATTTCGTTTGGATCTCGCCGTTCTTCATGAAAAGGTTGCGCAGCTTCTTGCGCACGTTCGCGTCGTCCGAAACGATTTCGGCAATGATGTCCTTCGCGCCGGCAATGGCCTCTTCGGCGGAATTCACCCCTTTCTCTGCGTCGATATATTTCTCTGCTTCCGCCTTTACGTCGGCGTCTTTATCCTGCGCCAAAATGAAATCGGCGAGCGGCTGCAACCCTTTTTCGATCGCGACGCTTGCGCGCGTCTTTTTCTTCTGCTTGTAAGGGCGATAAATGTCCTCCACCTCGGTCAGCGTAGCGGCCGCATCCAACGCCTTTTGGATCTCTTCCGTCATCTTGCCCTGGTCGGTGATGGATTTGACCACCTCTTCCTTTCTCTTTTCAAGATTGCGCAGATAGGTAAGCCTGTCGTTGAATTCGCGCAGCACCTGATCGTCGCAGCTTCCCGTCATCTCTTTGCGGTAACGCGCGATAAAGGGAATCGTGTTTCCCTCATCGATAAGATTGATGATGTTCTGTGCCCTGTCTTCGCGGATGGAAGGAAATTCCTCCGTCAGCTTCTTTAAAATGTCCATTGTCTACTCCGTCATTCTTACAAGTCGCCCCGAACCTCTTTTCGGATGCGTCGGTATTATTGTACCATACTTTTTTTACTTTTTCATCCGTTTTTCAAAGATTTTAAATAATTTTTTTGTTCTGCCGTCAAACGAAAACTTTCGCGCGCCTTTTGGATCGCCTTATTCTTCGTCCGACCATCGAGTCCGCCCGCTTTCAGATAGCGCACACCCTCCGCGTAAAATTTGACGAGCACTTCGGCGAGCAGCCAGGCCGCGCCCATATATGTATAATAATATTCTGTTTTTGCCCGATCCAACAGAGAAAAAATTTCAGACAGATACTGCTCGTCCATATAACAGCCCAGCAATACAATGTATGCGAAGCGCTGCGAAAATTCTGTACCCTGCGCAACATAAGCGCGGATATGCGGCAAAAACTCCTCCCGATGTTTTTTCAGATCCTTCAACGTCGCGCAGAACAGATCGCATACCGCCCAGCCGTCGATCACTTCCATGCAACGGTCTATACTCTGTACCAAGTCCGCATAAGGCATCTTTGCATAAGCCGTGCACAAACATTTCAAAAGCCTGATCTCAAAAATATCGTTCGGGAAAGAATACAATTCTTCCGGATCATACCCTTCCGACCTCGCCAGTTCCCTTGCGTATTTCCGAAGCAAAGGCGTGCGTACCCCTAAGCTCGAACCCGAGGGAACATTGACGATCCTTTCGTTAAACCGGCGGTATTTTTCATCCTGCATCGCGCGGAGCTCCCGCACGATCTCCTCGTAACTTTTCATTCTGTCTCCTTAAAAATATGTTGTTTTGAAATTACAGATCCGCGGCAGAATTCGTCTGCCGCGGCTATCTCTCCTCTTTGTTTTTGCTCCGTCCGCTGCCGGCAAACACTTCATCGAGAGCGGCGTGCCATATCCTTTCCTGGTAACGCGGGTTGGCCGGGCTCGTCGACGGCATCCGAAAAAAGGGCACGCCGATATCGCCGAACGCATCGACAAAAATTTCATACGCCGCTCTGCCGTTCAACAATATTCTTTCAATAGGAGCAAACGCCAAAAGGCGCGGAATATCGGCGACCCTGCTCGCGCGGATCGTCGCGTCGGACGAACCGCGTATCGTACACTCGGCCACGACGTCCCAAAGCGCAACATTCCTGCGAAGAAGAAATTCCGTTTTTTCCGCGTTGCTTTCTTTCATCTCTTCCCCGAAGTAGGAAAAGAGCATTTTCCAAAATCGGTTCTGCCTGTTGCCGTAATAAAAATTGATCTTTCTGCTTTTAACCGAAGGAAAACTTCCCAAGACAAGCACTCTGCTGTTCTCATCATAAATCGGAGAAAATCCGCATATTTTGTCAGACATAGTACTTTAAAATCGTTCAGAAACTTTAAAACCATGCGGTAATCAGTGAATTTTCAGCGGTTCTTTTATTTTACCGACCACCGAAGCCGCCATGCGCGTATCGTCAAAATTCATCGCCAGCGCCCGCTCGCAGTCCTCCATCGTCATCGCATCGATCGCTCGGATCCTCTGTTCAAAATCAAACACGCGGTCGTTGAACAGCATGTATTTGCCGTACGTGATCATCTGCGACGCCGTATTTTCCTGCGCAAGGATGATGGATGATTTCAACTGTTCTTTCCCCCTTGAGAACTCATCGTTCGTGAGGCCCGTTTTCCGCAGCTGCGCAATCGTCTGCAAAACGGCGTCTTTCGCTCTTTGAAGGTTCGCGGCATTTACGCCCGCATAGACGGCGAGCGTACCTCCTTCCGTAAATGAAGAAATGTACGAATATACCGTATACGCAAGTCCCATCTCTTCACGTACTTTTTGAAACAGCCGCGAGCTCATCCCCCCGCCCAATACGGTATTTACAACGAGCGCCGCGTCCATCATCTCATCTTCCCTTTTGAGCGACGGATATGCCAAAGCAATATGAACTTGCTCGATATCCTTATACTTAAACAAGCTCTGCCCGCACAGCTCGATCACCTTGTCTCTGCCGCGGAACTTCCGCTTTTCGAGCGCGCTTTCAAAGTACTTTTCGACCAGCGCTTCGGCTTCTTCCGGGCCGATATTCCCGGCAAACGAAACGACCAGATTTTCCGGATTATAGCGCTCGCGAATGTATGAATACAGATCTTGCCTTTCAAACTTTCTGACATTTTCCGCCGGGCCCAAAATCGTTCTTCCATACCCTTTGTTTCCGAAATAAGCTTCGGCTAAAAGATCCAAACAGAGATCGTCGGGCGTATCTTCGGTCATCGCGATCTCCTCCGCCACGACCCCCTTTTCGCGCTCCATCTCCTCTTCCGGAAAGACTGAATTCAAAACCAGATCGGATAAGATTTCGAACGCTTCGCCCGCATGGTCGGACGTAGATTTCGCATAATAGCAGGTGATATCCTTGGATGTAAACGCATTGACCTGCGCCCCGATTCTGTCCATCGCGTCGGAAATTTCAAACGCACTGCGCTTTGCCGTGCCCTTAAACATCATGTGTTCGATAAAATGCGATATTCCGTTTTCCTCTTCAGTTTCAAAGCACGACCCTGTTCCCGCAAGAATGCCCATGCTTACCGAAAGCAATCCGTCGATCTTCTTTACGACGAGCCGAAGCCCGCTGGGGAATTTTTTGCTGTATGTCATAATTGTCCTCCGTATGTAAATTTATTTTATCTCACCGGCCGAAAAACGCTGTCTAAGCTCTTTCTGCGCCCGATATATTTACCGAAACAGGAACCTGCTCCAGCCCCTGTTCCGCATATTCGCGAAGCACGGAAGGAAGCGCCGCCGACGTTTCGGCCGTCGGATGCATCAAAACGAGATCGCCCCCGGAAACATCTTTGGTCGCGCGGCTGTAAATCAGCGTTTGGTCCCGATCGCGCCAGTCGATGGTATCTTTCGACCACATGATCACCTTATAGCCGAGCTGTTCGGCGGCATCTACCGTATTTTCCGAATACGCACCCGACGGAGGCGCAAACAGCGACAACCGCACTCCCGTAAGCTTTTCCACGAGCTCGCCGCAGATGCGGATCTCTTCCGCGTTCTTTTCGTAAGAAAGTGCGTCCTGGTCTTTATGGAAGTACCCGTGGTTTCCCAATTCGTGGCCGCGCGAAGCAATTTCGCGCAAAGTTTCCGCATTGTCGTCCGCCCAGCTTCCGCCGATAAAGAACGTCGCCTTGACCCCGTACTCGTCGAGCGTGTCCAATATCGCAGGGATAAATTCCGTTCCCCAATATACATTGAACATCAGCGAAACATAGCGGCTGTCTTTGTTGCCGCTGTAATAGACGCGGTCCGACAGTTTCCCAGCTGTAGAAACGCCGATCGGGAAAAAGCACACCGCCCCCACGATCAGCAGCACCGCCGCAAGACAGACATTGGTCAAAACCGCAATTTTTGTACTTCCCTTCAATTTAGTTTACCTCTTTTCGAATATAGTTACGCGAAAATTAAAAAGATTTTCTCTGTAATATATTCGCAAGAGGCCGGGAATATGAAGAGCCCCGCAGCAGCCACGATCCTACCGCAGCGCCCGACGCGCGTTCGGCTAAGCCCCCAGCCGAACGCAAACGCAGCAAATCATTTCAATTTTACGATGGTAACGCCCGCGTCGCCTTCGCCGTAAATCCCTTGGCGGAATTCCGCCACATTCTTCATCCCCCGCAAATGATTGCGGATGCCCTCTTTCAATTTCCCCGTTCCGGTGCCGTGAATGATCTTTACCTCTTCCAGTCCCGCAAGCACGGCCCGGTCGATAAACGCATCCACCTCCTGCACCGCTTCCGATACAGTCATCCCCAACAGGTTGATCTCCGTTTTGACACTCTGAACGGGCCCGATCCTGCGCATGACCTGCACGCGCTCCTTCGGCTCCTGCCTTTTTTTGCCGCCTGAGAGCGAGTACAGATCTTTTGCCTTGACATTCAGGCGCATACTCCCGACAAGGACTTCCGCCTCTTTCTTTTTTGTGTTTACGGCAAGAATCTCGCCGTTCGAATTCATCGCAGACACATACACGCGGTCCCCGGGTTTCAGCGCCGAAATATCGGCGGGAAGCGCCGCCGGCCTTTCTTCTTCCTCCGCCTGCGAAACAAACGCCTTATCCGCAAGCCGATTTTTCAGCGTGCGCGCCCGAATCAAATCCGCTTCGGTGATATCCCGGCTCTTTGCGATCTTTTCGATTTCTTCCAAAAGTTCTTCCGCCTGCGCGGTCCGCTCGTTTACAATGCGGCGGCTTTCCGCTTTCGCGCCCGCAAAGAGCTTTTCCCTTTCCTTTTTGAGCTTCTCCCGCTCCGCGTTCGCCTCCGCAAGACTCTCTTTCCATTTCGCCTCGAGCGCTTCCGCACGCCGCTTTGCTTCTTCCGCCTCGATGCGGCTCTGTTCCGCCGTACGGATAATATTTTCAAACTTCCTCCCGCCCTCGGAAAGATTGGCAAGAGCATCGTTCAAAATTTCTTCCGAAAGGCCCAGGCGGCGAGAAATAGCGATCGCATTGCTGCTGCCCGGAACGCCTTTTTTAATGCGGTACAGCGGCTGCAGCGTGTTCATATCGAACTCCATGCTGGCGTTCTCGATCCCTTGCTCCGCATAGGCAAATTCTTTTAAAGAAGTGTAATGAGTGGTTACGATCCCCTTGCACCCCCGCCGAAGCAGATGAGCGATCACCGCTTTGGCGATCGCCTGCCCCTCGTCGGGATCCGTGCCTCCGCCCAATTCGTCGATGAGCACGAGACTGTTCGCATCCGCCTCTTGCGTGATGCCGATGATATTTTTTATATGCGAAGAAAAGGTCGAAAGATTTTCTTCGATCGACTGTGCGTCGCCGATATCGCAGAATATATTGCCGAAAACGGCGACTTCGCTCCCTTCCGCCGCCGGAAGAAAGAGCCCGCAACACGCCATGAGGCAGAACAGCCCGCACATTTTCAGCGTTACCGTCTTGCCGCCCGTATTCGGGCCAGAAACGAGCAAAATATTGTATTCCCTCCCCAACGATACCGAAACGGGCACCGCCGTCTTTACATCGAGCAGAGGGTGCCGCCCTTTTTCGATATCAACGATGCCCCGCCGATTCAGGCGAGGGCGCACGCACTTATTTTTGTAGGAATATTCCGCCTTCGCAAAGGCGCGGTCGATTTCGCTCAGCCTTTCGATGTCCGCCGTCAAACTCTCACTCATCGCCCCTACGCGATGAGAAAGCTGCGCCAAAATCCGCTCGACCTCCTCCTTTTCCGCAGCCGACAATTCGCGCAGTTCGTTGTTCATTTCCAACACCTGCTCCGGCTCGATAAAAAAAGTCGCACCGCTGGCCGAGCGGTCATGCACGAAACCGCGGACGCGGGATTTATATTCCGCCCGCACGGGAAGAACGTAACGGTTGTCGCGCATGGTTACGATCCCTTCCTGCAAAAATTTTGCGCCGTCTCCGCTGAGGTATTCCGAAAGTTTTGCGCGAATGCGCTCGTTCAGGGAACGGATCGACCGCCTTATATCGAAGAGCGCATCGCTGGCGTAATCGCTCACTTCGTCTTCGGAAAGGATCTTTTCGCTTATATCCTTTTCGAGACTTTCGTCAAAATAAATTCTCTCCGCGATCCCCTTCAGGAGAGGTGAATCGGGAAGGGCCGCAATGCCGCGGTAAGCCACACGCGCCGAGCGGAGCAGCCCGCACACAGCCAACAGCTCCGCGCAGGAAAGAGACGCGCCCTTTTGCGCGCGTTCAAGTTCATCGGAAAACTCCGCAAACGCCTCGACTCTGCCCGCTCCGTACCGAAACAGAGCCTGATCCGCCTCCGCCGTCAGATTCAGACGATTTTCCGCTTCCGCAAAATCCGTGCTCGGTTTTTCGGCAAGAATATCTCGTTTCGTATAAGGAAGCACGGCGTACCCGGCTACGCCCGCCAATATTTTATTCAGCTCTAACTTT
>CALVXE010000025.1 GCA_944368795.1 uncultured Clostridia bacterium | reverse complement strand
CAGAAAAAGTGAACGTTTCGCTCATTTTTTGTAATTTTTTTTGAAGAATTTTTGCCGATCTATTGATTTTTCCGATTTTTTTCTTTATAATGGTAGTGTGCTTCGGGCAGGAATAAAGCCCGGAGAAAAAAGCGCAAAATAAATTACAGGGGAATGGTATGGAAAAGGACGTAAAAAAGCTCATACAGCAGGGAAAAACCGCGCTCGGCATCGAGTTCGGGTCCACGCGCATCAAGGCGGTATTGGTGGACGAGAACAACGTTCCCGTCGCTTCCGGCGCGCACGACTGGGAAAACCGTTACGAAAACGGGATCTGGACGTATTCGCTCGAAGACATCTGGACGGGCGTGCGCCATTGTTACCAAGAGATGGCGGTAGACGTCAAAAATAAATACGGAGTAACCCTCAAAACCGTGGGCGCGATCGGCTTTTCCGCCATGATGCACGGCTATATGGTGTTTGATAAGGCGGGCGAGCTGTTGGTTCCCTTCCGCACCTGGCGCAACAACTGCGCCGCTCCCGCGGCGGAAAAACTCACCGCGCTGTTCGGTTATCACATTCCCGCCCGCTGGTCGGTCGCGCATCTCTATCAGGCGATCCTGAACGGCGAGGAGCACGTCAAAGACATCGCCTTTCAGACCACGCTCGAAGGGTACGTCCACTGGAAGCTGACGGGCAAAAAGGTCATCGGCATCGGCGAAGCGTCCGGCATGTTCCCCGTCGACAGCAAAACAAAAAAATACAACGCGTCCATGCTGGAAAAATTCGACGCGCTCCTTGCGGAACACAAGGCCCCTTTCCGTCTGGAAAACATCCTGCCCGAAATTTTGGTCGCGGGCGAAGAAGCGGGCCGCCTCACCGAAGAGGGGGCAAAACTTCTGGATCCTTCGGGAAATCTTGCCGCGGGCATTCCTTTCTGCCCGCCGGAAGGGGATGCGGGTACGGGCATGGTCGCCACCAATTCCGTCAAAAAGCGCACGGGCAACGTTTCGGCGGGCACCTCCGTCTTCGCCATGATCGTGCTGGAAAAAGAGCTGTCCAAAGCCTATCCCGAAATCGACCTCGTAACCACCCCGGTCGGCGACCTCGTCGGCATGGTGCACTGCAATAACTGCACCTCCGATATCAACGGCTGGGTAGATGTGTTCGGCGAGTTCGCAAAGCTTTGCGGCGTCAATATGAGCAAGGCGGATCTCTACAACGCCCTGTACGTCGAATCGGAAAACGGCGATAAAGACTGCGGCGGGCTCCTTGCGTACAACTATGTATCCAACGAGCACATCACGCGGGTAGACGAGGGTCGCCCGATGTTCGTCCGGACGTCGGAAAGCAAGTTCAACCTCGCCAACCTCTTCCGCGCGCACCTCTTTTCCGCACTGGGCGCGCTGAAAGTCGGGTGCGACATCATGCTCAAGGAAGAGGGCGTAAAACTGGAAGCGATCACCGGCCACGGCGGACTTTTCAAAACGCCGCACGTGGGGCAGAGCTACCTCGCCGCGGCGATCAACGCGCCCGTTACCGTCATGAAAACGGCGGGTGAAGGGGGCGCGTGGGGCATTGCCATTCTCGCCAACTACGCTGTCTCGAAAGAGCGCGGCGAATCGCTCGAAGAGTATCTCGACCACAAGGTCTTTGCGGATCAGGAGGGGGTTACGCTCGCGCCCGATCCCGAAGACGTCGCCGGCTTCGAAGCGTTTGCGAAGCGGTATGTGGAAGGCCTTCCCATCGTCCGCAAAGCGGTCGAATGCATGCGATGACCGTCCGCACGGGGCGGCTCGGCGGCTTTCGGCGCGCCCGTGCGGGCGCACCCTCGCAGCGCGTTCGTCGCCGCTCCTCCGAATTTTATAAAAGGAGTCGAAATCATGTTGGAAGAATTGAAGAAAAAAGTTTTAAAGGCGAATCTCGATCTCGTAAAGCACAAGCTCGTGCTCTTTACCTGGGGGAACGTCAGCGAGATCGATCGCGAAAGCGGCCTCATCGTCATCAAGCCGAGCGGGGTCTCCTACGACGACATGACCGAGCGCGATATGGTCGTCGTCGACCTCAACGGAAAAGTCGTGGAAGGGGATCTGCGCCCGTCGAGCGATACCCCCACGCACGTCGAGTTTTATAAGGCTTTCCCGAATGTGGGCGGCGTAACGCACACCCATTCCACCTTTGCAACGGCATGGGCGCAGTCGGGCAGAGACATACCCTTTTACGGAACCACGCACGCCGATTATTTCTACGGCGATATTCCCTGCGCCCGCTCGTTAACGAAGGAAGAGATCGAGGGCGAATATGAAAAGAATACCGGGCTCGTGATTATCGAACGGTTCCAAAAAGACAAGCTCGATCCCATCGAAGTCCCCGGCGTTCTCGTCAAAAGCCACGGCGTGTTCGCGTTCGGCAAGGATGCCGACGGCTCCGTGTACAACGCCACCGTCCTGGAAGAGGTCGCCAAAATGGCGTTTATCACCGAGCAGGTCAATCCGAGCGTGAAGCGTGCGGATAAATTCATGATGGATAAGCATTATCTGCGCAAGCACGGCAAAAACGCTTACTACGGACAGAGTTCACACAAATAATTTTGAGCTGTCAAAATTATTTGTCGTGAAAAGAGGGCTCTGCCCTCTGCGCGGCGGAAGGGCACACAAAAAACGAAGCGCCGCGCATTCACCCGCCGAGGCGCTCGCGCGCAAATGGGGGCGCGCGCCGCAAAAGCGTGGTTTTGCTTGCGCGAAAAGAATACAGAAAGCGGATAACGGCGCATTCCGCGCCTTTGCGTCGCCGTCGCGCGGCGGTCATGTACGTCAGTGTACACTCCCTTGCGCTAGTCTTGCAAAAACACGGCCTGTTTCGCGTCATGCAGCCTTGCAAACGGCGCCGCCTGCGGATAAAATTATAATAGCGGCACTGCAAGGTCAACGCGTTGCAAAAAACTGTCATCAACGCTTGCGCCGCGCGGCGGGGCAAGTTATAATAAATTTGACGTGAGACTGCGCGAGCGCGGCGCGCTCCGCAAGCTCACGGAAAATTTATTATAAAAACGGAAATTTTCTTGTTTTTCAAGCGTTTCCGCAACGACTGCAAATCAAAATTTATAAATAAAATCAGAGGTATTAAAAATGAAAGAGAAGATCGTTTATTGGATCACCGGTTCGCAAACTTTGTACGGCGCAGACGTTCTCGAACACGTGGCGCAGCACTCGCAGGAAATGGCAGATTACGTCAACGGCAAAATGCCCGTAACCGTCAAATATCTCACCACCTGCAAGAGCTCGGACGAGATCGTGGCGGCGGTCAAAAAAGTCAATGCGGACGACGACTGCATCGGCATCATCACCTGGTGCCATACTTTTTCGCCCGCCAAGATGTGGATCAAGGGGCTTTCGATGCTGCAAAAGCCCATGTGCCATTTCGCTACCCAGTACAACGAAAAACTCCCGTACGAGACGATCGACATGGATTTCATGAACGAAAACCAGGCGGCGCACGGCGACCGCGAGTTCGGTTACATCGTTTCCCGCCTGCGCATGGATAACAAGGTCATCGTAGGCTACTATAAAGATAAAAAGGCGCTCAAACAGCTCGCCGCGTGGTGCCGCGTCGCCGCCGGCTATGCGTTCTCCAAAACCGTCAAAGTCTGCCGCTTTTCCGATAACATGCGCGACGTCGCCGTTACCGAAGGCGATAAGGTGGAGGCGCACATCAAGTTCGGCTGGCAGGTCGATTATTATCCCATCGGCGACCTCGTCGAATATATTGAAAAGGTAACCGACAAAGAGATCGACGCCCTCATGAAGGAGTACGAGCAGAAGTACGTCATGAAGACGGACCGCGTCGACGTCGTCCGCGAACAGGCGAAGTACGAGATCGCGATCGACCGTTTCTGCCGCGAAAAGGGCGGCTACATCGGCGTGGTCGATCATTTCGGCGCGCTGCACGGTTTAAACCAGCTCCCCGGCATCGCCATTCAGGACTTGCAGAGCAAGGGCTACGGATTCGGGGCAGAAGGCGACTGGAAGGTCGCCGCGATGGGCGCGATCATGCAGTATATGGCGGGTCAGAAGGGCACCGGGCTTATGGAAGACTATACGTATGATTTCGACGACGAGCTCGTGCTCGGCGCGCACATGCTCGAAGTTTCGCCGCAGTTCGCGGGTACCAAGCCGGAAATTCAGGTGCATCCGCTCGGCATCGGCGGCAAGTCCGATCCCGCGCGCCTCGTGTTCGAGGGCATCGAATCGCCGAACAGCGTGGCCGTTTCGATGGTCGATATGGGGGACCGCATGCGCCTCATCATTCAAAAGATCGACCTCGTCAAATGGCCGCACCATATGCCCAATCTCCCTGTCGGCGGGCTGATGTGGAAGATCAAGCCGGACTTCAAGACGGGCGTAGCCGCTTGGATCTACGCGGGCGGCGCGCACCATACCGTCGTATCTTCCGAGCTTACCGTACAGGATATGGTCGATCTCGCGGATATGTGGGGCATCGAGTCGGTCGTCATCGACGAACATACCGAGATCAACCGCTTTAAACGCGACCTCATGCTTTCCGACGTGATTTGGAAAAATAAATAATTTTATACGATAACGGGCCAAAGGGGCGGCGCCGAAGCGCCGCCCCTTTCCGAACGAAATTTTCCCGGAGGGGCCATGCTGTTTCAAAAATATATTTTCGGCGATACGGCCGCGTATTATGTCCGATCGCCCGAGTTCGGAGCCGGGCTTGCTCTGCTTCCCGCCGATATTCCCGTCGAAGACGTCGACGCGCTCTGCTGCGACGGAATGGTGCAGGTCGCTTTGCGCGGCGCGCGCAACCTCGTCGATTATACGCAGGGCGTTACCATGCGCAACCGCGCAAGTTCGCTTCTCGCGATTGAATCGCAGAAAAAGGAAGAAAACCGCGTCGTTACGCAGCTTTCGGACGGGTGCGGGAACGAATACGGGCACATGCTCGAATACGACGCGGAAACGGGCGTGATCTCGATTTCCGTCGAATACCGCAACCGCACGCAGGAAGATCAGGTGCTCGAGAGCCTGCAGTCCTTTTCCGTCGGCGGCATTTTCAATCCCTCGAAAAAAAGGTATACCGACGAGGGGCTGCGTCTCGTCCGCATGACGAGCGCGTGGAGCCGCGAATGCCGGCTGAAAGAAGAGGAGTTCTGCGACCTGGGTATGGATATGAGTTGGGCGCGCTACGGCGTCAGGTGCGAGCGGTTCGGCCAGGCGGGAACGATGCCCAACCGCGGCTGGTTTCCCTTTGCAGCCGTGCGCGACGAGGAGAGCGGGTTTATTCTTGCCGCCATGCTCGAAGCTCCGTACAGCTGGCAGATGGAATTGTACAAAGAGAGGGAGACCTGTTCTCTCTCGGGCGGATTGGCGGACTATGAATTCGGCCATTGGTGCAAAAGGATCCCGCCGGGGGAGAGCTTCCGCACCCATCGCGCCTTTTTGCGCGTGCGGTACGGAAACGTGAACGACGTATGCGGCGATTTCGTTCAATTTCAGGATGCCCGCCTGTCCGTTCCGGAAAGCGAACGGGAAATGCCCGTACTGTTCAACGAATATTGTACGACGTGGGGCGTGCCGAGCGAGGAGAACATCGCTTCGATTTTGGAAAGCATCCGCGATATCCCGTTCGGAACGTTCGTCATCGACGCGGGCTGGTACAAGCCCGAAAACTGCGGTTGGTGCAACGCCACGGGCGATTGGGAGCAGAGCCGCACGCTGTTTCCCCGCGGCATCAAGGCGGCGGCGGACAGGATCCGCGCGCAGGGCATGCATGCGGGGCTGTGGTTCGAATTCGAGGTCGCGGGCAGAGACAGCAAGGCATTCTCCGCGCAGGATATGCTGTTGGCGCGCGACGGCGTTCCGCTTACCAGCAAAAACCGGCGCTTTTTCGATTTGCGCAAGCCCGCGGTGCAGGCGTACGTGCAGGAAAAGATGTGCGATTTTTTGCGGGAAAACGGGTTCGAATATGTCAAGATCGACTACAACGACAATATCGGCATGGGGTGCGACGGCGCCGAAAGTTTGGGCGAAGGCGGGCGGCAGATCGCCGAGGAGAGCCTGCGCTGGCTGGACAGGCTGAAGAGCTCCGTTCCCGGCATCGTCATCGAAAACTGCTCTTCGGGCGGTTCGCGCATCGAACCGCTGCGCATGAACAGGGTGTCGATGTGCTCCTTTTCGGACGCGCACGAATGCAGAGAAATCCCCCTCGTGGCGGCAAACGTTTCGCGCGTGATCCCCGCGCGGCAGAATCAAATCTGGGCGGTCATCCGCAAAACGGATACGCCGCAGCGCATCGTCTGGTCGCTGAGCGCGGCGATGTTCGGGCGGATCTGCGTTTCGGGCGATGTACAGGAGATAGGGGAAGAACAGAAAGAAAAACTCAAACAGGGCATAGCTTTTTACAATGCGGCAAAGGACGTGGTGCGTTCGGGCAGGATTGCCGAAACGTACTGCGACGTCAGGTATTACCGCGACCCGAAGGGATGCCAGATCTATAAGAAAGTCTCGCGCGACGGGCGGCGCATGCTCGTATTGGCGCACTTTTTCGAGCGGCCGTACGCGCGGCTCGAATGCGACGTTTCGGGATACAGACTTACCGCGGCGTATGCGGCGGTCGGGTACGAAGTGAAGGGCGGCGCGCTCGTCTTCAACCCCGAGGGCGAATATCCGGGCGGCGCGTTCCTGTTCGAACGGGAAGATTAAAACGGGAGGCATGATGCAATGCAGACGATCGATTTTAAAGAGGTAGAGATCACGGGCGGGTTTTTCAAAGACCTGCAGGAAAAGAATGCCGAAGTTTCGGTATACAACATTTATAAGCGCTTCCGCGAAACGGGGCGTTTTCAGGCGATGAAGTGCATTAAGGACGAGGCGCACAAACCGCACGTGTTTTGGGACAGCGATATCGCCAAATGGCTGGAAAGCGCCGCGAACATCCTCGCGAAAAAGAAGGATGACCGGCTCAAAGCATGGGCGGACGAAGCGATCGGCGATATCTGCCGGAATCAGCTTCCCTGCGGATATTTCAACAGCTATTTTCAGGTATACGAGCCGGAAAACATCTTTCGGAAGCGCCCCGAACACGAACTGTACTGCGCCGGGCACCTCATCGAAGCGGCGGTCGCCCTGCATGAAGCGGGGGTGGACGATAAGCTGTACGCCGCCATGATAAAGTACGCCGATTATATTTACGAACGCTTTTATGTAAAAAAGGACGCGGGCTTTTTCACCTGCGGCCATCCCGAAATCGAACTTGCGCTCGTAAAGTTGTACAATTCGACGGGCAGCCAAAAATATCTCGACCTTGCGGATTATTTCATCGAAGAGCGCGGCAGGCACAACGAGGAGACGTATGCATTCACATATCCCGTCTACCACCAGGACCATGCGCCCGTGCGCGAACAGAAGACGGCGGAGGGGCACGCCGTGCGCGCGCTGTATCTGTACATCGCGATGGCGGACGTTGCCCGCATCAAGGGGGATGAGCAGCTCGCGGAGACCTGCGAATCGCTCTTCCGCGATATCGTCGATAAAAAAATGTATATCACGGGCGGAACGGGTTCTTCCTATCACGGAGAAACGTTTACGTTCCCGTACGATCTGCCGAATATATTCGCTTACAGCGAAACCTGTTCGGCGATCGCGCTCGCGTTTTTTTGCGACCGCCTCGCCAAGATCAGAAACAGGGCGGAATACCACGAAATTTTCGAGCGGGTGCTGTACAACAACGTGCTCGCGGGCGAAAGCGCGGACGGAAAGGGATTCTTTTACGTAAATCCGCTGGAAATGCACGAGTGTATATACGACTACAACGAAGGCCTGAAAACCAAGCTGTTCTGCCCCATTCCCGAACGCGTCGAAGTGTTCGACTGTTCCTGCTGCCCGCCCAACCTCACGCGCTTTATCGAGAGCATCGGCAGCTACATTTACGCGACCGAAGGGAACGCGGTACTGATAAACCAGTACATTTCTTCAAAAACGGAGATCGGCGGCGCGAAGGTGGAGATCGATTCGGAAATGCCGTACGGAGGAAAGGTCTGCGTGCGCGTGGACGGTAAGGCGGACCTGCGCCTGCGCGTGCCCGCATGGAGCGGCGGCGTTGCGATGCGGGTGAACGGAAAGAAGGTCGAGCCGAAGATCGCGGAAAAATATATCGAGATCTTCTGCGACGGGGAAATCGAAATTGCGCTGGATTTTAAAATCGGCGCCCGTTTTGTGTACGCAAACGAAAACGTATGGTACGACAACGGCCGCAAGGCCGTCGAATACGGCGCGCTCGTGCTGTGCGCGGAGAGCGCGGATAACGGCGGCAATCTCCGCAACGTGCGCATCAGATCCCTTGCGGGCGCGAAGAGGGCGGACGGAGAATTTTTTACGCTCGAAGTGAATGCCGAGAGGCTGCGCTCATCCGCCGCGCTCTATTCCTACGAAGCGCCCGTACCCGAAAAGATCGCATTGAAACTTATCCCGTATTTTTCGTGGGCAAACCGCGGGAAAGGGGATATGCAGATCTGGTTTTTATAAGGTGCTTTTGTACCGCCGGCGGCGCATAGCCGCGGTTGTGCAGATTCGGCGCTTTACAGCCGGGGCAAAAGTTTGCTTTTGGCGGTTAGGTTGAATATCGAATAACGGAAAAGGGAAAACGGCGTATACCGTTTTCCCTTTTTGCAAATGCGGCCGCTAAAATTCGGGAGGATTCGGAAGGGAAGTCCTGCGCTTGCGGGGAAAAATAACGGCTCTTTGCGTCGTGGAAAGCGGGGCAAAGGAAAGTTGTTCCTTTAGTGTTCCTATTCCTGTATTCCGATAAGTTTCAGGAACGATACCGCGCCTTTGCGGCTGTTTTGCGGATACGGCGGCGGATGAAGGATATTCAAAGGATGGTATTTGGAATATTACAAAAATTTTACAGGATATCGATAAAATACGGCGCGGCATGCCGTACAATAAAATCGGAGGTGTATATTTTATGGGACGATTGATCATATATGCGAGCCGTTACGGTGCGGCAAAGCGGTATGCGGAAGAGCTTTCGGCACGCACGGGGATCCCTGCCGTTTCCTTCGAGAGAGCCAAACGGTCGGAAGGGTGCGAAACGGCCGTCTTTTTCGGCGGCGTATATGCGGGGAATGTGTACGGCTTGCGCAAGGCGGCGCGCCGCCTTGCGCGGCAGCCCGTTCGCTCGCTGATCGTGGCGCCGGTCGGAATTGCCGATCCGGCGGATGCGGCCGTGGCAGAATCGCTCCGCGTCGGGATCGGGCGGGCTTTGCCGCAGAACTTGCGGGGTAAGGAAAAAATCGTGCCGCTGCGCGGCAGTCTCGATTGCAGCCGCCTCGGCTTTTTCCACCGTACGCTCTTGAAACTGCTGTATAAGAGCATGAAAAACAAGCGGGAGGAAGAACTTCCCGCGGAAATGCGCGCGCTCGTACAAGTATACGGCAGGGCGGAGGACTTCGTCGATTTTTCTGCGCTGGAAAAAATCGATGCTCTGCTCCACGTTTAAAAAATTTAAAAAAAATTAAAAAAATTGTCTTCAAACGCTTGACTTGGTGCGTGGATGTGCTATAATATTAGCAATCTCAGAAAGAGAGTGCTAGCACTTAATTAATTTAAGTGTTAACGATTCAAGATCGCATAAAGGAGATGATTTTTATGAAAAATGAACTCAGCAGAAGGAACAATTATTCCGATTACGATTTCTTTGACGAGGCCATGCACGACTTCTTCCCCGCATTTTACGGCGGCAGACACGCTCAGAAATACATGCGCACCGACATCAAGGAAAATGAGAACGATTATTTGATGGAAGTGGAAATGCCGGGCTTGGATAAAAAGGATATTCACGTCGATTTGAAAGACGGATATCTGAATATTTCCGCAAGCAAGAGTGAAAAGCATGAGGAGGGCAAGAAAGAAAATTATATTCACCGCGAACGCAGCTTTTCGTGCAGCCGCAGCTATTATGTGGGCGACATTCGGAAGGAAGACATCAAAGCCAAGTACGAAAACGGCATTTTGAACGTCGTGATCCCGAAAGAAGCGCAGAAGAAGGCGGAAGAGCACCGCATTGAAATCGAATAAGCACAGGCGCGCATTCCGATAAATGCGCGTGCGGCTTTGCATAGCAGAGCGCAGGGCGCCGCTTCGTTTAGAAGCGGCGCCCTTTTCGGCTTTTGCGGAGAAAATTTTGCGCGGGCAAAGTAAAGGCTCCGAGGGAAAAAGGATTGACAGAAGGGGCGGGGGGCATTATAATACATCTCAAAAGGAAAAAGGCGGTGGCGCGCGTGGAAAGGAAAAACAAGACGGTCGTCGTGGGCATGAGCGGCGGCGTTGACAGCTCGGTTGCGGCCCTTCTGTTGAAGGAACAGGGGTACGACGTGATCGGCCTGTATATGGTCAATTGGGAAGAAGAGGGCGAAAACGGCTGCTGCACCGCGGAAGCGGATTACGAGGACGTGAAGCGGGTGTGCAACGCGATCGGGATCCCGTACTATACGGTCAACTTTGCCAAAGAATACGCCGAACGCGTGTTCAGGTATTTTCTGGAAGAGTACGAGCGGGGCAGGACGCCCAATCCCGACGTTTTGTGCAACCGCGAGATCAAGTTCGGGCCTTTCCGCGAATATGCGCTGGCTTTGGGGGCGGACTATATCGCTACGGGGCACTACTGCGATATCCGCCATGCGGAAGGGGCGCATTATCTGCTGAAAGCGGCCGACGCGAACAAAGATCAGACGTATTTTTTGAACCAGGTAACGCAGGAGCAGTTGGAAAAGGTATTGTTCCCGCTCGGCAGGCTGCAAAAGCCGCAGGTGCGTGCCGTTGCGGAAAAGTACGGGCTTTCGACGGCGAAAAAGAAGGACAGCACGGGCATCTGCTTCATCGGCGAGAGAAATTTCCGCAATTTTCTGAAAAGTTATCTCCCCGCCCAACCCGGCCCCATTCTCACCCGCGACGGGAAGGAAGTGGGGCGGCATATCGGGCTGATGTACTACACGCTCGGCCAAAGGAGGGGCCTCGGCATCGGCGGGCAGAAAGGGGACGCGGGCGAGGGGCGCTGGTTCGTTACCGAAAAAGATTTAAAGAACAATATTTTGTACGTTTCGCACGGGGACGAGAGCGAATTGTTTACCCGCTCCTGCACCGTTTCCGGGATCAACTGGATCCCGTCGGCACCGAAAGAAGAGGAGTTTGCCTGTACGGCGAAATTCCGTTACCGCCAAAGCGAACAGGGCGTGCGCGTGCGCAAAACGGGCGAAAACAGCGCCCGGGTAGATTTCGAGAAGCCGCAGAGGGCGGTAACGCCGGGGCAATACGCCGTTTTTTACGACGGCGAACGGTGCATCGGCGGCGGCGTGATCGATTGAGTGCGCATGCGGCTGGGCTGCTGCTGCGGGGAATCAGCTTCCCTGCAGGACGGAAACAAGCGGAAAAAGAAAAACGGGAAGAGAACGTCTCTTCCCGTTTTTTATTTCGGATCCGTTTATGCGCCGATCTTTTTGGCGATGGTTCCTTTGAAGAAGCATACGACGGCGCCGATGACCGCAAAAATACCGCCGAGGATAGGCCCGATGGCGAGCTTTTCCGAATAGAGAGCGGTGAGGGCGTCTTTCACATCCGAGCCGCCGAGGCTGATGGAAGTGAAGCCGGTCGTGCTGAAGAGGAATACGGCGCCTACGACGAAGCAGGCGGTCGTAACGATCTTCGTGATGAGCCCGTTTTTAAAGACCAGCGCGAGAACGCCGCCGATCAAGGGAAGGAAAAAGCCGAGCGTCGTCATAATATTGAATTCGAGCGCGTCGACGGAGACGCCCCCGACGATTTCGACTTCCCCGCCGAAGGCGAGCTTCATGCCGGTGAAAGAAAAACTGCTTCCTAAAACTTTTCCCTCGTAAGTTACGCCGTCAAGAAACATCATGCAAAGAGCGAGAATGCCGAACAGCAGCGCGATCGCTCCGGGAATAAAGTATTTGACGTTCTTTTTAGCCATAAATGTGTAAACCTCCTTTCGGTTAACGTTATCTTGATTTTATCACAAAACGCTCAAAAAAGCAACATTTCGGCCGATTATTTTTAAAGTTCGACTGTTCGGGCAAATTTGTTGATTTATTCTTTTCGGGGCGGTATAATGTGTATATGGATAAAGAGAAGATTTTAGAGACCGTGCGGGATTTGCCCTGCGCAGAAACGGACTACCCCTTTGAAGAAGATTTTGAGACCGCCGTGTTCCGCAGAAAAGACAGCAGGAAATGGTTCGGCGTTTACCTTGCGGTGCCCAAACGGTATTTCGGCGAGGGGGAGGGGAGCGAGTTTTGCCTGAATTTGAAGTGCCCGCCCGACCTTTCGGCGATTTTACAGGCGAACTTTGCGGGGATCCTGCCCGGATGGCATATGAACAAGACGCATTGGATCACGGTGCGGCCCGAACGGGTGCCGGACGGGGAGACCGAAAAATTGATACGGCTGAGTTATGAAATCGTCGGGAAAGCGAAAAAAACGGGGAGCGGACGGAAAAAACTGTAATGCGCAGGCCGCGTTTTTGCGGAAAATGTGAAGAAATCGTGAAAGCATGGGCCGATTCGTTTGCAAATCTTTCCCGTTTATAGTACAATAAAACGGATAGCGAAACGTTGCGCTTTTGCACGGAATCGCGCGAAATATGCAAAAGACGGAGGGGGTTATGACCAAGAGCAAGAGACTGCCGCTGACCGCAAAGGACGCGGCCCTGAGCTTCCAGCATATGTTTGCCATGCTGGGGGCGACCATCACGGTACCGATTTTCGCGAACATGAGCATCGCCATGGCGATGATCGCGGCGGGCATCGGCACCATTATTTTTTATTTTATCGCACAGCGCAAAGTGCCCGTATTTTTAGGGTCCAGCTTTGCGTTTCTGCCCGCACTCATCGCCGTCGTCGGACCGGACAAAGAGATGTACAGCGCGGCATGGCAGGAGGCCGTTGCCGCAACGGCGATCGCGCTTGTTCTTGCGGGGCTCGTGTACGTTATTTTTGCTCTCGTCATCAAATACGTCGGCGTACAGAAAGTGCGCAAACTTTTCCCGGCCATCGTTGTGGGCCCCGTCGTGCTGATCATCGGCATGATCCTCGCGCCCAAAGCGTTCCAAAGCAACATCATCGGCTCGGGGTTTGAGCCGTGGAAGTCCTGGACGACGGCCATCATCACGGCGCTGACCATGGTTCTGGTGAACGCGTATGCCAAGCCGAAGTCCTTTTTGAAGGTCATCCCCGTACTGCTCGGGTTCGGCGTCGGCTATGTATATGCGTTTATTATCAGCTTTCTGCCCGGCGGCAGCCTGATGAGCTATATTGTTTCCGACGCGGCGGGAAATTTCAGCCATTTTGATTTCGGACAGGCGTTCAGCACCGGCAGGATCATTCTGTTCCAGCACATCGGGCAGGAATTTTCGTTTTACCTCGGGTTCGGGTCGGAGACGTTCGGAACGACGCTCGTTTCGGCGATTTTGATGATCGTGCCGCTCGCCATCGTTACTTTCATGGAGCATTTGGGAGACATCAGCGCGAACAGCACCGTCTGCGGAAAGGACTTTATGGTCGACCCTGGATTGCACCGCACCGTTATGGGCGACGGCATCGCGACCGCGGTGAGCGGCCTCTTGGGCGGCCCTGCGAACACGACGTACGGCGAAAATACCGCCGTGCTCGCGATCACGAAAAATTATAACCCGCGCAACATCTTTTTTGCGGCCTGTCTAGCCATTATTTTCGGTATGTTCACGGTATTTGCCGATTTCCTCGCGACCATCCCCGCGCCCGTTATCGGCGGTGCGTCGATCGTGCTGTACGGCATGATCTCTGCCTCGGGTCTGCGTACGCTCGTCGATTCGAAAGTGGATTTCAACAATACCAAAAATCTGATCGTCGTTTCCGTTACGTTGGCGATCGGTCTCGGAATGGGGGCGATGAGCCTGATCGGGGACGTTACGGGCAATGCGATCTATAAAGTCATGATCGGCGACGTCGAGATCTCTCCTCTCGCCATCGCGACGGTCGTCGCGATCCTGCTCAACCTCG
>CALVXE010000024.1 GCA_944368795.1 uncultured Clostridia bacterium | reverse complement strand
TGGAGCTACTGGCCGGACTTGAACCGGCGACCTGCTGATTACGAATCAGCTGCTCTACCGACTGAGCCACAGTAGCAGATAACCTCAGTTTTTTGAATTTACCGCGTTCAGCAAAACAAATCGCATCGACCGAAGCGTAACGAAACGTTAAAATTTGAGAACGTATAAATACAGCTTAATTATTATACCATATCTGCAAAAAAAATCAACCGTTTTTTATAGGTTTTTTCAAAAATTACTTTGCCTGCTTACCGCGGCGGAAAATATTTTTCGTCCGTCAATGCGGCAAAAGATAAAAAATCGGCAGAAAAAGCACGGTCAGATCAATGTCAGGCAGAGCGCCGCAGCGATCGCGGCGAGTATTGCGAGAGAAATCGCAATGATTCCGATTTTATACGCTTTAATTCGTTTTTCGACTTGCGGAAGCGGAATTTCGGCGTTTTCGGTTTCTTCCGAGCGGGCGGCGCCTTCAATTTCATACGAAGTGCCGGAATGCGTGAAGCGTATGGTGATTTCATCATCCTGAATTTCGTAAAGGCGTACGCGGATCACTGTGCGCATGCGTCGGGCGTCTTTAAAATCGTCGAAGGACGCGCTGATCAACCCGACGATAAAGTTAATAAATATCTGCAAAAACCAGAACCGGCTGAGCACCGGGTTGTATTCCGAAAAGGTCAAATCCAGTTTGTCTGCGGGCAAATCGTATTCTTCGCCGCTTTTCAGTTTTTTGTCGTTATGCCAAACTTCAAAACGCTTCCCGTACGGTTTTTCATGGCGGATCTGAACAAGCATATGCAAGCCTCCTTTGCCCTTGTACCGATTATACCCTAAAACCGGACGTAAGGCAAGCGATTCCGTCAGGTCCCGTTTTGCCGAGAGTTCGGCAAAAACAAACAAAATTGAAAAAAGGCTTGAAAAAAAGCAACTTTGTGCTAAAATAATAGGGAATACAAACAGCGAGGGAACGCGATATGGAAACAGAAACACAGTTTTCGCAGAGGGAACGGAAAGGCGGCGTTTTGCTGCACGTCTCTTCCCTGCCGGGGAAATACGATATCGGATCGATGGGGGAAGAGGCGCGCGCGTTTATTGATTTTTTGCGGGAAGCGGGGTTCGCATACTGGCAGGTCCTGCCGCTCGTACAGACGGATTACGGCGATTCGCCCTATCAATCGGTTTTCGGCGCTTCCGGCAATCCGTATTTGATCGATCTCGATATCCTTTGCGAGGAAGGCCTGCTGAAGCGCGGCGAACTTGCGGCGCACAGGCGCGAAAACGGCGGATTTGCGGCGTTTCCCTTTTTGCGGACGCATCGGATCGGGCTTTTGCGCAAAGCGTTTTCGCGCTTTGACCGCACCGCCTGCGATTTTGCGGCTTTTGCAGAGGAAGGGGGATTTACCGACTACGCTCTGTTTATGGCCCTGCGCGAAAAGATGGGGGAAGGATTTTATCGCTGGAAGAAGCCGTTTAAATTTCGGGATCCGCAGGCGCTGGGCCTGTTCCGCCGCGAAAATGAAGAAGAAGTGGAGTTTTGGCTCTTTGTACAATTCGAGTTTTTTAAACAGTGGAGCGCGATTAAAAAATATGCGAACGATCAGGGGATCCGCATTATCGGCGATATCCCGCTGTATATCGCTTACGATTCCGCAGACGTATGGGCAAATCCGCAGCTTTTTAAACTGAATAAAGATCTCAGCCGCCGGAAAGTAGCGGGCGTGCCGCCGGATTATTTTTCCGCAACGGGGCAGCTTTGGGGGAACCCCGTCTATGACTGGAAAGCGCATGAAGCGGAAGGGTTTGCCTGGTGGACAGAGCGGATCCGCCGTGCGTTTTCTCTGTACGACGTGGTGCGCATCGATCATTTCCGCGGCTTTGACCGCTATTTCGAAATCGGGGCGGAAGAGGAAACGGCGCTCGGCGGGAAGTGGAAAAAGGGACCCGGGATCAAACTGTTCGAAGCGGCGCGGGCCGCGCTCGGTCCGCTGGATTTTATTGCGGAAGATCTCGGGACGCTCGATGCCGGCGTCTACCGTCTTTTAAAACGTACAGGTTTTCCCGGAATGAAGATCATTCAGTTCGCGTTTGACGGAAATCCGGGGAATCCGTATCTGCCGCAGAATATCGGCGAAAATTCGGTGTGCTATACGGGCACGCACGACAACAATACTTTGCTCGGTTTTTTGGAGGAAATGCCGGACTGGGAATACTCCAATTTAAAAAACCTCGCGAGGCCGCTCTTGCGCGCGGCGGGCATTCCTGCAAAATTTTCGAAAAAACGAGAGGCCGCTGCACAGCTGCGCGAGCTGGCGCTGTCAACGAGATCGCGGCTCTGCATCCTGCCCGCGCAGGATATTCTGCTCTACGGCGCCGGCGCCCGCATGAATGTGCCGTCGGTGCCGGAGGGGAACTGGCAGTTTCGCATGCAGAGAAGGTTTTCCGAAAAGGAAGCGGCTCTCTGCCGCGATCTGCTGGAAAAGTATGGGCGGCTGTAACCAAACGCGGCAATGTGCGCGGGGGATCCCCGCGCATTTTTCGGTGCGGGCCGAAAGTGAATTAAATTACCGCCGAATGCGTGTATCTTGGCACCTTTTGCAAGCGGCAGGCGCGTTGGGTTGACAAAATTTTGCGAAAGGTTTATAGTTAATTGAATATTTTATTTGGAGAATCATATGGAAAGAGGACTTTTGACTCCTTTGAAAAAATTGCGCCGCCAAGTATTTGTGGAGATGGCGCGCGTCGCCTTCGAAACGGACAAGGACGAGCTCAAGGATGTGATCGAGGCGATCCCGTATAAGATCACGCCGGGCGATAAACCGCTGTACCGTGAAAGTATTTGGCGCGAACGCGCTATCTGCGCGGAGCGCGTTCGCCTCTCGATGGGGCTTTCGCTGCGCCCGGAAGATGCTCCCGTGCACGTTACCAGCGGGCTGCGCGGCAGCGACATTGCGGATAAATATTACGAACCGCCGCTGATGCAGGTCATTCCTTCCGCCTGCGCGGCCTGCGCACCCAATATGTATAAGGTTACGGATAACTGCCGCGGCTGCGTCGCGCACCCCTGTACCGCGGTTTGCCCGAAAGGAGCCGTTTCGATCGTAAACGGAAAATCAGTCATCGATCAGGAAAAATGTATCCGCTGCGGGAAGTGTAAGGCGGTCTGTCCGTATGATGCGATCGCTCACCATACCCGTCCCTGTGCGGAAGCCTGCGGCGTAAAAGCCATTGAATCGGACGATCTCGGCCGCGCCAAGATCAATCCGGACAAGTGCGTATCCTGCGGGATGTGCATGGTCAGCTGCCCGTTCGGAGCGATTGCGGATAAATCGCAGTTTTTTCAGCTGATCCGAGCCTTGCGGCGCGGGGATAAGATCGTCGCGGAAGTCGCCCCGTCGTATGTAGGGCAATTCGGAGATAAAGCGACGCCCGGCAAGGTCAAGGCGGCGTTAATGGAGTTGGGGTTCAAAGACGTATTCGAAGTGGCGCTGGGTGCCGACATCGGCGCGGCG
Organism: uncultured Clostridia bacterium; assembly: GCA_944368795.1. Classification (GTDB taxonomy): domain Bacteria; phylum Bacillota; class Clostridia; order Christensenellales; family Borkfalkiaceae; genus Borkfalkia. The sequence continues at coordinate 10,833 of CALVXE010000024.1, read as the reverse complement.
ATCGAAGCGCATCATTACGCAACGGAAGTGAAGTCGGGCAAGATCCCTTTTATGCTTACCTCCTGTTGCCCTGCCTGGGCCATGCTGATCAAGCGGTATTTCCCCGAATCGGCGGATAAGATCTCGCGCACGCTTACGCCGATGGTCGCAACGGCGCGCATGATCAAAAAGAAATATCCCGACCACCGCGTCGTATTTATCGGACCCTGCGCCGCGAAGAAATTGGAGGCCTCCAGGCGCACGGTGCGCAGCGACGTTGATTTCGTGATCACGTTCGAAGAACTCTCCGCGATTTTTGAGGCGAAAGGCATCGATTTTGAAAGGTACGAACGATGTGCGGAGATGGACGACGCAACCGGTGCGGGGAGGGGATATGCCTGCGCGGGAGGCGTAGCCGGGGCGATCGAAAAATGCATCGGCGAGTACTATCCCGGAACGGAAGTGAACATCCAGCATGTGGAAGGTCTGGAGGATTGCCGAAAGATCTTGCTGCTCGCAAAACTCGGCAAACTGAACGGCGCGCTGATCGAGGGCATGGGCTGCCCCGGAGGCTGCGTGGCGGGGGCCGGAACGAATATACCCGTCAATAAGGCGGCGGCATGCGTCAAAAAATCTGTAAATTCCTCGGCGAAACAAATACCTTCCCGCGAACTGGAAGACGTACAGTTGGATTGATTCGGGCATTTAATGCCGCAAACGGTTGCGTTATTTTGGGTAACATGTTATAATGTTTCCATACTAATGTTCATCGAAGGAGGAAAATGTATGAACAAAAACGAATTTATCTCTAAGCTCGCGGAAGATACCGCAATGAAAAAGAGCGACGCGGAAAAATTTTTGGATGCGTTTGTGGCAAACGTGAAGGATATCCTTTCCCGCGGAGACAAGCTGCAGTTGGTCGGCTTCGGTACCTTTGAAGCGAAAGAGCGCGGAGAAAAGGAAGGCGTGAACCCCGCTACCGGCGAACGGATCAAAATAGCGGCGTGCAAAGTGCCGTCGTTTAAACCGGGGAAGACGTTTAAAGAAGAATTGAATCAATAAAAAAGTAAAAATCGGAGCCCGCAAACGAACCGTTTGCGGGCTCCGATTCAATCGCGCCCTATACGAGGCTTTGCTGCACGCAGGAAGAAAAAACTTTGTCCCAGTCGGGAAAACGGCGGCGCAGCGAGATGGGCCTGCCGCTTTCGTCGATAAAACAGTGCGAGCTCCTGCACAGTGTTTTGAGCTCTCCGTCCGCTCCCCGTATTTCATATTCGACTTCGAATCGTACGCCGGTATATTTTGCGAGCCGCGCGCAGATCTCGACCGTTTCGGGGAAACGCGTCATCGCTTTATACTCGCAGGAAACGGATAGAACGGGGCTGAGCACCCCCGCTTTTTCCATTTTATCGTATCCGATCTCCATCTGTTCGAGCATATCTACGCGGGCCTCTTCCATCCAGCGCACATAGTTGGAATGATGCACGATCTTCATGGTGTCCGTCTCGTAATATTGTACTTTATGCTTGTACGGCCGAAAGATCATCATAATTATTCTCCCGTTTTCGTGTATTATAACATGGATGGAAAAGCCTGTCAACAAGATTTTGTTTTGCGTATTGTTGACGGCGCGGCGCCGTTGTGTTACAATTTACGCATGGATACTTGCAGAGAAATGACGGAGCTTTCCCGAAAGTTCGGGGTGCGCGCAGAGTTTTATTCGGAAAAATTTTATCCCGCATTCCGCGCGGCTGCCGCGAAGAAAAAATTGCTGATCGTAAGCGATGCGAACACGGCAAAGTATGCCGTTCCCTTTCTCGACCGGATCCGGGCATGCGGCTCGGAAGCTTTTGCCCTTGTCCTTTCGGAATCGGAACCCGTAGCGGACGAGCGCACGTGCGAAGAGGTCGCCGAAGCCGGCGAAAGGGCGGATTATATTCTCGCCGTGGGTTCGGGCACATTGAACGATATTGCAAAATACGTTTCGTATCGGCAGGGGAAAGAATGCGGCGTTCTCGCGACGGCGGCGAGCATGGACGGGTTTACCTCAGGCGTCGTGCCTCTTATTAAAAACGGGCAGAAAATCACCGAAGGCGCGCACGTCGTTTCGGATATTCTGATCGATTTTGATATTTTATGTTCCGCACCGAAGATCATGACGGGGGCGGGGGTCGGCGACATCCTCGCCAAGCATTGCAGCCTTGCCGACTGGAAATTGGCACACGTTTTAAAGGGGGAGCCATATAACGAGAACGCCGCGTCTTTGATGCGCTCTGCGCTTGCAGGATGCGAGCGGTCGCTCGGAAATATACGCGAAGGCGGCCGCGGCGGGATCGCCGATTTGATGAACGCCTTGCTCGTTTCCGGATACGCTATGGTTCTGGCAGGGAATTCCCGCCCCGCGAGCGGCGCGGAACATCACATGTCGCATTATCTGGAAATGGATTTTCTGAAGCGCGGCGAGCGCATCCCGCTGCACGGGGTAAAGGTAGGGCTGGGCACCATCGTCTCCCTGTGCATGTATCATCGTCTGAGCAGGTTGCGCCATGCGTTTCCCGGAAAGGAAGAAGCCGAGCGCATTGCGGCGGCTCTGCCGCTTCCCGAACGGGCAGAGGAAGTGCTGCGCGCTTTCGGATGTCCTACGCGGTTTTCGCAGATAGGCGTTTCCGAAGATACGGTGCGCGATATGCTGTTCCGGTGTTATAAGATCCGCGACCGCTTTACGATCATGACCCTGTATCATGAGCAGGATCTGATGCGCGGTGCGGCGGACGAGCTCATCGGCCTTTATTATTGAGGAGGAATGAAGAAATGTATACGGGGGTTTCCACGGCGTCCCTGTTTTTGCGGGAAATGAACGAAGACGCGCTTTCCGTGCTGGACGGATTGGGCGTTCGGTCGACGGAAGTGTTTCTGACCACTCTCAGCGAGTATACGGAAGAATTTGCCCGCTTACTGCTTTCGCGCAGAGGCTCGCTGAAAATCAATTCGGTGCACCTTCTGAATACGCAGTTCGAGCCGCAGCTGTTCGGGGCGCATCCCCGCGCCAAGCGGGATGCGTTTGAAATTCTCGGCGGAGCAATGCGCTCTGCCCATATTTTTGGGGCGGAACGGTATACTTTTCACGGAATAACGCGCCTGAAAAAGAATTCCGTGCCATCCGATTTCGGGAAGTTGGGCGCTTCCCTCAACGAAATATCCGCGGCGTGCGCCGCGCATTCCGTTCGCCTTTGTTTGGAAAACGTGCACTGGGCAATGTACAACGAACCCGGCATCTTCAGCCCGTTAAAGGCGCGCTGTCCGGGCCTTTTGGGTGTTCTCGACGTAAAGCAGGCGAGGCTTTCGGGGTATCCGTATCCGATGTATATCAAGGATATGGAGGGGGCGATCTCGCACGTACATCTTTCGGACGTAACCGAAACGGGCAGCATCTGCCTGCCCGGAAGGGGGATCTTTGATTTCGAAGAATGCCTGCGCCGTCTGAAAGACGCGGGATTCGACGGCGCGGCGCTGATCGAAGTGTATGCGGGCGACTACGGCGAATACGCGGAATTAAAGAGATCGTGCGATTATCTCGACGAAATAATTTATAAAATCGGCTGAAGAAGGGGCGCAGAGAGTGCGCCCTTTTCTTTTATATCGCGGAATTTTGCGCTTGCAGGGAATTTTTGCGGCCGCCGCGCTTATTGCTCGGAAGAACGTCCGGCAGGCCGTTTTGCATGAAGGCGTACGTTGCGGCGCAAATACGGAGCGAGAAGATATAAAATCCAAAAATTCGGCTTAAATCGGGGCGTAACTGTTGACACGGGCGCCGTTTTGCTCTAAAATAGAAGGCGGTGGATCAAGCGGTCCGCCGCCAGCATACGCATTCAAAACGGAGGTCTTGTTATGAATTACAGGAATAAAGAATGGCGCAACAGCATGCGACTCACGGTCGACTACAATTACATGATGAAAAAGTTCATCGGTGCCGACGGGTTTAAGGATTCTGAACTCGCCGAAATGAAGGAGATCGCGGCGGACGCTTTCGATTACGTTGCCGAAAACCGCGGCAAAGGGATGATGGGATGGACGGAGCTTCCGTACAACCAGAAAGAGATCGTCGAAGATATCATTGCGACGGCAAAGGAAGTGCGCCGCAAATTCAAATATTTCGTCGTGCTCGGCATCGGCGGCAGCGCACTCGGCCCCATCGCCGTGTTCAACGCCCTGTGCCACCTGCATTATAACGACCTTGCTCCTTCCAAGAGGAAAGGCCCGAAATTTTATGTGGAAGACAACGTAGATCCCGAACGCATGGCGGCGCTTTTGGACGTCATCGAGCCGGAGAAGACCTGTTTCAACGTGATCACGAAGTCGGGCGCAACGAGCGAAACGATGACGCAGTACCTCGTGATCAACGATATTCTGACCAAGGTTTTGGGAGATAAGGCGAACGCGAACATCATCGCCACCACGGACGAGAAAAAGGGCAACCTCATCAAACTTGCAAAACAGCACGGCTATAAAACTTTTTATATTCCCGACGGCGTGGGCGGCAGATTTTCCGAACTCTGCCCCGTCGGCCTTCTTCCTGCCGCGGTTTTGGGGCTGGATATCAAAGCGATGCTTACGGGCGCGGCGTATATGGACGGTATCTGCAACAAACCTTCCGTCGCGCGCAACCCCGCTCTCGCATGCGCGGTATTGCAGTACATGGCGATGAAGCGCGGCAAGAACGTAGGCGTCATGATGCCGTATGCCGACAGTTTAAAACTCATGTCCGACTGGTATTGCCAGCTGTGGGCCGAAAGTTTGGGCAAAAACGTTACGCTCGACGGCAAGGCCTGCAACGTGGGGCAGACGCCGGTAAAATCGCTGGGCGTAACCGATCAGCATTCGCAGGTCCAGCTGTATACCGAAGGTCCCTTTGATAAAGTGGTTACCTTCCTTTCCGTCGAAAACTATCGCAAGGAAGTGGCGATCCCGCACGGCTGCGAAGATATTCCGGACGTGTCATTCCTCGGCGGGCATACGATGAACGAACTGATCGCTGCGGAAAATAAAGCGACGGCGTATGCCTTGGCGAAAGCGGGCCGCCAAAACTACACGATCTGGCTTCCCGAAGTGAACGAATTCACCCTCGGCGAGCTGATGTATCTGTTCGAGCTGCAAACGGCGTATGCGGGCGCTATGTTCAATATCGATACCTTCAATCAGCCCGGAGTGGAAGCGGGCAAGCAGGCCACATACGCGCTTTTGGGCAAGCCCGGTTACGAGGCGAAAAGGCAAGAACTCGACGAAGCGCCTGCCGCAGAAGACAAATATATCGTTTAAAGAGCGGAAAAGCCGAAAAGATTCGGCAGATCGGCGAAAGGCGGGTATGCTGTACCCGCCTTTTTTAACAGGGGAAGAATATGAAAAATTTGTTTGCGTTTAACCTGAATTCGCATGAAGGAGAGGGCGCTTTCAGCGCAAACGGTGCGAAATATATTACGGCTCGCGCGGAAGCATCGGCGAGCAATGAACTCGATGCAAGCGAAAAGAATTTACAGTCCGTGAAAAAAAGAGCCGCGCCTTGGTGGCTGTTGCTCCTTGCCGAGTTGTTTTTGGTGGGAGGGATATTTGTACTCGCCGTTTTCGTGCTTCCCGGGGACGATGAGTCCTGGGCGGAAATGTACGGCAAATTTCCCTGGGCGGTCTATGCGGGAACCGGCGCGGTTGTTTTGGGGATCGCGCTGTTTGCGCTTTGCGCGATCCGCAAAAAACACATCGCGGACAACGTCGAGTATAAGAATGCGGACGCGCGGGTGCAAAAAGCTCTCGGCCGTATAAAGGAAAGTTTATGTATTCCCGCCGGTGCGCCGGAGGTGGACGTCCTCGCAGAGCTTTATAAGATCGGGAAGGACGGAAAGATACGGCCGCGGCGCCGAAACGGCAGGTTTTATAACATTCCTTTTTATGTTTACCTGAACGGAGATTGCCTTTGCTTTGCGCGGCCGGAAGCGGTATACTCGATCCCTCTTTCCTCCTTCGTGTGCATCTATAAAATCAACAAAAGCGTCAATTTGACCTTTTGGAACAAGGCCGTTCCGTTCAACAAACCGCCTTATAAACAGTTTAAGATCCGCGCGAGCCAATACGGCATGAAATACGTGAAGCCGTATTATGCGGTTTCCGTGCGGGAAGGTGAGGAAGAGAGCTGTGTATATGTCCCTTCGTACGAATTGGAAAAAATTCTCGGCCTTAAATCGATGCCCGTGATTTAAAGGGGGCGGAAAATATGCCGGTTTTAAAATTTTCGGAAAAATAATTGACAATTGCGCGTCGGTATGGTATTATACTTGCAATTCTAAGAAAAACGCTATGACGGGGAGGAGTACCCGCTTTTCAGGTTTTCAGAGAGAGGACGGCCGGTGCAAGTCCTTACGGAAAAGCGGCGAAGGTAGCCTCCGAGCGGCGAACCGAAAGGCAAACGAGTAGGCTTCGACGGGTCCTTCCGTTACAGGGGAACCGATATCGACGCGACAGTGCGTCCGCATCGGATTAAGTGCGGAATATAATTCATTATTCCGAATTCAGGTGGTAACGCGGTTGAACGATCGCCCTGAACGGCCGAATGGCCGTTCAGGGCGATTTTTGGATTCTCCATCGGAATTCGGCAGGAGGTTACGGAATGAAGATCAAAGGAACGCAGCTGTTTATTAAGGCGCTCGTTGCGGAAGGGGTCGACACGCTGTTCGCCTATCCGGGCGGAATGGCGATCGATCTGTTCGACGCCCTGTACGGCGAAAAATCGTTTCGCGTGGTCTTGCCCCGCCACGAGCAGGGGCTCGTTCATGCGGCGGACGGATACGCGCGCGCTACCGGCAAAACGGGCGTTTGCCTCGTTACCAGCGGGCCGGGCGCGACCAATCTCGTTACGGGGATCGCTACCGCCAATTTCGACAGCGTGCCTCTCGTATGTTTTACGGGTCAGGTCCCTACCAATTTGATCGGAAACGACGCTTTCCAGGAGGTGGACATTGTCGGCATCTGCCGCAGCATCTGCAAATATGCGGTAACCGTGCGCAGGCGCGAGGACCTCGGGCGCATTATCAAAGAGGCGTTTTATATCGCCAGAACGGGAAAGCCCGGGCCGGTGCTTGTCGATTTTCCGAAAGATATCCAGCAGGAACTCGGCAGCGACGAATACCCCTCCGAAGTCTCCATCCGCGGCTATAAACCCTCGTCGGGCGTACATATGGGGCAATTGAAAAAGGCTGCCGAAATGCTTGCAAACGCCAAAAGGCCGCTGTTTTTGGCGGGCGGCGGCGTAAACGTCTCGCGCGCGAATGCGGAGATGACCCGGCTTGCCGAGGTGCTGAACGTTCCCGTCGTAACCACCATTATGGGAAAGGGCGCGCTCCCGACCGACCATCCGCTGTATATCGGCAATATGGGCATGCACGGGAATGTAGCCGCAAACACTGCGGTTACCGAATGCGACCTGCTTTTCTCGATCGGCACCCGCTTTAACGACCGCATTACGGGCAAGATCAGTGAATTCGCGAAGGGGGCAAAGATCATACACATCGATATCGATGCGGCGTCTATTTCGCGCAATATCGTCGTCGACGTCCCCATTGTCGCAGATGCGAAGGAAGCGATCGTGAAATTTTCCGAAATAGCCAAAGTTCCCGCGCGTACGGGGGATTGGGTGGAGCGCCTGCAAAATTTAAAGGCCGAGCACCCTATCCGCATGGCCTCTTCAGGCGCTTTGCTTACCCCGCAGGACGTGATCGAAGGCATCAACCGGAATTTTTCCGAAGCGATCGTAACGACGGACGTAGGGCAGAATCAGATGTGGACGACGCAGTTTTTGCAGCTTCGGGGGAAGAGCCGCCTGATCACTTCGGGAGGTTTGGGGACGATGGGATTCGGCCTTCCGTCGGCTGTCGGCGCAAAACTCGGCTGCCCCGATCTTCCGGTAGTCAGCGTTTCCGGAGACGGAGGTTTTCAGATGAACGAGCAGGAACTCGCCACCGCCGTCTGCGAAGAATTGCCCATCGTCATTTGCGTCCTCAATAATTCATACCTCGGCAACGTGCGCCAGTGGCAGGAGATGTTTTACGGGGGGAGATATTCCTGTACCTGCCTCGAAAAGAGGCGCAGCTGCGGCGATTGGTGCTCGCATCCGAGCGCGAAGTGCCCTCCGTATATCCCCGATTTCGTAAAACTTGCCGAAAGTTACGGCATCGAAGGTATCCGCGTAACCGAGCGCGGACAGATCGATTCGGCATTCGAGCAGGCGAAAAAGAATACAAAAGCCCCGACGCTGATCGAATTTGTCATCGAGCGCGAGGCAAACATTCTTCCGATGGTACCGGGCGGCAACGCCCTTTCGGATATGATCACCGAATACGGCAAGGAGAAAAAGTGATATGGATCAATTGAAAAAGAGGTGGATCTCGCTGTACGTGGAAAACGACGTCGGCGTGCTGGCAAAAATTTCCGGGCTGTTTTCGGGCAAATCGTACAACCTCCTGAGTTTAACGGTGGGCGAAACCGAAGATCCGACCGTTTCCCGCATGACGATCAGCCTTCGAGGGGACGATAAGACGTTCGAGCAGATCAAAAAACAGCTCAACCGCAGCGTCGAAGTTATCAAGGTATTGGATTTTACCGATCTGCCCATCCATAAAAAAGAGATCCTCTTTATCAAGATGCACAGTCTGAAAAAGGAGGAGATCGAAGAAATTTTCCGGTCGGCAAAAGTATTCGGGGTAAATGTCTGCGATTACGATAAGAACGCGCTGATCCTGGAAAGCCTGAAGACGGAGTCGGAAAACGACGACGTACTGCGCTATTATAAAAAGTACTTTTCCACGCGCATGGAAGCGGTGCGGGGCGGTTCGGTTGCGATCGAATCGGTCAGCCGAAGCGAACGGTAAAGAAAGAGTATAGGAAGGATAAAAAAGGACGGGCAAAACAGCCGCGGCATTTGTGCCGCGGTTTTTTTGCGCACGGATATCGGCCGGAAAAATCAGCAATCGGTTCTTCCTAACAGGTAATCGGTAGTAACGCCGAAAAATTCGGCGATCTTCACCAACATGGCAAAATTGGTCTCCCGCGAGCCGTTCTCCCATTTTGCCAAAGCTCCGCGGCTTACGCCGAGCACTTTTGCCAGATCTTCTTGTTTGAGGGACTTTTCCAGACGTAATTCTTTCAGACGATCTTTAAACATACATATAGTATGTTCCAAAACGGCGCAAAAAGCTCGGTATGTTCCCAAAAGAGACATATAAACTTCAAAAAACGGAGGGAAGCGCCGTGCCGCGTGTTCCGAAGTAGATTTATAACGGCAGACGATGGGAAGGAAACGACGGCAACGCCGTGCCGCGGGAGGGAAGTGAAGGCGGAAAATTTGCCGAGGTTTTGGAAAGCGGTCCAAAGGAAGCCGTATTTTTCGGATACGGCGGAAATCGCGCGGAGCATGTTCCCGGAAGAAATATCGGAGGATAAAGAAAACTGAGCGGCTCTGTTGTAAGGCAGAGGCCGCTCAGCGGAATTTCATGCTCGGGAATCGCTTCTTCATAAATGAATCCGGAAAAATTTTGTCGATCCATTCTCCGAACGCGGTCAGCGGCGCGCTTTCCGCGGCACGCGCGGCATATCGGAAAAGCGCCGACACGGTAAAAAACATATCGACGGCCAACAGGCCCAAACAACACCAGCCGACGATGCGGAACGCCTTTTTCGGAAGAGATTCGAATACTTTGTTCAAGGGGCGGTAGATCAGAAAAACGACGACCATGCACAGGATGCCCCAAACGATCATGATCGGCACGGTCGTTCTGCCGTTGATGTCCCAAAGCCATTTTTCGTAATTCCAAGAACGCGTACCGAGTATGGTCTCTTCGCAATAGCTTAAAAAATATTCGACCGCTCCGCCGGCAATCGCTCCCAAAAAGAACACCTGTTCGGGGCGGCGGAATTTGCGCAGGCAGAGCACGATCACGAGCGCTCCGCAGCCGTATACGGGGTTAAAGGGGGTAAAAACACTGCCGCTGCATTCGACGTATCGGTGCAGCTTTATGAGGTTGAAAATGACCTCCCAAAGGGTTCCGAGCGCCCCGCCGAGCATATAGACGATCACCGCTTTCGAAAGGGTCATTTTTTGTTCGGAAGGCCGCAAATAACGCGCTATCTGCGGCGTTGCTCCCTTCTGCATTGTTTTGCCGTGCATGTTTTTCGGGGCTCCGTTCAGCGATGTATTCCGGCGATCGCATCCTCAAACATTTGGATCATCTTGTCGATGCACTTGTCGATGCGGAAGCGTTCGGCGTAACGGATATATTGTTCGCGCTGGCGAGCGCGCGTCTCCGGGCGGTCGAGCAAATAGTCGATCTTTTTCGCGAGATCTTCGACGTTTCCGGATTTATACAGGTTGCTCTTGTTCTGCGCAAAAAATCGCGCGGCAGACATCTTGCTGTCGGAAATGACGGGCACAAGCCCGCACGTAATTGCCTCTACGCAGGCGATCGATTCGATCTCCGCATAGGCGGGATGAACGTACAGGTCGCAAAAATGGATGATATTGACCAGTTCTTCTTTGGAACGAAAGGCAATTTCGGGGGGATTTTTCAGCTTTTTTGCAAGTTTTAAAAGCTTCTTTTTCTGCGGGCCGTCGCCGGCAATGAAAAGCTGGATATTATCCGCATGTTTCGATTTGGCGATTGCCTTTATGAGCTCGACGTGGCTCTTTTCTTTTACCAACCGTCCGGTCGAAAGAATACAGAATTTATCGGCATACTGCGGCGGTTTCGGGGCGTTCCCCGGAACGAAGGCGGGGTCGACGCCGTTGGAAATCACGCGGAGATCCTGCGTGTATCC
>CALVXE010000023.1 GCA_944368795.1 uncultured Clostridia bacterium | reverse complement strand
ATCGTCATCGGCCTTTCGGCGAATACCACCAATGAAGACATCCATATAACATCGCTGTCGTTTACGGAAAGCGTCAGCCTCGATTCAAACGGCGGCAATGTGATTTGCGACCGCGTAAATGCAGGAAAATCCATCCATCTGACGTCAAAAAACGGAGACATCACGGGCACTGTTTTGGGAGCCTTAGACGACTTTTCCATAACGTGCACCATAAAAAAGGGCGACTGCAATTTGCCGCTGTCCAAAGAGGACGGCACGAAATCGTTTGTTGCCGACTGCAACAACGGAGACATCAATATTGAATTTGTAAAATAATTCGCATCCTTTCCGCCGCCCGCTATTTCTGCATTGCCGCCGCCTGCTCGATGCAGCGAAGCGCGTTTAAACTGCGGGGATATCCGATGTACGGCAGACACTGCGACACCACTTTGATGAGGAACGCCTTGTCGTTCCCGATGCGCATATTGGCAGCCGAATGGCTCGTAAGCTGCGGCTCGCACCCGCCCTGCGCGGCCAAAAAACAGAACGTGATCATTTCTCTCTGGCGATAACTGAGCCCTTTCCTCGTATAATAGTCCCCGAAACAATTTGCGGAAAGCCAACGGTTGATATGGCGGGTCTCCGCGGGACCGGAAGAAGCAAATCCGCGCATCCCCTCGCCGAAAATCTCGACCTGCGTCTGTTCGCCCCTTTCGAGGCGGTTTTCCGGATTGGTCGTAGCGCGGCCGCAAAGCTCCGCCCCTTCGCCCCGAGCGGCGAGCACTTCGTTTGCCGCTCTGAAAAACGGATAAACCCTGCCGATGCCCAGATAAGCTGCCGCCTGATAGAGCACTTCCTTTGCTTCGGCCGCCGTTACGCCGAATTCGAACGAGGCGGAAAGCATTTCTTTGAACATATCGACCCCTTGGCAGCCGAGAAGAGTGGCCAAAACAGCGAGAAACCGCGTCTTATCGTCGAGGTCGTCTGCGTTTACCACTTCGTCGAAAGCGAAATTTTTAAAGAAATCTGCAAATTCGGCATCGAGATCGGAAAGAAAAGACTGCTTTCCTCCGGCCATCTTTGCGCAATACCTTTCGGCAAATTCAGATACAGCCATACTTTGATCCTCCTTTACAGCGATTCATATTCCTCGTCGGAAACAGCTTCCAGCCATTCGTTGGAAGCTCCCTCCGCAGGGACTTCCACGGCGAGATGCGCGAACCATTTGTCTTTCGCGGCGCCGTGCCAATGTTTTACTTCGGGAGGAATTACGACGACGTCCCCCGCGCGCAACGCCCGCGCGGGTTTTCCCCATTCCTGATACCATCCTTCTCCGGCGGTTACCAACAATATCTGTCCGCCCTTATGATGTATATGCCAGTTGTTCCTGCAGCCGGGAGAAAACGTAACGTTTCCGATGCCTACTCCCTGCGTCGTGAGCATGTTCAGATAACTCGTCCCCACAAAATATTTTTCGAAAGCCTTGTTCTCTTCTCCCGTAGGGAATACCGTGTTTTTTTCAAAATCCTGCAAACTTTCCATTCCGGAACTCCTTTGCGGCGATTTGCGTCCGCAAGCGCATAATCAGCCGCCATGTTTTTATGCCGATATTATACTCCGGCGCGCAAGTTCTGTAAAATACTTAATTTTTATACCTTTCCATACCGTAAAAGCATAGCGCTAAAAGGAAGGGGACGGCAACCAGCCGTTCCCCTTCCTTTTTATATCTGCTTCTCATCTGTTTTTTCATTCGCTTCGCATGCCGCATAAATGGCGGGGCAAATCGTCGTAACTTCCGCCCTCTTCGACAACGCGGTAAAACCGCATCCCTCCCGAAAGATTCGAGCACTCGAAACCGTTTGCCGAGAGGATTCGGCAGGCAATGTAACTCCGCAGTCCGCTGTAGCAGTTTACGTAAACCGTTTTGCCTCTGTCCAATTCGTTCATGCGGGAGCGCAGCTCGTCTACGGGAATATTCAGCGCCCCTTCAAAATGCGCCTCCTCGAATTCCCCCTCCGTCTGAACGTCGAGCAAAACAATATCGTCCCTCTTTAAAAGAGCGGGCATATCCCGCCAGGTGTGTTGGCGGACCAGCCCGCCGCGGATATTTCCGATCGCATAGCCGGCCATATTCACGGGGTCCTTCGCCGAGGAATAAGGCGGCGCATAGGCCAGATCGAGCTCGGTGAGCTGCTCGGCAGTCATGCCCGCATAAATCGCCGCGGCCAACACGTCGATGCGCTTATCGACGCCCGCAAACCCGACCGCCTGCGCACCGATGATTTTTCCGTCAATGCGGTTATACAATACCTTTAAAGTCATATTTTGCGCCCCCGGATAATACGTGGCGTGATCCGGAGAAAACAGTACGACGCTCCCGAACGGTATATTCGCCTGCAGCGCCGCCCTTTCGTTGAGCCCCGCCGCGGCGGCCGTGAGGTCGAACAGCTTCAGAACGGAAGTTCCCTGCGCCCCTTTATATGTGCTCGGCAGCCCGCAAAGATTATCCGCCGCGATCCTGCCCTGCTTATTGGCGGGCCCCGCAAGCGGGACGAGCGCCTCCCTGCCTGTAATCGTATTTTTAATCTGTACGGCGTCGCCTACCGCGTAAATATCCGGGTCGGACGTGCGCATATGCGCGTCGACGGCCACGGCGCCCTTTAAGCCCAGTTCCAGCCCCGCTTCGGCGGCCAGCTGCGTTTCGGGCACGACGCCGAGCGCGAGCAAAACAAAATCAGCCGATATTTCCGCTCCGCCCTCGATTTGCGCCGCGACCGTTCCGCCCGACGCGTCGAGTGCCGTTACTTTGCTCTTAAGGCGGAGATCGACCCCTTTCTCACGCATGTGCGAGTGCAGAATGCACGCCATGTCGTAATCGAACGGAGGCATGACCTGCTCTTCCATCTGCAGTACGGTAACCGAAATCCCGCGTTCCGCCAAGTTTTCGGCGGCTTCCAATCCGATAAATCCGCCGCCCGCAACGATCGCCGTTTTCGGATGTTCCCTCTTTATAAAATCGTCGATGCGGAAGGTATCTTCCACGGTGCGGAGGGTAAAAACGCGTTCCGAATCTCCCGCGAACGGAGGGCGAAGCGGCTTTGCCCCGGGAGAATAGATCAATTTATCGTAACTTTCGAAATACTCGCGCCCGTCCGGCGTGCGCACGCGAACCTTTTTTTCCGCGCGGAGGATCTGCGTAACCTCGCTGTGCACGCGCACATCCACGTTAAAGCGCCGTTTGAAGCTCTGCGGCGTCTGCAGCGTCAATTTTTCGCGCCGCGCGATCTTGCCGCCGAGATAATACGGCAGGCCGCAATTCGCGTAGGATACATACCCGCCCCGTTCAAAGACGACGATCTCTGCCCGTTCGTCCAATCGGCGCAGGCGCGCCGCCGCCGTGGCGCCGCCCGCAACTCCTCCGATGATGACAACTTTCATCGTTCATTCTCCTTTTGCCAATTTACCCCGATAACCGGCGATCCCGCCGATATTGATCGCCTCGACGCCTCGGCTTTTCAGCCAGGAAACCGCCTGCGCGCTTCTCGATCCGCTCAAACAGTATACGAACAGTTTTTCCGCTTTCGGCAGCGCACTGTTCGGAAGCTGCTGCAAAGGAATATTCACAGCGCCTTCGATATGACCCTGCACAAATTCTTCGCGCGTACGCACGTCGACGATCGCCCCGTTTTCCGCACGGGCGCGCCCGATCCCTTTTTCAAAAGAGGGCCTTAAAAACGATAACACGCTCATCTTAAAGCATCTCCTCGAGCAGTGCTTTCGGGCGCACTCCCGTTATCTGTTTCACGACCTCTCCTTTCTTTACGACGACGAAAGTCGGAATAGACAGAATATTGAACTTTTCCGCCAACGCGATCTCTTCGTCGACGTTTACCTTTCCGACAAGCACGTCCGGCCGCTCCTGCGCGAGCTCGTCGACCACAGGGCTCATCATGCGGCAGGGGCCGCACCATCCCGCCCAAAAATCCAGAAGCACGGTTGCTTCGGCGTTTAAAACTTTCTCTTCAAAATTTTTTTCGGTAATCGTATGGACCATTTGTTTTCCCTCCCGGAATGATTATGTATGCAGTATAGCGCATACGGAAGCGAAAAACCGTAACTTTGTTACATAAAAACAGAAAAATTGCGATAATTTAATTTTTTTGCTCTTTCGCCAAAAGGCGCAGGTCATCCATATCGAGCAGCCGCACCGTTCCGCGCGAAAGAGAAACGAGCCCTTCCCTTTCGAAATATTTGAGCATGCGCGACACGGCTTCACGCACCGTTCCCAAATGCGCCGCGATCTGTTCGTGCGTGATGTTCAGCGTGTCCCCTTTTGCAAATTCCGCTTCCTGCAAAAGAAGGGCTGCAAGGCGCGCGTCGAATTTTTTGTTGAGCACCTCGTCCAAGACCCACATGACCCGCGAAAATCGTTCCGCCATCAATTCGTTCGTATATGCGGCGGCGGCAACGGAAGTCTGCATGACTTTTTTATACGCATCCGCGGGGATGAGCAGTACACGCGCGTCCGTTTCCGCCCGCACAAATACGTCGAAGCGTATGCCGCGCAAAGCGCAGGAAGCGCTGAACAGGCACACGTCTCCCCGTTCGAGGCGGTACAATGTTATTTCCCGCCCCGTATCCGAAAGGACATACGCCCGCAGCCTGCCCTTTTCCACCTGCATAAGCCCCGAACAGTCGCCCCTGTAAACTTCCGCCCCTTGCGGAAACACATGTTCGCGCGCAGAACTTTGCAGCGCCACTTTCTCTTCCTCATTCAATTGCCCGTAAAAGGCAAAACCTTTCAATAACGATTCGTCCATACCTTCCTCATCCGATTGCAATATCCAACAGCATCATCACAAAAAATCCCGCCAGCACGCTCGCCGTACCGATGTGCGAATGCTCGCCCAAATACGCCTCGGGGATCAGTTCTTCGACTACGACGTAGATCATCGCCCCCGCCGCGAATGAGAGCACCCAGGGCATTATCCCCGTTACAGTGCCCGCCACGAGTACAGCCAAAATTCCGAACACCGGTTCGACGATTCCCGAAAGAGCGCCGCAGACAAAGGCCTTCCCTTTCTTAGTTCCGCCCGACCGCAGAGGCAGCGAGACCGCGGCCCCTTCCGGGAAATTTTGCAGTGCCATGCCTGCCGCCAGCGCAACGGCTCCGGCGAGGGCGCCCGCTTCCGTACTCTGCGCAGCGGCCGCAAAGGCAAGCCCCACGGCCATGCCTTCCGGTATATTATGCAGCGTAACCGCCAATACGAGCATCGTCGTCTTTCTGAAACGAGCGGGCATCCCTTCGGGCGTGTCGCTGCCGATATGCTGATGCGGCAAAATGCGGTCGAGCACCAATAAAAACAAAGCTCCGAGCGCAAAGCCGCCTGCCACGGGCAGGATCACGTTTTTGTCCTGTTCCTCCAGCATCTCCATGGCCGGAAGAAGCAGAGAAAATACGGATGCCGCCGTCATTACTCCGGCAGCGAAACCCAAAAATATCTGCTGCATTTTCGCAGACATATCCTTTTTGAAAAAGAATACCATGGCCGCGCCCAAAACGGTGGCAACGCAAGTCGCCCCCGTTCCGATCAATGCAAACAGCAGTTCTCTCCCCAACACGATTTACTCCTCCGCTGCGGCTCCCCCGTATTTTTATTCGCCGCTTTTCGATTATTATACCTCTTTTCGCCACGGCTTGTCAAAAATAAAATCGGAGCAAAACATCGCGCAGTGTCTGCTTTTTACGAAAATTCCCCGTACCCGAAAGATTTCGGGTACGGGGAATATGCAAATGAACCGCAAATTTATTGCATTGCCGCATTCGTAAGCAATATGCCGTCGGCAATTACATCGATCGCACTGCCCGCTTCCACGTATGCGACGTAGCAATGGAAAGCCTGCGTTACGTCGACCCCGGGATTGCTCAAATTTTCGGCCAACAGCGTCCAATCTTCCGAAACGGTGCGGTCTGACCGGGCAATCATCAAAAGATAACCGGATTCAGACGCCGTTACCTGAGCTGTCGCGGAAACGCCTTTCGATAAATACGTCATACCCATGAACGCCTGCGCCGTAAAGCCGTCCCAAACGTGCTGCGTACGGTCGGAGAAAATCTTTCCGCCGACTTCTACCGTTTCATATGCACACCCGGAAGGCAGTTCGAACGCGGCCATATCCTCAGCAAGCGAAGCGCCTTCCCGGTAAGCATCGGTTTCTTGCAATAAGCCGTCCAAAACAGCCAGCGTGATCTGCTCTTCTTTAAACTCGTCTGTCAAAATACCGTCTTTATCGACAAACAGATAATCTTTTGTCCTTCCCCGTACAACTTCGGCAGTCCCGTCAAATCCAAGCAAATCTTCCCTCTCCCATGCATCGAACTTTGAAGAGCCGTCCTTTTTTGCGGTCATACAGAATCCGATGAGAGTGTTCCTGTCTACCGCGTAAAAGTCCGGAGCAAATTGTCCGATGTAGTCATAGGGAATAAAGGCCTCGAAATGGTCGTTCTGAACTTCAAAAAGGATCCCTTCGGCACTCAGCGGCGTTGACTTGTTGGACGGATAGTGATTCACGGAAACCGTACCGGAACCGTTCAAAACAATCGTTAGCGTATTTTCCGTTCTCGACGTGGTAAATAAATAAGAATTTACCCAAAATTCTAATACCGCATCGGCAGGCATTGCTTTGCCGTCAGCAGTAAACATATAGACATAAATACCTTCTTCCGCCCGCCGCGCATAAACATGGGTTTCATAAGCGTTCGTTCCGCCGATGGTGCCAAGGTCCGCCGTCTTTTCAAACATCATTTCAACGGCTCCGAGCGCACATTCATAACCGTTGTCCGGATCAAATTCCTGTGCCGAAACCTGTATTGCCGTATCCGTATATCCTTCCGCCGAAACCGTAACGGTATAATTGCCGGTAACGAACCCTTCCAGGCGGAACGTTCCGTCTGCTCCCGTTTCGGCCTTGATATCGGTCTCTCCGAGCAGTACCTCCGCGCCCTCGATCGGATTGCCGAGTATATCCTGTACGGTGCCCGTAATCATACCCGTTTTATCCGCAACAAGAACCGCGTCGACCGTGATCGTGAAATCCTCCTCAATAAATTCATTCAAACTGACCGACCGAACGTAATCGCTGTAACCGTCGAGCATTATACGGATCTCGGATGCCCGCACGGGAACGTTTTCGATCATAAACGATCCGTCCGCACCCGTTTCTGTGCTCAATTCTCCGATTTGAACCGCGGCTCCGGCGAGAGGCGTGCCGTTTTCGTCCTTTACCACCCCGCCGACCAAGGCCTGCGTGCCGTCCGCCTCATAAATAGCCTCTAATATCGTTTGCGTAAGCAGTTCATACCCCTGCGCACTGAGATGCAGGTTGTCGCTCGAAAAGCCGTTATTTGCCATATTGCCGGCATTCGCAAGCATTGCCGCATTGAAATCGATGAAGTATACGTCTTCCGTTCCCTCCGCGAACGCTTTTACCGCCGCATTGGAGACGGCGTATTCCGCCCATTTATTCTCGAAGGCGTTGTTGTTGCAGATGGATACATAGAAGATCTTCGTATCCGGCAGATCGCGGCGCAAATGCCGAATAAGCTCGATGATGTCTTCGGCACAGTCTGCGCCCGATTCGCCGCGGTCGATATCGTTTACCCCCAAGTGTATCACGATGTTTTCCGGCTCGTAGCGCGCGACTTCCCAAACTTTGCCCAGCCAAAGATCCGCTTCGCTGCCCGAAATCCCGATCGTTTCGCCGTTGACAGGTTTCATCTGCTCATAGAAAGCACTCCAAAAAGCCGTATCCGTATACGAATCGCCGATAAACAGAGTATCGATGTTCTCCATGACTCCGAGTGCGGAAATGGTAACGATCCTGTCTTCATCCATGCGGACGGTCCCGTCGATTGCAAGGAGTTCTTCCTCCGTAAGTTTTGCCATCAAAATCTCTTTATCGCCGTAACGGTCATGATCCCATACGACATAGATATTGCCCTGTGCGTCCAGCGTTACGTCGGGGTACGACACGCCGGAACGGGCGTCGAGCACCATGCAATGCGGCCAGGTAACGCCGCCGTCTTCGCTCAGCCAAATACTCATCATGCTGCGCGCAGTGGTGTTGTAATGCTGAATATATACGACGTTTCCGCTCGGAAGCGTTTTCAGCATAGGCCGGGAAGACGCGCCGAGAATATCCCATTCAACGCCGTCCGTCCACGTAAGCCCTTCGTCATACGAATAGTTTACGGCGAGATTGTAGCTGTCGTTCGTGCGGTTGATCGCCATATAGACAGTCTTCCCGTCCCGCACCGTTTCGGCAAAAGCCGTTTCATTCGCAAACAGTGCATTGGGGGCGTACATTTCGCTCTTCTTGCTCCAGGTTTCCCCTTTATCCGAAGAGACCCACATTTCCGTATATCCCTGTCTCGTAAAATTGTGCGAGAAGAAGGCCCAGTCTCCGTTCGACAGAATGGTCGGTTTGTTCATCTTTAAACCGTCGCAGACGCGCTTTGCCTGCGATATTTCAAAAGAGTTCAGATCTTCCAAGCCGTTTACGGCAACACCGGGGTTGGAGATCTTCGCGCACCATATTCCCACGTATTTATCGCCGCTCGAATAATTCGTCTGGTTCCACCACAGCCACAGATTCCCGTCCCCGTCGTAAAACAGGCTCGGATCAAACGTGCGCGAATCTTTATTATTTTCATCGAACGCGATCGCAAAGGCGCGCATCCAGGTTTCGCCGCCGTCGTCGCTGAAGGAATACAGGCAATAGTTGCCCACGGAAGGCTCCCTGTTCGATCCCGTGATCCAACAGGTCCACAGCCGCGTCCCGCCGTTTTCCAAAGGCACCGCCTCGATGCCGGGTATACCCTGCCATTGGCGGTTCTCGTCCGCAAACCGCTCGATGGTTTCGGGCGTGTTGATCAGATCGATCGCGGCGGCATTCGCAACCCAGTAATCCTGCTCATACGTTTCCCGCGCGCCGAAGAAGACGACGCACCATTTTTCGGCATGATAACTTTCGCCGGCCTTACACCATTTTACGAAATAGTCCGTCATCTCCGTAATGCCGTCCGTCCCGTGATTGCTGTAGCCGATTCTGGGAAGCTCTTCCGCAATGCATTTAAATCCCTGTTCGCCGAAATATTCGATGACGGAATCGTACCCCGTCGAAGGTATCGCCACCACGACGTATCCTTCTTCTTCTACGGTAAATTCGTAATCTGCCGCGATGGGGGCATAAATATAGCTTGAATTTTCGAGCGCAGCAGGCATGCCGGCACTGTCGGCCAAATAATCGCGGTCGGTAAAGAGATTTGCTCCTGCCGTATATTCGCGCACTGCTTCATCCGCAGAGACGGCAGCCATATCCGCCTGCAGCGTTTTGCCCGCTTCGCCGATCCCCTGTTCTTTGATCAGCTGCTCGAAGTCGGGAATGTCAAAATAGTTGGCGCAGAACGAACCGCCTTCCTGTACGCGGACGGCCATGTTCGCCTTGCTCCAACGGCAGCCGTATCCCGTATAACTGCGCCAATACGTTTCGGTTTCAGACCCGCGGTTTCTGGCGGAAGGAATGATCGTAACGTTGCCGAGCAAATCGTCTTTTTCGCCCAACAGCCAGTAATCGATCGCAACGCGGATGGAATATCCGTCATACCCGTCCTTATCTGCAGAGCGTTCTTCGCCGGAAACGGAAAGGTCGCCCGTCTGCAACATAGTATAGTACCCGTCTTCGCCGAAAGATTCGGTATCGACCGCATAGCGCGCCCAACCGTTCAACGTTTCCGGATTTACCATTACGTCGAGCGATTTCCCCGCGGAAAGTCCGACCGTGGCGCTGTTTTCCTGTACGATGAATTCAATATTGTCGCTGTACCCGATATTTTCCGCCGAAAGGAAAATATCGTCGTCGAGGATATCGACTGTAACGACAAAGGCGTCCTCCGTATATTCGGCATACCAATAATAGTATGCCTTGTCTTCCCCGAATCCTACCGAAAAATTCAAATAATTTTCACTGCGCGGCGTATATCCTTCCGGCTCGTCCGGATCGCCGGGCTCAACGGGCGCCTGCGCCAAAAGCGTTGCAGAAATCGTTACGCTGTAATCCGCTTCGGCAATTTCAGCCGTCGTGATCATTCGGCTTTCGGAAATATATCCTTCCGCCGCGATCGTGAAAGAGGTGTCCTGCACCGCAAGATCGTTAAAGACGACCCTGCCGTTCGAGTCCGTTTTTCCGTTCAAACCGTCGCCCGTTACGGATGCGCCGGCAACGGCGGCGCCCTCTTCGTCCGCAACGGAAACTTCCAAGCGGAAGGTTTCGTTTTCGTCGGTATCGTCTCCGTTGCCCGTACTGCACGCCGCCAAAGGCAAAACGCACAGAAACAAGGCAGCGATAAACAACAAACCGATCATTTTCAATCGTTTCATGATTTTTCCTCCTGTTTTTCCGATGTTTCAGATGCGATCATTTTTTTATATTTCCCGGGCGAAACGCCCTCGGATTTCTTAAATTGTTTCGTAAAGTAAGAGGCGTCGCCGAACCCTGCGGCGTAACATACTTCCGTCATGTTTTTTCCCGAATCGCGCAGCAACTTCTTTGCAAAAGCGATCCTTCGGCTGTTGATAAACTGTACAAGCGAAGTATTCGTATAGTTCTTGAACAAATGGCACAGGTAATAGACGCTGACGTTGAAGTAATCGGCTATTCTCTCCACGCTCAGATTTTCGGTAAAATGCGCGCCGACATATTCAATGATGCTCTCGACCAGAACATGGCTCTGCTCTGCCGACTCCGCGTTTCCGCGGAATATTCGGATAACGTCCAAAAGAAGCCCTCTTTTTTTTGAAGCCGGCGTCTCTTCGCGCATCATTTCCGTGATCTTTTCGTCGACCGTACGGTTTTGCTCCTGCGTGAGCATATTGCAGCAGCTGCTGTAATCTTTAAAAAGCCGCGACAGGATATGATCCGCGTCGCCGAGTTCCCACAGCACGTCCGCATATTCTTCGGCCGTATAGTACTTGCATTCGCGGTACGGGTTGCGGTCTTCTCCCGAATATTTCCCCAGTTTATTTATGATCTGTTTGAGGCGGCCGCCCCGCGAAACGATTTTTCCCGCAAGCACGTCTTCTTCGGTAAATTTCGCGAACAATAACTCTCTTGCGCACTTTTGGTTTCCCGCCAGGTTTCTCTGAAAGCACCCTCTCTCCCGATCGTATGTAACGTAAATATAACCGTCTCCGTCTTCCGTACCGTCGGGATAGGAAACTTCGCTGCGTTCATCCAACAGCAGTCCGCCGTCGAACGTCTTTCCCCCGTCGCGCGAAAGCAGCGCCGTGAGATTATTCCTGCCGCTGAAATTCACATGATTCACCAAAAGAACGTTGCCGCTTTTCAGCTTTCGGATAAAAAACCGCGAACACGGTCCGCCCAATCCGCTGTCTGTGCCGGGCGTCCAGGATAGTCCCGCGTCGTACGAGTAGCTGACGCCGATTCCGTAAAAGGTGCGTATGTACATGGCGAGCGTGCCGCTTTCCCTTTCCAAAATCATATGCTCGTCAAAACACCGTTCCGGCATATCGACGCCGCCCAACCGCACGAACGTCTTGCCCTCGTCGTTCGTTTTATACGCAAAGGCAAGCCGTTTGCGCCCCTTGGAACGGACGTTCGGCAAAACCGTAATATTGTTTGCCCAAACGGCGATCGGAAAAAGCCATTCTCCCGACGAAAGGACCGTCGGCTTATTCATCATGACGTCTTTTCCCACGATAAAGGGCCTGCTCCAAACGAGTTCTGCCGCGTCGGGGTCGTCGCATACGGATGCGTAAACGGCAAACTGCGGCATAACGTTCCAGGTAAACCACAGTCTGCCGCGCGGATCGATCCACAGACATTCGTCAAAACAGCGGCTCTTTTCCCCGTTGTATGCAACGGCAATCGGTTCGCTCCATGTCATGCCGTCGTCTTCGCTCTTCAAAACAGCGCAGTAATTTCCGAACTCCTCTTTGATGCCGCCGCTGTAAAACGCGGCGAACAGGCGGCCGCCCTTCGTCTTTTCTATGGAAGGGATCCCCTGCCACAGGCGTTTGGCTGCAGTAAATTTTTGCAGAGTTTGCGTATCCGTGATCAGCATTTCTTACCTCTTTTTAATTATAGCAAAGCAAAATCGTATTTTCTATAACAAAATTGTCTTTTTTGGAAAATCAATCCGGTAAAAAATACCGCCGCAGGAAACTTTTGCTCTGCGGCGGCCAAATAATAGATTGAACCAAATATCAAAAGGAATACAACAGCATACCCAGCGCGGCGGATATCAAGATCAACATGATCGGCGACGCCGACTTTTTGAATCCCTTTTTCATCACGATGACCACGGCGGTAAGGCCGGCCGCGATCACGACGGCTTTCCAATCGAACAAAAAGGATGAATCGGCCCCGGTAAAAAAGAACAGCTGCAGGGCCATCCACAGCCCCGTCGCACAAATAAGCCCGATGATGACTCCACGGATCCCGACCAATGAGCCCTGAACCCACTGGTTTTTTAAAAAGTTTTTAAATACGGCCGCTATCAGCAAGATGACGATAAAGGATGGCAAAACGACGCCTACCGTCGCACAGAGCGCCCCTAAAATGCCGGCCTGCGAAGAGCCGATAAAGGTTGCTATATTTACGGCAATGGGACCCGGCGTCGATTCGGAAACGCCGATAAAATTCATCAGCGTCTCTTCGGTAAGCCAGCCGCGCGAGATCACTTCGTCCTGTATCATCGGCAGCATGCTGTATCCGCCGCCGAACGAAACGAGCCCGATCTTGAAAAAAACGAGAAAGAGAGTAAGATATTCCATCAGCGTTCCTCCTCCTTCGTTTCCTCGGCGGTGTCCGAAGTTCCGCCGTCTTTGCCGACGGAAGAAAGGCCGGCTGAATTTTCTGCGGACGGATCCGAATCTTCCGCCTTATCCTGCGAAACATCCGCCTCCTTTTCCTCGCCGCCCGTTTTCCCCTGCGCAAGCGTATCGCCGCCCGGTTCCAAAAGCTTCCTTTGCCTGCAGGTTTTGATGCGCGCGGCCAAATAGAAAGCCAGCCCGATGCCCGCCCCGATCAAAATCATCCAGATCGAAGAGAACGAAAGCGAAAAAACGTCCAAACAGATCATGACGGCAAAAACAAGAATCGCAATAGCGACGGTCAGGCGATTTTTTACCATCTCCTTAAACAATTTCAGCCCGGCCGTCAAAATAAGGAAGGCGACGGCTACCTGAATCCCCTTGAATGCGGCGGCAACGAGTTTCAATTCCAAAAACTGCTGTAAAAACAGCGAAATGACGTAAATGATCGCGAACGAAGGGATCACAACGCCGATCGTACTGATCAAAGCGCCTAAAAATCCTCCGATCTTATACCCGACGTATGTCGCGCTGTTGATGGCGAGCGGCCCCGGCGTCGATTCGGAAACCGCGATCATATCGGTAAATTCTTCCGGCGTGATCCACTTGCGGCGGTCAATAAACTCCCTGCGGATCAAGCCGATCATCGCATATCCTCCGCCGAATGTAAAAAGCCCGATTTTCATAAACAAAAAGAACAGCAAAACGCGAATTTTTGCTTTTCGTTCTTTTTTGGGTTCGGCCATATCTTTACCTCTTTTTTTTACGGTGTACCGGCATTCCTTTCGCCTCAAAGCCCTGAAACGCCGCGCAAAATATATTTTGCCGCAATATCGCGGCAAGCGCGAAAATTTTTTGGATTAACGTTAATTCTATCTGCTTTTAGATTACCATAGATTGCAGAATAAGTCAATCTTTTTTGATTCTTTCCTAAACTTTCTAAGGACATTTTGGCAATATAAAAGAGCCGCCGGCGGCCCGATCCCGCCGTTTCGAAAAAAACGGTTCTCCCCCTGTGCGGCTCTTTTATACTCTTCTTGTTCACTTGAGCGCGTCGAACAATGTAAGTTGACGGAACATTTGTTTCGGCCGCGCCTGCTCGCGCACGACTTCGGGCGGCAGTTCCCGCAAAAAGGGAGAAGGCTTTCCGCTCGTCGTTATGATCAATTCGTCCGCCGCGCGCGTCATACCCACGTAAAAAAGCCGCCTTTCCTCCCTTTCATCGGTCTTTTCCCCGACGCTGAGGGGCAGGAGTTCCTCATTCGCCCCGCATAAAAATACCACGGGAAATTCCAAGCCCTTGGAACCGTGCAGCGTCGTAAGGCGCACGGCGCTGTTCGCTTTTCCGCGCGGCACTGCGACGTCTCCTTCGGCTCCCATCCGCACCGCCTCCAAAAAATCGGGCATGTCCGCATAGTGCGCCGCGTCGAGCAAGTCATCAAAAGCGCGCGATTCGATGTGCATATATTCGCGCCACCCGGCAAGAAGTTTCCGCGGCGGCAGTCGGCGGTTTTTTGCAAACTGTTCCCGCGCCCGCAGTAAATTTTCCCTGCCGCCCAAAAACTCCTCCGCTTCGGAGCATTGATCTCCGTTATAGAGCCAAGAGAAAAAGGCGATCGTGCCGCTCACTTCGGGCGCTTCCAAAAAGGCGGTCTCCCCCGATGTTAAACAAGGTATATCGTCGCGGCGAAGGCATTGTTCGATCGTCCGAAGCATGCGGTGCGTCCTTGCAAGCACGGCGATTTCGCCGAACGAATGCAGTTTTTCTTCCCTTCCTTTTCCGAGCATGTCCAATCCGCCGGCCATACGCGCGATTTCTTTCGCGACGAATATCCCCTCCGAAACTTCGGACGCGCATTCGACGACGCGCACCGCCGCGCCCGATTGTTTTACGGGAGAAAGCGGCCTTTCTCCGCCGTTATGTGCGATCACGGCCGCCGCGCTGCGCAACACC